>JBBRVJ010000023.1:0-27654 GCA_038246975.1 Rhodobacterales bacterium | reverse complement strand
TCTTGTTGGCCGGGTCTTCGAAGTCGTATTTGAACACCTGAAAGTCCCGTTTGTAGATTTCCCAGACCAGATGCATCGACAGATCGTCAAAATACGCCTCGACCGGGTGGGCGCGTTTGGGGCCATGGCCTTCGCTTTCGTTGAACCTGGGGATTTTCTTCAGATCGACCTTGTGTTTCTGCCTGGTGTTTTTCAGCACCATCGCCATGCCCTCATCGAACTTTTCGGTGAAGAAGATCTGATCGTAGCGCCCGCCGTTAACGATGTAAGTCGAGACATGACCGGACATCGCGGACCAGTGGATGTCGGGCTCCATCGGTTTCTTCCAGCGGATCGTGTCGCGCGCGAACAGCAGAAAGCGGCGGAAGCTGGCGATCTGATCGAAGTCGGCTTGCCCGTCGTCGCCCCCCACATCGACGCCGTATTTCTGGGTCAGAAGCGGCACGAGGTTGCCGCGATAGCGTTTGCCGTTGCGTTGAACGCCGCAGATCTTGTCGAAGAACGACGACAGGATGCGGGTATAGGGATTGCGCACGCAGGTGAAGGCATAGGATTTGTGCGACTTGACGTTGCGTTCGATCAGCGGCTGGCTGACCTCTTGCGACCATTTGTGCAGCCCTGTCGTGCTGTCGTGGATGTCGCCGTCATAGAACACCCCGTGGTCGGCGTAAAACATGATCTGACCGATGGTCGAGCAAGCGCATTTCGGCACCACGCGGTAGACCATGCTTTCACTTTCCGTCATCCAGGTGCCCGGAAACCCCATACGTCACGTCCCTTTTTCTCCGTTCCGGGCAATCCATCTGGTGCCTTGGAACATCTGCGTACAAAAAAGCAAAGAAAGGCTGTCTTTTCAATGTGCGATAAAGGTATTTAGGGAAACAATGACCCATGTTCACCCGTAAGTGTCGATAAAATGGCAAGAATCGTCTATATTCTGCTGTGTCACAAGGACCCGGAAGGCATCATTGCCCAGGCGCAGCGCCTGACGGCAACCGGGGATTTCATCGCCATCCACTTTGACTGGCGCGCCAAGCGCGAGGATTTCGACAAGATCAAGGCGGCGCTGGGACCGAACCCGTCGGTCGCTTTCGCGCGGCGGCGGATCAAGTGCGGTTGGGGCGAGTGGAGCCTGATCGAAGCCACATTGCTTGCGGTGCGCGCGGCCGTCGACCGGTTTCCTCGCGCCACGCATTTCTACATGCTGTCGGGCGACTGCATGCCGACCAAGACCGCCGAATTTGCCCACAAGTTTCTGGACGGTGACGAGGTGGACTACATCGAGAGTTTCGACTTCTTCAATTCGGACTGGATCAAGACCGGGATCAAGCAGGAACGCCTGATCTATCGTCACTGGTTCAACGAACGCACCACGAAGGCGTTGTTTTACGCCTCGATGAACGTGCAGCGCCGGCTCGGCTTGGCGCGCAAGGTGCCGGGCGATATCCAGATGCAGATCGGCAGCCAATGGTGGTGCCTGCGGCGCCGCACGATCGAATCGGTGCTCGATTTCACCGAAAAGCGCCGAGATGTGATGCGGTTTTTCCGCACGACCTGGATTCCCGACGAGACGTTCTTTCAGACCATCGTGCGGCATCTGGTGCCCGAGCCTGAGATCCGCAGCCGCACGCTGACCTTTCTGATGTTCACCGACTATGGGATGCCCGTCAATTTTCACAATGATCACTATGACTTGCTGCTGTCACAGGACTTTCTGTTCGCCCGCAAGATCAGCCCGGACGCCAAGGACCTCAAGGAACGCCTGGGCAAGCTTTACGCCGCGACCGGGGTGAGGTTCGGGATTTCCAACGAAGGCCGCAGCCTGTTCAAGTTCCTGACCGGGCGAGGCCGGATCGGCCGCCGCTTTGCCCCGCGATTTTGGGAGACGGAAAGCTCTCTGGGGCGCGAGCGGACGCTGCTGATGGTGACCTGCAAGAAATGGCATGTGGCCAAGCGGCTGGTCGAACGGGTGCGTCAGGTGACAAACCTGCCCGCCGTCGACTATCTGTTCAACGAAGCGTCCACGCCGCTGCCCGACTTGGGCGGCATCCAGACCACGCTGGAAAAGCGCACGCGCCATCGGCGGGCCCTGATGCGGATGTTGTTCGATTACTGGCAGACCGACAAGCTGATCGTCTGTATCGACCCGGCAAACGTCGATCTGATGCAGGATTTCTACAACGACAAGGCGCGCGTGCGGCTGTTGGAGATCGACTGTCTGTTCAGCGACGACTACCTGATCGGCCACGCGCGGCGGGTGGGGTTGGCGGGGGAACGCACGCCGCAGGAAACCATCGACCGTCTGTTGCCGACCATTCGCTACGACGTGCGGTTCGAATCCGACCGCATCCGCGACGCCGGCTTCAAGGACATGTCACGGGTGCGCCAATCGGCAACGGTCGATGAAAACACGGTGCCCTTGGCTGAATTCCTTGATATCCCGGTCGAGAAGGCGCGCGAGATTGCAGCGACCGAATATCTGTTTGTGGATTGACCCATGCCCCATACCTATGACCCGACCAACATCTTCGCTTGCATCCTGCGCGGCGAAATTCCCAACAAGACCGTGCTGGAGACGCAACACGGTCTTGCCTTCCACGACAACCGCCCGCTTGCGCCGTTTCATGTGCTGGCGATCCCCAAGGGGCCTTATGTGACGTTCGACCATTTCGCATCCGAAGCCCCAGCCGAGGAACTGGTTGATTTCTCTCGGCTTTGTGCAGCGGTTTGTTCCATGACAGGCGAGGCCGGGTATCGCTGCATCACCAATGCCGGGGTGGACGGCATGCAGGCGGTGCCGCATTACCACCTGCATATTGTGGCCGGGCGCATGATGGGGCGGCTGATCGAGCCTTCGTGAACCCTCGGGGTTCGGGTCGCGGGCTGGCAGGATTGGCTGCACATCGGGGCATCCGAAGGAGCCTCGGACGACCTCCGTTTCACCCCGATCCCCACCAATCTGGTCCGTGTCGCGCTGGTCCTTGGCGGCTTTGAACACGGCGGCATCGACGAAGGGCAACCATCAGCACCACATCTTGCCATGGGCTTTCAGGCACGGATGACCCCAAGGCGCAGCCTCTGTCACTTGCCCGCCGTTGGTGGCGCGGATGGTGCGCGCCGACGGGCGCTAATGCGCCGCCGCCCAGTTGACGCCGCGCCCCGCCTCGACAGTCAGGGCCACGTTCAGCGTAACGGCGGGGTCGGCTGCGTTTTCCATCACCGATCTGGCGATGGGGATCAGCGCATCGGCGGCGTCTTCGTCCACCTCGAACAGCAACTCGTCATGGACTTGCAACAGCATTCTGGCGGGCAAATGGGCGATGGCCTGCGGCATCCGCACCATCGCGCGGCGGATCACGTCGGCGGCGGTGCCCTGGATCGGCGCGTTGATCGCGGCGCGTTTGGCGAAACCTGCGGCGGGGCCGCGTGCGTTGATTTCGGGGGTGTGGATGCGGCGACCGAACAAAGTCTGGACGTAACCCTTTGATTGCGCAAAAGCTATGGTCGCGGTCATGTATTCCTTGATGCCCGGATAGCGTTCGAAGTAACGGTCGATGAAGCCCTGCGCCTCGGCCCGCGGGATGCGCAGATTGCGGGCAAGGCCGAAGCCGGAAATGCCATAGATCACGCCGAAGTTGATCGCCTTCGCCTTGCGACGGATGTCGGATGTCATATCGGCTAGGGGCACGTTGAACATTTCCGACGCGGTCATCGCGTGAATGTCGATGCCGTCCGCAAAGGCTTGTCGCAAGCTGGGAATGTCGGCCACATGGGCGAGGATGCGCAGTTCGATCTGGGAATAGTCGAGCGATACCAGAAGCTTGCCCTTGGGGGCGACGAACGCCTCGCGAATTCTGCGGCCTTCTTCCGTGCGGATCGGGATATTTTGCAGGTTGGGGTCGGTGGACGACAGCCGCCCCGTGACCGCCCCGGTCAGCGAATAGGACGTATGCACCCGCCCGGTTTCGGGGTTGATGTGGTCTTGCAGCGCGTCGGTGTAAGTCGACTTCAGCTTCGCCAACTGCCGCCAGTCCAGCACCCGGCCGGGCAGTTCGTGTTCGGTGGAAAGGTCCTCCAGAATGTCGGCCCCCGTCGCATAGGCCCCGGTCTTGCCCTTTTCACCGCCCGGTAACCCCATCTTGTCGAACAGAATTTCGCCCAGTTGCTTGGGCGAGCCGACGTTGAACGTCACCCCGGCCAGTTCGTGAATCTCTGCCTCCAGCCCCGCCATTTTCTGCGAAAAGGCGTTGGACATGCGCGACAGGGTATCGCGGTCGACCTGAATGCCGGTCATTTCCATCTGGGCCAGCACGGGCACCAAAGGGCGTTCCAGCGTCTCGTAAACGGTCGTTACTTTGGCGCGATGCAGTTGCGGTTTGAACAGTTGCCACAGTCGCAGGGTGATGTCGGCGTCTTCGGCGGCGTATTTCACCGCATCGTCGATGGCGACCCGGTCGAAGGTAACCTGCGCCTTGCCCGTCCCGATCAATTGCTTGATCGGAATCGGCGCATGGCCAAGGTATTTTTCCGACAGCGCATCCATCCCGTGGCCGTTCAGACCGGCGTGCATGGCGTAGGACATCAGCATCGTGTCATCAATCGGCGCGACCGTGACCCCCTGACGCGCAAAGATTTTGGCGTCATATTTCATGTTATGCCCGATCTTGAGGATGCTGGCATCCTCCAGAACAGGTTTCAGCATCGCCAAGGCTTCGTCAGCCGACATCTGGCCTTCGGTCAGGTCAGACGACCCGAACAGATCGCCGCCGCCCTGCCGGTGGCCCAGCGGAATGTAAGCGGCGCGCCCCGCGTCGACGCACAGCGAAATCCCCACCAGTTCCGCGCGCATCTCGTCCAGAGACGTGGTTTCGGTGTCGACGGCCACATAGCCGCGCTCGACGATCCGCGAGATCCATTGAGAAAGCGTTACCGCATCGCCGATTTTCACATAAGCCGCGTGGTCGAAGGGCAGCCGATCCGGCTCGGCGGTGGCGCCATGCGCGCCTGCTACCTCGTACCCCTTGGTGTCGTCGATCACCGGCACCGCGATGTTCAGCTTGTCGGCCACCCGTTTGGACAGGGTGCGAAACTCCATTTCGGCCAGAAAACCCAGCAATGTCAGAGGGTCCGGCGCGCGCAGGTCCAATTCTTCCAGCGTGACCGTCACCGGGGTATCGCATTTCAGCGTCACCAGATCGCGCGACAGGCGGATCTTGTCGGCGTTATCCACCAAAGCCTCGCGCCGTTTGGGTTGCCTGATTTCGCCCGCGCGGGCCAGCAAGGTGTCGAGGTCGCCATATTCCTGGATCAGCAGGGCTGCGGTCTTTAGTCCGATGCCGGGCGCACCGGGCACATTGTCGACGGAATCTCCGGCAAGCGATTGAACATCAATCACTTTATCCGGGCCTACCCCGAATTTCTCGAACACCTCGTCCGGGCCGATCGCCTTGTTCTTCATCGGATCGAACATGGTGAGGCCGGGGCCTACCAGTTGCATCAGGTCCTTGTCCGACGACAGGATCGTCGCCGTGCCGCCCGCCGCGACGGCCATTCGGGCCAGCGTCGCCATGATGTCGTCTGCCTCATACCCCTCCATCTCGATGCAGGCGATGTTGAAGGCGCGGGTGGCGGCGCGGGTCAGAGGGAACTGCGGGCGCAGGTCTTCGGGCAGGGGGGGGCGGTTTGCCTTGTAGGCGGGGAACATGTCGTTGCGGAAGGTTCTGGCGCTGTGATCGAAGATGACGGCGATGTGGGTCGGCGCTTCGGCCTTGCGGGTGGTGTTCATCTCGCCCCAGATCAGGTTGCAAAACCCCGCCACAGCCCCCACCGGCAGTCCGTCAGATTTGCGCGTCAGGGGGGGCAGCGCGTGATAGGCGCGAAAGATATAGGCCGATCCGTCGATCAGATGCAGGTGGTGGCCCTTGCCGAATGTCATCTTGCGCCGCCTTTTGTAGGTTGCGCGAGTATTGCCACGAAGCGGTGCGGGGTTCTACCCATTGCAAGGACGCGCTGTCAGGTCAGTGATCGTCGTGCGCGTGCGCGCGGTCGATCTCGAACCGTTTGTCGCAGTAGCCGCATTCGACGAACCCGGTTTCTTGCGGAATCGACAGCCAGACGCGGGGGTGTCCCAAAGCGCCTTCGCCGCCGTCACAGGCGACTTTCCAGCGGGTCACGATTTCGGTTTCGGGGGGACGGATCGGCATGGGGCATCCTTGCGGGCTTGGGTTTGCGCAGTTTAGCGAGTGGGGCGGGACGGGCAAGGTTGGATGGGAAAACCGGTGTCGGACAAGCGTCGGATAAATGTCGGGCATCCGTCCCGATGGCACAGGGCGCGGCGCGGCGGCGATCTGCGTCCCCCTGCCCGTCACGCCCCCATCAGCCGCGCGCGCGCCTTGAGCGCGGACAGCCAGCTTAGCCCATGCACGGTGGCACGGGAGGGGCGGTATTCGGCGGCGATCCAGCCGTCATAGCCGCGGGCATCGACCTCGCTGCACAATGCGGTCAGATCGAACCCGCCGCCGCCCGGTTCGGCGCGGGTCGGGAAGCCTGCGATCTGGATATGGTTGACCTGCGCCTTGTGGCGCTGCCACACCGCACCGGCATCGCCGTGGATGCGGGCGGCGTGCCACAGGTCGAACTGCAACCCGATGTTCGCCAGCCCAAGGTCGGTCAGAATTCGCGCCGCCTGATCGAAGTCGTTCAGGAAATAGCCCGGCATGTCGTCGGCGTTCAACGGCTCGACACACAACACCTGGTCGGGGGCCTGTCCTGACGCCCAAGTCAGGTTGTCGGCATAGGTCTGTTCCGCCAGCGGCCCGCGCGCCACTCCTGCCATCACATGCAACCGCGCAGAGCCCAGCCGCGCGGCCATGTCGGCCCCGCGCAGGAACGTCTCGCGGAAGGTCGCCTGCTCGCCGGGGACTGCGGCATGGCCGCGGTCTCCTGCCACCCAATTGCCGGGCGGCGTGTTGATCAGGGCTACGGGCAACCCGGCCAGCGCCGCTGTCCAGTCGCGGGCAGGATGGTCGTAGGGGAAAAGGATTTCCACCCCGTCGAATCCGGCCTGTGCTGCAAGGCCGGGACGGTCGAGCGATCCGACTTCCGTGAACAACATCGTCAGGTTGGCGGCAAAGCGGGGCATTCAGGCCAATTCGTTCGAGGGGATCATCGGAAAGAAATGGCCCGCAGACCAGATACCAAACCAGCTTTCTCCGTTCACCGGCGCATGGCAACCCAGATCGACCATCCGGTAGAAGGATTTGCGATCAATCCGCGCCTCCAGCCCCGGTCGGATCAGGATATAGGGAGAAGGCTCGCCGGTTTCGGCGTCGCGGGGGATGCGCAGGGGGTGGTCGGGGCCTGCGGTGGCCTCGTCATCGGTCTTGGTGACAAAGGTCAGGGACTGGTCGGAGCCTTCGCCGCTGGCGCTGAAGTCGACGGCATGCAGCGGGGCGTCGTCAACCTGAATCCCCACCTTTTCGACCGGCGTGACCAGAACATAGCGGTCGGCCTCGCGCCGCAGGATCGACGAGAACAGCTTGACCAACGGCGCGCGGCCTATCGGCGTTCCAAGGTAAAACCACGTCCCGTCGCGGGCGATGCGCATGTCGATCTCGCCGCAGAACGGCGGGTTCCACAGGTGCAGGGGGGGCGGGCCTTTCCTGGATGCCGCCTGAACAGACGCTTCCAGCCCGTCTGCCGACGGTTTCACGATCATTTGTGCGCTTTCGGTTTTTGCCATTTGTGCCTGCCGTCTTACTTGGGTCTAATGCGCATATAACAGTCAGCGGAGCAATATCATGGCCGATCCTATCAATTTAGTCGCCGAGATCGAAGCCTTGGGCGCGCGGTTGGGGGTGGCGAAGGCACAGGTGAACCAGCGGTTCATCGGGCAGGACCGCGTGGTCGATCTGGTGCTGGCGGCGATGCTGTGCGGGGGGCACGCGCTGTTGGTCGGTTTGCCGGGGTTGGGCAAGACGCTGCTGGTCGACACGCTGTCCACCGTGATGGGCCTGAAGGGGTCGCGCATCCAGTTCACGCCCGATCTGATGCCTGCCGACATTCTGGGGTCCGAAGTTCTGGATTCCGGTGCAGACGGAAGCCGCGCATTCCGGTTCATCGAAGGCCCGGTGTTCTGTCAGTTGCTGATGGCGGACGAGATCAACCGCGCCTCGCCGCGGACGCAATCCGCGCTTTTGCAGGCGATGCAGGAAAAAGAGGTGACGGTGGCGGGCGTGCATCGTCCGCTTGGTCGCCCGTTCCATGTGCTGGCGACGCAGAACCCGATCGAGCAGGAGGGGACCTATCCCTTGCCCGAGGCGCAGTTGGACCGCTTCCTTGTGCAGGTCGATGTGGAATATCCGACGCGGGCGACGGAACGCGACATTCTGATGGCGACCACCGGGGCGGTGGAGGCCAAGGCCGTGGCGGTGTTCACGGCGCAGGAGTTGCTGGACGCGCAGGCGATCATCCGGCGGATGCCGGTGGGCGAAAAAGTGGTCGAGGCGATCCTTGACTTGGTGCGCGCCTGCCGTCCGGGCGAGCCTGAGGGCCGCGATCTGGAAGGCTCGCTGTCCTGGGGTCCGGGGCCGCGTGCCGCACAGGCGTTGATGCTGACGGTGCGGGCGCGGGCGCTGCTGGACGGGCGGCTGGTGCCGGGACTGGCGGATGTGGCGGCACTGGCGCGGCCTGTGTTGTCGCACCGGATGTCCTTGAGCTTTGCCGCGCGGGCGCGGGGCGAGACGTTGGGCGGGCTGATCGACCGGGTGGTGGCGAAAACGCTGCGGCTTGAGGCTGCGGCGTGAGCGTCACCGCCGATCTGCGGGCACGGGCCGAGGCGCTGGGGCAATCGCTGCCGGCGCTGCTGGCGCAGGCCGAACATCTGGCGGCAACGGTGATGCTGGGCGAGCATGGCCGCAGGCGGGCGGGCATGGGCGACGAGTTCTGGCAGTATCGCCCCGCCCACGCAGGCGATCCGGTGCGGATGGTCGATTGGCGGCGCTCGGCCCGGTCGGACGGGCATTTCGTGCGCGAACGCGAATGGCAGGCGGCGCAGTCGGTGACGCTATGGGTCGATGGCGGGCGGTCGATGGGGTTTTCGGGCGACAAGGACCGCGCGCCGAAGTCCGAGCGCGCGCGGCTGTTGGCGCTGGCGCTGGCCGTGTTGCTGCTGCGCGGCGGGGAACGGGTCGGAATGGCCGAAACGCCCCGCGCCGGGCGGGCGCAACTGATGCGGCTGGCGCGCGATCTGGCGGACGATCTGACCGAATATGGCGCGCCGCAGGTCGGAGGCATGGTGGCACATGGCCGGGCGGTGTTCGTTTCGGACTTTCTGGGCGATATCGGTGCGGTAGAAACCGCGCTGGCCTCTGCGGCGGACCGCGGGGTGCGCGGCGTGTTGATCCAGGTTCTGGACCCTGCCGAAGAGGAATTTCCCTTTGACGGCCGCACGATTTTCGAATCGATGGGCGGCGGGATCCGGCACGAGACGCAGCGCGCGGGCGACCTGCGCACCCGCTATCTGGCGCGGTTGGCGGAGCGCAAGGATCGTCTGACGGGGCTAGCCCGTGCGGTCGGCTGGCAATACGGCTGTTTCCATACCGGCGACGGGGCGCAGCCTGCGCTGCTCTGGGCCTACCGCGCGTTGGAGGGGGGGCGATGATCGCGCTCGCCTTTACCACGCCTTTGCTTTTGCTGGGTCTGATCGCCTTGCCCGTGCTGTGGCTGCTGTTGCGCGCGGTGCCGCCTGCGCCGATCCGGCGGCGGTTTCCGGGGGTGGCGCTGCTGTTGGGATTGCAGGACGAGGACCGCGAGGCCGACAAGACGCCGTGGTGGCTGCTGTTGTTGCGGATGGCGGCGGTGGCGGCGGCGATTGTCGCCTTTGCCGGGCCTGTTCTGAACCCTCGGACAGATGCGCCGGGAACCGGGCCGTTGCTGGTGTTGCTGGATGGCGGCTGGGCCGATGCGCGCGACTGGCCGCGCCGGATTGACCGGGCGGTGGCGCTGGTCGAGGAGGCGGGCCGCGATGGGCGGTCGGTGGCGGTGGTGCGGTTGACCGACGCGCAGCAAGCCCCGGTGTTTCAGGCGGCGGATGCCTGGGCGGGCCGGGTGGCGGCGCTGGAACCTGCGGCGTGGTCCCCCTCGATGGACTGGGCGGGCGCGCTGCCCGACGGGGATTTCGACACGTTCTGGCTGGCGGACGGGCTGGATCATCCGGGGCAGGGCGATCTGCTGGCGGCGCTACAGGCGCGCGGGGCGGTGACGGTGTTCGCCTCGCCCCGCCCGGTTCTGGCCCTGTCGCCGCCCGGTTTTGCCGATGGCGCGGTACAGGTGGCGGCGCAGCGGGTGCCTGCGGGCGCTGCGGTGTCGGTCGACGTGGTGGCGCGCGGGCCTGACCCATCAGGCATCGACCGCGAGTTGGCGCGCGGGACCGTGGAGTTCGCCACAGGGGTTGCGCAGGGCGAAGTGGCGCTCACGTTGCCGCCCGAATTGCGTAACCGGATCAAGAGGTTCGAGATTCTGGGCCAGCGCAGTGCAGGGGCCGTCAGTCTGACCGATGACAGTCTGAAACGCCGCAAGATCGCGCTGATCGGTGGCGGGGCGGACCGCGAGGGGCTGCAACTGCTGTCCTCGACCCACTATCTGCAACAGGCGCTGGAGCCTGTGGCCGAACTGATCGAGGGCGGTTTGACCGATGTGCTGCTGGCCAATCCGGATGTGATCGTGCTGGCCGATGTGGCGCGGTTGACCCAGACCGAGACGGACGGCCTGCTGGAGTGGCTCGACAAGGGCGGGCTGCTCTTGCGCTTTGCCGGACCTCGCATGGCGGTCAGCGACATCAGCCGCACCACCGAAGACCCGCTGATGCCGGTGCGCCTGCGCGAGGGCGGGCGGACGGTGGGCGGCGCGATGAGTTGGGGCGAACCCAAGGCACTGGCCGATTTCCCCGAAGGCAGCCCGTTTCACGGCTTGGTGATCCCTGCCGATGTCACCGTGTCAAATCAGGTGCTGGCCCAGCCCGACCCCGACCTTTCGGCGCGCACGATTGCCGCTCTGGCCGATGGCACGCCCTTGGTCACGCGCAAATCGGTGGGGCAGGGGCAGGTCGTGCTGGTCCATGTGACGGCGAATGCCGAATGGTCCACCCTGCCGCTGTCGGGCCTGTTCGTGCAGATGCTGGAACGGCTGGCGGTATCGACCCGATCGGTGGCGGGCGAGGCTGATCTGGCGGGGCAGACCTGGGTGCCAGAGGTGCTGCTGGACGGATTCGGCGCCGAACGCGACGCGGGCGAAGTGGGCGGTGTGGCGGGCGAAGCGCTGGCGACTGCCATGGCCGACGGGCCGGGGCGCCAAGTCGCACCGGGCCTGTATGCCGGGGCGGATCGGCGGGTCGCGTTGAACGTGATCGGCGCGGAAACCCGGCTTGCGGCGGCGGATTGGCCTGCGGGCACGGTGATCGAAGGGATCGAGGCCGCCCGCGAACAGGCGTTGAAGGGCAGTTTTCTGGCGGGGGCACTGGTGTTGCTGACGGTCGATATTCTGGCGGCGCTGTGGCTGTCGGGCAAGCTGACGGGGCTGGCGCGGGCCTCTGTCGTGGTGCTGGGCCTGTTCATGGTGAGCGACGCGCGGGCGCAGGACGCGCCGGGGCCGGGCGATGATTTTGCCAATCTGGCGACGCAGGCGGTGGTGCTGGGCCATGTGCTGACCGGCGATGCGCAGGTCGATGCGGTGGCCGATGCCGGTCTGCGGGGCTTGGGCGATCAGTTGTGGGCCAGAACCTCGGTTGAACCTGATCTGCCGATCGGGGTGGATATCGAATCCGATGAACTGGCGTTCTTTCCGTTCCTCTATTGGCCGGTGACGACCGCGCAGGCACTGCCGTCGGCGGTGGCCTATCAGAAACTGAACGAATACCTGCGCACGGGCGGGATGATCCTGTTCGACACCCGCGACGGCGACATAGCGGGCGGCGGAGCAACCCCCGAGGCGCAGGCATTGCAGCGTCTGGCGGCGGGGCTGGACATTCCGCCTCTGGAGCCGATCCCGTCCGATCATGTTCTGACCCGGACCTTTTATCTGTTGCAGGATTATCCGGGGCGCTACTCTCCGACGAACCTGTGGGTCGAGGCCGCCCCGCCAGATGCCGAACAGATCGAGGGCATGCCGTTTCGCAACCTGAACGACGGGGTGACGCCGGTCATTTTCGGCGGCAACGACTGGGCCGCCGCTTGGGCCACCGATGACAACGGCGTCTGGATGTATCCGGTGGGGCGCGGCTATGCCGGTGAACGTCAGCGCGAACTGGCCTACCGCTTCGGGATCAACGTGATCATGCATGTGCTGACCGGAAATTATAAGTCGGATCAGGTGCATGTGCCGGCCTTGCTGGAAAGGTTGGGACAATGAGTTCTGTCGTCTTTGCGCCGCTGTTGCCGTGGATTGCGGTCTGGGTGCTGGCCGGGTTTGCTGCGGTGCTGCTGGGGTTTGCGCTGTGGCGCGGGCTGGCGGGGTGGGCGCTGCGGGCGCTGGCGGCAGGGGTGCTGGTGATGGCGCTGACCAATCCGTCGTTGCAGGAAGAGGACCGCGAGCCGCTGAACGATATCGTCCTTCTGATCGTCGACGAATCATCGTCGCAGGGTTTGAGCGACCGTCCCGCACAGATCGCAACCGCCGTGGCGCGGATCGAGGCCGAGGTCGCGGCATTGGAAAATACCGAACTTCGGATAATGCGCTTTAGCGATGGGGCCGAGGATGCCGGATCCCTGGCCATGACGGCGCTGGCCGAGGCTTTGGCCGAAGAACCCCGCGCGCGGGTGGCGGGGGCGATCCTGCTGACCGACGGGCAGGTGCACGATCTGGAACTGGCCCCGTCGCTGCCCGCGCCCTTGCAGGTGCTGTTGACCGGGCGCGGCACCGACTGGGACCGCCGCCTGGTGATCACCGACGCACCGGCCTTTGCCATTCTGGGCGAAGAGGTCATGCTGAAACTGCGGATCGACGATCAGGGGGCGGTGCCCGCCGATGCAGGCGGGTTCGCGCAACTGACCATTGCGGTGGATGCCGATCCGGCCCAGACCTACGACGTGCCGGTGGGCGAGGATCTGGAACTGCCCGTCACCCTGCCGCACGGGGGCATGAACGTGCTGCAATTCTCGGTGGCGGTGGGCGCAGGCGAGTTGACCGACCGCAACAACGCCGCCGTGGTGCAGATCAACGGGGTGCGCGACCGGCTGCGGGTGTTGTTGGTCAGCGGCGAGCCGCATGCGGGCGAACGCGTCTGGCGCAACCTGCTGAAATCGGACGCGTCGGTGGACCTTGTGCATTTTACCATCCTGCGCCCGCCGGAAAAGCAGGACGGGATTCCGGTGACCGAGTTATCGCTGATCGCCTTTCCGACGCGCGAGTTGTTCGTCGAAAAGATCGACGAATTCGATCTGATCGTCTTTGACCGCTACCGGATGCGGGGCATTCTGCCGATGAGCTACATCGACAATGTGGTGACTTATGTGAAGAACGGCGGCACGGTTCTGGTCGCGGCGGGGCCGGAGTTCGGCGCGGTCGATTCGCTTTGGCGGTCGCCCCTGGCCGAGATACTGCCGGTGGAACCGACGGCGCGGGTGGTCGAAGAAGGCTTCAGGCCCGCGCTGACCGATCTGGGCCGCAGGCATCCGGTGACCGAAGGATTGGACGCGCTGGCCCCCGAGGGGGGCTGGGGCCGCTGGCACCGTCTGGTCGAGGTCACGCCGCTGCGCGGGCAGGTGGTGATGTCGGGACCGGGGGATCGCCCCTTGCTGGTGCTTGACAGGGTCGAGGACGGCCGGGTTGCGGTGCTGGCCTCGGACCATGCGTGGCTTTGGGGCCGGGGGTACGAAGGTGGCGGGCCGCAGTTGGAACTGCTGCGGCGGCTGGCGCACTGGATGCTGAAAGAGCCGGAACTGGAGGAGGAAAGCCTGACCGCCACCGCCAAGGGCCCGGCATTGACCATCACGCGGCGGTCGGTCGAGGATACTCCCCCCGGCGCGCTGACCATCACCGGGCCGGATGGGGCCGAGGTTGCACTGGATTTGCCCGAAGTCGGACCGGGCAAGTACCAGGCTGACTGGGAGGCCCCGATGCTGGGCCTTTATCGGCTGGAACAGGGTGATCTGGTGCGGGTGGTGGCCGTCGGCCCCCGCGCGCCGCGCGAGTTCGAAGAGACGATTGCGACGGGCGAAAAGCTGGCCGACATCGTGACGCCGACCAATGGCGGAGTGTTGCGGCTGGAGGACGGCGCGCCGGACCTGCGCACGGTGCGCGAAGGGCGGCAGGCTTTTGGTCGCGGCTGGATCGGCATCACCCCGCGCGGGGCTTACCTGACCGAAGATATCCGGGTGGCCGCGCTGTTGCCGGGGTGGCTGTATCTGCTGTTTGCCGCCGGGTTGGCGGTGGCGGCCTGGCTGATCGAGGGGCGGCGCCGCGCGCGATGATGGCAAGGGCAGGACCGGGGCGCTGCCCCGGACCCCGGGATATTTGGACCAAGAGGAAAGGGACAAGATCAGGTGCCGTGCTGTGGCGGGCGGCGGGGGTTTACCACCCGCCGGGGCCCGTTCAGTCGAGGAAGCCGCTGTGGACCCAGCCGGTCTGGCTGGGGACCCCAGCGGCGCTCAGCACGTTCACCATCACCCAGTTGCCGCTGGTTTCGATCACCATGACGCGGGTGTCGTTGGCCAGCAGGGTGATGACGTCGAACTGTGTGCCCGGTCCGCGCCGCAGGTTCAGGCCCTCGGCGACATTGACCTGCCGGATGTTTCCGCCGGTATCGGAGGCATCCTCCAGCACCGCCTCGCGGAAGCGGGCCATGTCGAAGGCCGGACCCGGATCCCATTTGCGACCTTTGGAGATGTCGTCATGGCCGACGATCTCGGTGCAGCCGTATTCCGCCACCAGCGCCCTGGCGATGTCTTCGGCGGTTTCGATCTGGGCGGCGGGAAAGGGTTCCCAGCCGATGGGCGCGCTGCTGCCGTTCGGGTTGCCGTTGCGGTGCACTGCCAGTACCGGATCGGGGATCGAAACGCCCGTAGTGGAGCGCCAACCGTTGCCGTGCCGTGTCAGGTTGCCCCAGTTCGCAAGCTCGATCCCGTAGGAATGGCGGTTCAAGCCGACGATGTTTTTCCAGGTCGACCGGCCCGCATGATTGGCGCCAGCTTCGAAGGATACGCACTGGATCACGCTGCCATCGCGGTCGACCACGATGTGGGCGGAGGATTTGAACGTGTTTCGCCGGTCGCTGAACCAGTTCGCACTGGAGCGCCCGGTGGCACCCATGGTGAAATGCATCAAGATGATCTTTGGCTGCGGGGCGAAGCCGCCATTGGTGTAAGGGGAGGCGATCTGTTCGACCGCCGTGCCATCGCGCAAGAGTTTGCCGGATGAGGAAATGGTGAAGGCCATTGTGGTCTCCGATGATGAGGGAAAAGACTTTTGAATAACACGTATGAGTTTAGCAGTTTCGAAGCGATTCGGGAATGTGCTGTTGAGGGGGACCATACCGGCACGCGCGTTCCTCAGGGGAAGCCTGCGCTCAGGACAGCGTGTCGGCCAGCAGCATCCGGCGCGAGGTTGATGCGAATTCGCGGCGGGCAAGGACGGCGAGGGTGAGCGTGGTGCTGACCATCAGCGGCACCGGGCCCAGCAGCCAGCCTAGCGCACCCAAGGCAAAGTAGATCGACCGCAGGCCGCGGTTGAAGCCGCGCGCGGCGGTAATGTTGATCTCTGCGGCTTGCGCTGCACGGTGGAAGGCGATCGGGTCGCTGGGATCGTTCGGGACGGCGGCCATCAGGATCGAGCAATAGCCGAACAGCCGGTGCGCCCAGACGTATTTCAGCAGGGCATCGGCGAGGAAGGCGGTGACCAGCATCAGCTTGATCTGCAACAGGGCAGGGCTGCCGACCATCAGGCCCTGGGCCAGCGTCTCGGCGGCGGCGATATTGCCCATCAACGCCAGGCAGCCGCCGATGGCAATCAGGCAGGTCGAGGCGAAAAATGCAGTGCCCTGACGCAGGCTGTCGATCACCGTGGCGTCGAAGATGCGCGGCACGCGGGTCACGAAAACGCGCATCCAGTCGCGTCGGTAAGCCTTCATCAGCACGGTGACCGACGGGTGGCGCGCCGGGGGGTTTTCGATCAGCAGACCGATCCCGAGCCATGCGACGATCAGTGCGACCAGCGCTGTCATGTCGAGCGCGGTGAACGCGGGGTTGAGGTGGGCGAGCAGATTCATGGGGTGCAGCGTAGCGGGGCGGATCGGGTCTTGCCTATGGGTTAAATTGGTAATAGTTTCTTACCAGATCAGGAGTGTTGCGATGGACATGCCGATTCCGAATGCGGCCGTACTGGGGGCCAAGACGCAGATCGTGGCGCGGTTGCGGGGGGTGTTGCCGGGCGATGCGGTGATTTCCGATCCGGCAGAGACGCGGGCCTATGAGTGCGACGCGCTGGCCGCCTATCGCTGTGCGCCGCTGGCGGTGGTGTTGCCCCGGACCACGGCAGAGGTCGCGGCGGCGTTGCGGGTTTGTCACGCCATGGGGGTGCCGGTGGTGCCGCGCGGGTCGGGGACGTCGCTGGCGGGCGGGGCGATGCCGACGGCGGATTGCGTGGTGCTGGGGGTCAGCCGGATGGCGGCGGTGCTGGAAACCGACTATGCCAACCGGTTCATCCGGGTGCAGACCGGGCGCACCAATCTGAGCGTGACGGGCGCGGTCGAGGCGGAGGGGTTCTTCTATGCGCCCGATCCCAGCAGCCAGTTGGCCTGTGCGATTGCCGGGAACATCGCGATGAATTCGGGCGGGGCGCATTGTCTGAAATACGGGGTGACGACGAACAATCTGCTTGGCGTGACTCTGGTGCAGATGGACGGGACGGTGCTGGAGATCGGCGGGCCGTGGCTGGACGCCGGCGGGCTGGACCTGTTGGGGCTGGTCTGCGGGTCCGAGGGGCAGTTGGGGGTGGTGACCGAGGCTGTGCTGCGGATTTTGCCGAAACCCGAGGGCGCGCGGCCTGTGCTGATCGGATTCAGTTCAAGCGAGGTGGCGGGGGAATGTGTGTCCGACATCATCAAGGCGGGGATTCTTCCTGTGGCGATCGAGTTCATGGACCGGTTGCTGATCGAGGTCTGCGAGGATTTCGCCAAGGCAGGCTACCCTGACTGCGAGGCGCTGCTGATCGTCGAGGTCGAGGGGTCGGATGCCGAGATCGACGAGCAACTGGCCGCAATCTCTGCCATTGCCCGCCGTCACAACCCGGTGGAGTTGCGCGAAAGCCGGTCGGAGGCGGAGTCCAAGCGGATCTGGCTCGGGCGGAAGTCGGCCTTCTCGGCGATCGGTCGCATTTCGGACTACATGTGTCTGGACGGGACGATTCCGGTGTCGGCCTTGCCGTTCGTGCTGCGGCGGATTGCGGAACTGGGCGCGCAGCATGGCTTGCGGGTGGGGAATGTGTTTCATGCAGGGGATGGGAACATGCATCCGCTGATCCTGTACGACGCCAACAAACCCGGCGATCTGGAGGTGTGCGAGGCGTTGGGGGCCGCGATCCTGACGCTGTGCGTCGAGGTGGGCGGCTGTCTGACCGGCGAGCATGGGGTGGGGATCGAGAAGCGCGATCTGATGGGGGTGCAGTTTACCGGCGCTGATATGGAGGCGCAGATGCGGGTCAAGGATGTGTTCGATCCGGCGTGGTTGCTGAACCCGGCAAAGGTGTTTCCCTTGGCTTTGACTGCCGCGCGGCGCGCGGGTTGAGAGCGCCGGGGCGCCGCCCCCCGCGTCCATTGATGCTCGGACCAATGGCGCACCGATGAACGCACCCGGGATATTCAGGGACAGAAAATGAAGATGCGGCCGGTGAGCGAGACGGAGTTGGCGGAGGCGATCCGGGGGGCCGAGGGGCCTTTGCGGATCGTGGGCGGGGGGACGCGGGGGATTGGGGCGGCTTCGGGTGAGGTGTTGGAGACGACGGGGCTGGCGGGGATTTCGCTGTATGAACCCGGTGCGCTGACGTTGGTGGCAGGGGCGGGGACGCCGCTGGCCGAAGTCGAGGCGGTGTTGGCGCGCGAGGGGCAGCGGTTGCCGTTCGAGGTGCCGGATATGCGGGGATTGCTGGGGCAGGTCGGGGTTTCGACCTTGGGCGGGGTGGTGGCGGTCAATGCCAGCGGGCCGCGCCGGGTGCAGGTGGGGGCGTGCCGCGACAGTCTGATCGGGGTCCGGTTTGTCGATGGGCGGGGTTGCGTCATCAAGAACGGCGGGCGGGTGATGAAGAACGTCACCGGCTATGATCTGGTCAAGCTGATGGCGGGGTCGTGGGGGACGCTCGGGGTGTTGAGCGAGGTCGCCTTCAAGGTGCAGGCGGTGCCCGAGGCGGAGGCGTCGCTGTGCGCGCCGATGGGGATGGCGGCCGGGGTTGTGGCGATGGCGGGCGCGATGGGGTCGCCGTTCGATCTGTCAGGCGCGGCCTGGATCGGCGGCGAGGTCCGGCTGCGGGTCGAGGGGATGGCGGGGTCTGTGCGCTATCGGTCGGGCGCGCTGGCCGGGCATCTGGGGGGGGAGTGGCGGGTTGTCACGGGCGATGCCAGCGCGGCGCTGTGGCGCGAGGTGCGGGATGTCGGGCCGTTTGTCGGGCGGGCGGGGGACGTCTGGCGGGTGTCGGTGAAGCCGTCGGATGCGGTGGCGCTGATGGCAGGGCTGGAGGCCGAGGTGATGCTGGACTGGGGCGGCGGCCTTGTCTGGGTGTTGGGCGAGGTGGAAATGCACAGCCGGGTGGCGGCGCTGGGCGGTCATGCGACGCGGTTGCGGGGGGCTGGGCCAGTGTTTCAGCCAGAGCATGCCGCAGTGGCGGCGTTGACGGCGGGGTTGCGCGCAAAGTTCGATCCGCGCGGGATTCTGAATGTGGGGATGATGGGCTGATGCAGACGCTGTTTACACCGGAACAGATGGCAGACCCCAAGATTGCGCGGGCCAATGATATCTTGCGGTCTTGCGTGCATTGCGGGTTCTGCACGGCAACCTGCCCGACATATCAGGTGCTGGGCGACGAGTTGGACAGTCCGCGCGGGCGGATATATCTGATCAAGGAAATGCTGGAAACCGGCCGGCCTGCCGATGCACTGACGGTCAAGCATATTGATCGCTGTCTGTCCTGTCTGGCCTGCATGACGACCTGCCCGAGCGGGGTGCATTACATGCATCTGGTGGATCAGGCGCGCGAATACATCGAGACGACCTACAAGCGCCCCTTCATGGACCGGGCCTTGCGGGCGGTTCTGGCGCGGGTGTTGCCCTATCCGATGCGGTTCAGGCTGGCGTTGGCGGGGGCGAGGCTCGCGCGGCCTTTGGCGCGGTTCGTGCCGGATGCGCGGGTGCGGGCGATGCTGGCGATGGCGCCGAAGACCATCCCCCCGGTAAGCCGGAACGATGACCCGCAAAGCTTTGCGCCCGAGGGACCGCGCCGGATGCGGGTGGCTTTGATGACGGGCTGTGCGCAGAAGGCGCTGAACACCGATATCAACGATGCGACGATCCGGCTGCTGACCCGGTTGGGCTGCGAGGTGGTGGTGGCCAGGGGGGCCGGGTGTTGCGGGGCGCTGACGCATCACATGGGAAAGACGGCGCTGAGCCATGGCCATGCGGCGGCGAACATCGCGGCCTGGATGGCGGAAAAGCGCGGGGCGGGTCTGGATGCGGTGGTGATCAACACGTCTGGTTGTGGAACGACGGTCAAGGATTACGGGCATATGTTTGCGCATGACCCGCTGGCTGCGGATGCAGCGGAAGTGGCGGGGCTGGCGATGGATATCAGCGAGGTTCTGGTCAGGATCGGGCTGCCTGCGGGGGCGGCCAAGGGCATACGGGTGGCCTATCATGCCGCCTGTTCGTTGCAGCACGGGCAGCAGATCAAGACAGCCCCGAAGGACTTGTTGAAGCGGGTGGGGTTTACGGTGGTGGAGCCTGCGGACAGTCATCTGTGCTGCGGGTCGGCGGGGACGTATAACCTCATGCAGCCGGTGATCTCGGGCGAATTGCGCGCGCGCAAGGTGGCGACTTTGGCGGCGGTGAAGCCCGATGTGATCGCGGCGGGGAATATCGGCTGCATGATGCAGATCGGGGTCGGGGTTGGCGTGCCGGTGGTGCATACGGTGGAATTGCTGGATTGGGCCACGGGGGGGCCTGTACCTGCGGCAATGCGCATCGCCTCAGATTAGCCGCAATGAATGCTTAGCCGGAGGGGAGCGATGATCCCGCGAACCGGGGGGTTTCACACCCCAAAGAAGACGTTGGTTCTCGAACCAATCGAGCACCAACGCATGAACCCGTGGGATATTTGGGCCAAGAGGAAAGGGACTAAGCGTTGTGAGTGCTTTGGTGCGTTTGAGCTTTTGGATTGGTTTAGTGGCTTTTGGCGGGGCGGCTTTGGCAGAGGAATCTCGGTTGCGCGCCTTGCAGACCGGGGATGACGGTCGGGGGTGGGAGGCTGTCGGGCGGATCAATCTGGGCGATCGCGGGTTTTGCACCGGGGCGATGATCGCCGATGATCTGGTGCTGACGGCGGCGCATTGCCTGTTCGACAAGGAAACCGGGGCGCGGATCGCGGCGGATCAGATCGAGTTTCTGGCCGGGTGGCGCAATGGCAGGGCGGTGGCGTACCGCGCGGTGCGTCGCGCGGTGGCGCATCCCGATTATGTCTATGCCGGGGTCGACAGTCTGGAGCGGGTGGCGTTTGACATTGCCTTGCTGCAACTGGATCAGCCGATCCGGTTGCCCTCCGTGACACCCTTTGCCACCGACGCGCGCCCCGCCAAGGGAGACGAGGTCGCCGTGGTGTCTTATGCGCAGGACCGGGCCGAGGCGCCGAGCCTGCAGGAGGTGTGTGAAGTGTTGGGCCGTCAGCCGGGGGTTCTGGTTCTGTCGTGCAGCGTCGATTTCGGATCGTCGGGCGCGCCGATCTTTGCGGTGCAGGGCGGCATTGCCAAGGTGGTGTCGGTCGTGTCGGCCAAGGCGGAAGTCGAGGGGCGGCAGGTGGCTTTGGGCACGTCTTTGCAGGAACCGCTCGCGGTATTGCGGGCGGAAATGACGGCCGGCGAGGCGGTGGGCAAGGCCAGGGTGCGGATGCTGTCGGGCGGCACGGCGGCGGGGGCGAAATTTGTGAAGGTCGCGCCGGGCACCCCTTGAGCCGCAGGTCTTGACAGGGGGGCGGGCTGTTCCCAGATCGGGGAAGTCGCCGGATGCCAGAGTGGGTTCGGCGGCGCACATTGCCCGCCCGGTGCTTCGGGGGGCACAACCCATCGCTTGAAACGAGGATGACCATGCGCACCTATGACTTTGCCCCGCTGTACCGGGCGACCGTCGGCTTTGACCGGATCGCCGATCTGATGGACCGGGTTCTGACCGCCGAGGTCGCCCAGCCGACCTATCCGCCCTACAACATAGAAAAACTGGGCGATGACGCCTATCGCATCTCGATTGCCGTCGCAGGCTTTGCCGCCGACGAACTGACGGTCGAGGTCAAGGACGGCGCCCTGCACATCGCCGCCCGCAAGGCTGACGACGCCCAAGCCCGTACTTACCTGCACCGCGGGATCGCGACACGCGCGTTCGAACGCCGCTTTGCGCTGGCCGATCATGTGCGGGTGACGGGGGCGGACCACGCTCACGGAATGCTGCACATCGACCTTGTGCGCGAAATGCCCGAGGCTTTGAAACCCCGCCGGATCGAGATCGGTCGCGCGGCGGATGTCGAGGCGACGGCGATTCCCGCTTAAGGGGTTTTTCTGCCATGGACCACAAAGGGCGCACCCGACGGTGCGCCCTTTCTCTTTGGGCGGTTGCGCGGAATGGCTGACATGATCTAGCTTGGCCGCGTATCCCGATCCCAAAGGCACCCCATGCAAACCGTCATCAAACTGCCCGATCCGTCGACCGTCGTGCCCAACACGTCCGATATACCCGGCTGGGTCCCGATCGAAGGATCGCCCCGGATGACCACGCATATCCTGCATGCCGCCCCCGATGGCACCACGCTGGCGGGCCTGTGGGAGTGCACGCCGGGCAGCTATCACGCCACTTATGCGGCGGCGGAGTTCGTGCATCTGATCGCGGGCCGCATCACCATCACCCCGGAAGGCGGAACCCCGGTAACCGTGGTCGCGGGCGACGCCTTTGTGGTCGCGGCAACCTTCAAGGGGGTCTGGAAGATCGAGGAAACGGTGCGCAAACACTTCTCGTTCCGGCTTGCCTGACGGGTCGCATTGCGATGGACTTCCGGATGCCCTACAAAGACCGGCATCCGCAATAACCCGACCGGTTTCCCTTGATCTTCGAGATCCTGACCGTCGCCGTTCTGATCGTGATCAACGGCGCGCTGGCGATGTCCGAACTGGCCATCGTGTCGTCCCGTCCTGCCCGCCTGAAACCACTGGCCGAGGCGGGGGACAAACGTGCGGCTACAGCGCTTGAACTGGCCGCGAATCCGGGGCGGTTCCTGTCGTCGGTGCAGATCGGCATCACGTTGGTCGGGGTGCTGTCGGGGGCAATTTCAGGGGCCACGCTGGGCGGCAGGCTGGCTGTCGGGCTGGTGGCAATGGGCGTCGATCCGGACTGGGCCCATACGTTGGGGGTGGGCGGGGTGGTCGTGGTGCTGACCTACCTGTCGCTGATCATCGGCGAGTTGGTGCCCAAGCAGATCGCGCTGAAGAACCCCGAAGGTGTGGCCTTGATTGCAGCGCCGATCATGGCGGTGGTGGCGCGCATCACCTCGCCGGTCATCTGGCTGCTGGACCGGTCGGGCAGGCTGGTCCTGGCGCTGCTGCGGGTGTCCAAGGAAAACACCAACCGCGTCACCGAGGAAGAGGTGCGCACCATCCTGGCCGAAGCGCGGTTTGAAGGCGTGATCGAGGACGAGGAACAAGTGATGCTGACCAGCGTCATGCGGCTGGCCGACCGGTCGGCCCGCGCCCTGATGACGCCGCGCCGCGATGTGCAGACGGTGGATCTGGGTGCCACACTTCAGCAAACACTGGACGCGATCCGCGCTTCGGGCCGGTCGCGTCTGCCGGTTCGCAATCCGGAAACCGGGGATGTGGTCGGCGTGCTGTACCTGACCGACGCCTTCGCCGCCGTCACCTCTGGTCAGCCGCTGGATGTGGCCAAGCTGATGCGCGAGGTGCCGGTGGTGTCGGACATGGTCGATGCGCTGAACGTGATCGAGATCTTGCGCGCCTCTACCAACCACATAGCGCTGGTCTATGACGAGTATGGCCACTTTGAAGGCATCATCACCACCGGCGATATCCTTGAGGCGATCACCGGCACCTTTGCCGAGGCCAACGCCGACGAACCTGCAATGGTGCAGCGCGCCGATGAAAGCTGGCTGGTGGCGGGGTGGATGCCGGCAGACGAGTTCTGCGAAAAGCTGGGCCTGCCGCTGGAAATTGCCGGGGGTTATGAAACCGTGGCCGGTCTGGTGCTGAATGTGATGCGCCGCCTGCCCAGCCTTGGCGATCATGCATCGGCTCTGGGCTATCGGTTCGAGGTGATCGATCTGGACGACCGCCGCATCGACAAGGTGCTGGTGTCCAAGGTCTAGCTCCGGGGCCGGACAGCGCCACGTTGCAAATTCTTTACTTCCCCCTTTTCGCCCCTTCGTTCCCCCCTTACTGTGCCCCGATCAGCAAAGGGAAGATCCATGCACGACATCCTGCACCAGCTTGAACTGCGCCGCGCCGTGGCCCGGATGGGCGGGGGCACGCGGCGCATCGACGCGCAGCATGCCAAGGGAAAACTGACGGCCCGCGAGCGCGTCGAATTGCTGCTGGACGAAGGCTCTTTCGAGGAGTTCGACATGTTCGTCGCCCACCGCTGCACCGATTTCGGGATGGAAGAGGAACGCCCCCCCGGCGATGGCGTCGTCACCGGCTGGGGCACGGTCAATGGCCGCATGGTCTATGTCTTCAGTCAGGATTTCACGGTGTTCGGCGGCTCGCTGTCGGAAACCCACGCCCGGAAAATCTGCAAGATCATGGACATGGCGATGCAGAACGGCGCGCCCATCATCGGGATCAACGATTCGGGCGGCGCGCGGATTCAGGAAGGCGTGATGTCGCTGGCGGGCTACGCGGATGTGTTTCAGCACAACGTGATGGCCAGCGGTGTCGTCCCGCAGATCAGCCTGATCATGGGGCCCTGTGCGGGGGGCGCGGTCTACTCGCCCGCCATGACCGACTTCATCTTCATGGTCCGCGACAGCAGCTACATGTTCGTGACCGGCCCGGATGTGGTGAAAACCGTCACGAACGAGGTGGTGACCGCCGAAGGACTGGGCGGGGCGTCGACCCACACCAAAAAATCCTCGGTAGCCGACGGGGCGTTTGAAAACGACGTCGAAGCTCTGGCCGAATGCCGGCGCCTGATCGACTTCCTGCCGCTGAACAACCGCGAAAAGCCGCCCACACGGCCGTTCTTCGACGACCCGGCCCGGCTGGAGCCAAGCCTTGATACGCTGATCCCCGAAAACCCGAATCAGCCCTACGACATGAAGGAACTGATCCTGAAACTGGCGGACGAGGCCGATTTTTTCGAGATTCAGCGCGATTTCGCCGCCAACATCATCACCGGATTCATCCGGCTGGAAGGCCAGACAGTCGGCGTCGTCGCCAACCAGCCGATGGTGCTGGCGGGTTGTCTGGACATCGACTCAGGGCGAAAAGCCGCGCGGTTCGTGCGGTTCTGCGATGCGTTCGAAATTCCGATCCTGACACTGGTCGATGTGCCGGGCTTTCTGCCCGGTGTGGCGCAGGAACTGGGCGGCGTGATCAAGCACGGCGCGAAACTGCTGTTCGCCTATGCCGAGGCGACGGTGCCCAAAGTGACCGTGATCACCCGCAAGGCTTACGGCGGGGCCTATGTCGTGATGGCCTCGAAACACTTGCGCGGCGATTTCAATTACGCATGGCCCACGGCAGAGATTGCGGTGATGGGGGCGAAGGGGGCGGTGGAAATACTGTATCGCGCCGAACTGGCCGACCGCGACAAGGTGGCCTCGCGCGTCGCCGACTATGAAACCCGCTTTGCCAACCCCTTCGTCGCCGCCGAAAAGGGGTTCATCGACGAGGTGATCATGCCCCAATCGACCCGCCGCCGCATCTGCCGCGCCTTCGCCTCGCTGCGCGGCAAGAAGCTGGCGAACCCTTGGAAGAAACACGACAACATCCCGCTTTAGACGTAGGCCGCACCGAGGAACCAGAATGCCCGACTTCCACCTTGTCCCCGCAGGCCCCCGCCCCGTCGGCCCGTTCTGCCACGCGGCAGAGGCGGACGGCTGGGTCATCCTGACCGGTCAGATGCCGACCGACCCCGATGCCCCCGACGCAAAATTGCCCGAAGGGGTTACGGCACAGACCAAAAGGGTGATGGACAACCTCGGCCTTGTCCTGTCGGGCCTTGGGCTTAGCTGGGCCGACGTTGTGCAATGCCGCTGCTTCCTGACCGAATTTGCCCGCGACTTCGACGCGTTCAACGCGGTTTACGCCGGCTATTTCCCCGATGACAGCCGCCCCGCCCGCACCACGATCGGTGTTACGGCTCTGGCGGTGGGCGCCTTGGTCGAGGTCGATTGCACCGCCCGCAGACCGCAGGGGGGGCCATGAAGGCGGCCCTTCTGCTGTGCCTGATGGCCTGTCCCGCGCTGGCGCAGGAGGTGGCAGCGATTGCCCCCGACCCCGCCCCGCCCGAGGCGGCAGAGGTCATTGCGGTACCCTCGCGGCAGGTGATCACGCTGCAGGATGTCATCCTGAACGAACAGGGCGCTTTCGGCCTGACCGCCCGTTTCCGCTTTACCGCCCCCGGCATCGCCCCTGACGGCGGGGTCACGTTTGACGCCTCGGTCGCCGACATGCAGCATCTGTGCGACACCTATGCCTTGCCCCGCATCGCCAACACCGGCCCCTTGCCACAGCAGATCATCATATCGCTTTCTGCCGCGCCGTTGCCGTTTGGCGATGCCGCCCCCGAGATTACCCAGTTTTTCGAGGCCTATTCGGTGCAGGACAACGTCTGCATCTGGGAGGTATTTTGACGACAGCACCATATATGGGGGCCGCCACCCCCTCGCATCGCACAGTTGATGTAGCCGGGCCACAGGGTAGGGCATTACAAGAATTTCCGTGTCAATCCGTGCCTTTATCGGATATTGTTGATGTAGGCCGAACCCAAGCGGCCTTTGCCTCAAGATGGGGGTCGGCAGCAAGCGCGACCCTCCAAGAACATAGGAGTAGAGGATGTCGAGCACCAAAATCACCCTTCTGGCTTTCGTACTGGTCGGCTTCGCCGCCGGTTGTGCCAAAAAGGCCGACGAAGTCGTTTATGTGGACCAGCCGACCGTCTCGGTCGAGCCGACCTTCACAAGCAAGTACAAGTGATCTGAACGGGCGGGGGGCGGGACTCGCAGAACCGCAGTCCGCCCGCTTTTCCACATCGGCGAAAGTCGCTTATCCGGTTCCGGAACTGTTTGCCCCCCGGCAAACCCGGCCTTATGCTTGTGTCGTCAATTCCGACACACACATGAGGTTGTCATGCGCTCTACCCCCGTCTTCGCTCTTCTGCTTCTCGCCGTCACTGCTGCGTGCGCGCCCAAGGCCCCGCCGGAGCCTGATCCGGTTCCCGTCTCGGTCGAGCCGACCTTCACCGGCAAATACAAGTAAGCCTGCAGGGCAGGGGCTGTCCGCAGCCCTTGCCCGCCCCGCCGCGGGCACCCGGAGCCGTGCGTTATGATAAAACACCGCGGCTTTCCCGGCCGCCTTCCGGGCACCGATTTTCAATTCGTCATCCGCCGCGCCAACCACAAGGACGGCCCCGCGAAACTGATCAGGCGCGAGCGATTTCGCGACCGCAAGACCGCCGACCGCCGCGCTGACGAAGGCTTCTTGGCCGCCCTTTGGCAGCAGTTCGGCGAAGACCCGTTCGAGCGTGGCAATCTGGACGCGGGCCGCCTGTCCTGGCTGTTCGGGCGCGAGGTGATGCCCGCCACCGACCCCTTTGATCCTGCCGACTACGAGGCGCAGCTGCGGATCAACGTCAAACTGGCGCAGGTCAGCTTTCCTGCCGTGTTCGACACCAACGCCGAGCCCTATGACTGGGACGATGACGGCGAGGATCAGGCATGATTTCGCCGACCCATCCCGCCGCCGCGCAACAAGTCGCGCAACTCAAAACCCATCCGCGCTTGGGGTTTGCCACCGGTCGGCGCTTCGGCGATGCTGACGGCAAGGCCGTTCCCAAGACGTCCTCCGCCTTGCTGAGGCTATACTGCAACCCTTCCTTTTCCCTTTGGCCCGGCCCCCCGTGGGTCGGGCCTGCTTTTGACGCCACCCGGCAAGATTGCGCCGGGACCGGTGCACCGCAGAAATTCCGTTTCCCTTCAAAAGCAAATGCGCTAGCATCAGTTGCAATAAAAACACCAAACCGAGGCAGAAAACCATGCGCAAGACCATCGTTCTTTTCACTTTTCTTACATTGCCGCTTGCCGGCTGCCTGCAAGACCCCGCTTCGCGCGGTCTGGCCGGGGCGGCGGGTGGCGCGCTTATCTCTGATGCCTTCAATGGCAACCCGATCACCGGCGCGCTTATCGGCGGGC
>JBBRVJ010000022.1:0-28530 GCA_038246975.1 Rhodobacterales bacterium | reverse complement strand
CTATCACCGTTGGGTGGCGTGATGGGAATAACGACGGGGGGTTACACACCCCGGGACCCCCGTGGGATAGTTATGGACAGAAAATGACCGGAACTTGAAACGGAATTGTGGCATTTGGGCGGGGAACGGCCTGCGGGAGGGGACGCGATGGACTGGTGGGCGGCGGTGGACGGGTATTGCGAGCGATTGGGGACAGGCTATTGGGCGGAGCCGGTCAACGCCTTGACCAATCTGGCCTTTGTGGTGGCGGCCTGCTTGATGTGGCGCCGCAGCGTGGGCTTGGGGCGGGTGATGTGCGTTGTGCTGGGGATGATCGGGGTGGGGTCGTGGTTGTTTCACACGCACGCCAACCGGATCACCGGGGTGGCCGATGTGCTGCCTATCCTCGCGTTCATCCTGCTGTATGTGTTTGCCGCGAGCCGCGACATGTTGGAGCTGAAGGGGTGGCAGGCGGGGCTGTGTGTGGCGGGTTTTGTGCCCTATGCCGCCGTGACGGTTCCGCTGTGGCAGATGGTGCCGGGATTGGGGTCGTCGGCGGGCTAT
The DNA here is from genome assembly GCA_038246975.1 of Rhodobacterales bacterium. GTDB lineage: Bacteria > Pseudomonadota > Alphaproteobacteria > Rhodobacterales > Rhodobacteraceae > JAIYDJ01. The sequence continues at coordinate 27,987 of JBBRVJ010000022.1, read as the reverse complement.
GCGCCGGTGCCGGTGTTGATCCTGTTTTATGCGTGGCTGATGCGGGGTTCGCCTGCCACGGCGCGGGGGTTGGCGGTCGGGGCGGGGATTCTGGTTCTGTCGCTGGGGTTTCGCACGGTGGATGAGCCGATCTGTGCGGCTCTTCCGCTGGGGACGCATTTCCTGTGGCATCTGCTGAATGCCGTCATGCTGGCTTGGATGATCGAGGTCTACGGACGGCATATCCGGCAACGGGAGGGTGGGCTTGCAGGCGGGCAGGTGCGGGGCTAAACGGTTTCAAATGGTTTGAAGGGGACGCGCATGTCCATCGACATCGACACCGCCCGCAAAGTGGCGAAACTGGCCCGTATCCGGGTGGAAGAGGCTGACTTGCCCGCTTTGGCCGGGGAATTGTCGGGCATTCTGGGATTCATGGAACAGTTGACCGAGGTTGACGTGACGGGGATCGAGCCGATGGTATCGGTCACGCCGATGCGGTTGGCGCGGCGGGCGGATGTGGTGACGGACGGCGGCTATCCGGCGGCGATACTGGCGAATGCGCCCGATGCGCGGGAAGGTTTCTTTGCGGTGCCGAAGGTGGTCGAATGACTCCGAACGAGATGACCATCGCCGCCGCACGCGATGCGCTGCGCAAGGGCGAACTGACGGCCGTTGATCTGACCATGGCCTGTCTGACGGCGATGGATGCGGGCGACGGGCTGAACGCTTTCGTCCACAAGACGCCCGAGATGGCGTTGGAACAGGCGCGGGCGGCGGATGGGCGGTTGGCTGCGGGCGCTGCACCCGCGATGTGCGGGATTCCGCTGGGGATCAAGGATTTGTTCTGCACCAAGGGCGTCGCCTCGCAAGCCGGGTCGCGAATTCTGGCGGGGTTCAGGCCGGAATACGAATCGACCGTGACGGCCAAGCTGTTTGGCGCGGGTGCCGTGATGCTGGGCAAGCTGAACATGGACGAGTTTGCCATGGGGTCCAGCAATGAAACCTCGTGCTATGGTCCGGCGGTCAACCCGTGGAAGGTCGACGATCGCAAGCTGACGCCGGGCGGGTCGTCGGGGGGGTCGGCGGCGGCGGTGGCGGCGGATTTGTGTCTGGCGGCGACCGGGACCGATACGGGCGGGTCGATCCGGCAGCCTGCCGCGTTTACCGGGATTGTCGGGATCAAGCCGACCTATGGGCGGGTGTCGCGCTGGGGCATCGTGGCGTTCGCGTCGTCTTTGGATCAGGCCGGGCCGATGACCAAATCGGTGCGGGATGCAGCGATCTTCCTGGCCGCAATGGCGGGGCATGACCCGAAGGATTCAACCAGTTCGACGCTTGCGGTGCCGGATTTCGAGGCGGCGCTGACCGGGGACATTCGCGGCCAGAGGGTTGGCATTCCGCGCGAATACCGGATGGACGGAATGCCCGACGAAGTCGAGGCGCTGTGGGCGCGCGGTATTGCGATGATGAAGGATGCGGGCGCGCAGATCGTCGATATCAGCCTGCCGCATACGAAATACGCTTTGCCCGCCTATTACGTCATCGCCCCGGCCGAGGCGTCGAGCAACCTCGCGCGGTATGACGGGGTGCGCTATGGCCACCGCGCCAAGCTGGCTGCGGGCGATGGCATCACCGAGATGTACGAAAAGACCCGCGCCGAAGGCTTTGGCAAAGAGGTGCAGCGGCGGATCATGGTAGGGACCTATGTGTTGTCTGCCGGGTTCTATGACGCCTATTACAACCGCGCGCGTCGGGTGCGGGCGCTGATCAAGCGGGACTTCGATCAGGTCTTTGCCGAAGGGATCGATGCGATCCTGACGCCTGCCACGCCATCCTCGGCCTTTGGTCTGGGGGAAATGGCCAACGTCGACCCGGTCGAGATGTATCTGAACGACGTGTTCACCGTGACGGTCAACCTTGCCGGGTTGCCGGGGATTGCGGTTCCGGTCGGGCAGGACGCCAAGGGCTTGCCCATGGGCTTGCAGTTGATCGGGCGGCCTTGGGACGAAGCGGGGCTTCTCAATCACGCCTATGTGCTGGAACGCGCCGCAGGCTATGTAGCCAAAGCCGAAAAATGGTGGTAGGCGGCAAAAAACGGCCAAGATCGCTGGGGCAAATCGGGATGCGGACGGGTTTCGGGATATTGGCGCTTGCGGCTTTGGCCGCGTGCAATCCGGTCGTGCCGGATTCAGGGGCCGGCGTCGGGTTTCAGGACTACAACAGTTATCTGCGGGAGCGCGAGTTCGGGGCGGCACCGGTTGCGGCGGCGCCTGTGACCGGGTTCGATCCGGGGGCCGCGGCGGCGGCACTGGACCGGGCGGATGGGGTGACGGCGGCTCCGCTGCCGAATTCTCCGATCTTTCCTCCTGCGGGAAATGTGATCGGCGGCACGGTCGGCGAGCGCCCGCGCGGCAATGCTCCCGTCGGGATCAAGGTCGAAACAGGCGAGATGGACAGCCTTGTTCCCGGCGGTGCCCCCGGTGGAGTGTCGGACGAGAACGATTTCGCAGCCGTGTCGGCCCGCGAAACCATTGCCAGCGACAAGGCCCGGATCGACACAAACCGCGCACAGTACACGGTGATCCAGCCGGGGGCGCTGCCGGTGCGGCCGGGGGCCAGCGGGCCGAACATCGTGGAATATGCGCTGGCGACCAACAACGCGCCGGGGGTTGCGCTGTATTCGCGGTCCAAACTGCGGATCGGCGGCGGGGCGGGGAACTGTGGGCAATATGGCTCGCCGGACGTCGCACAAGAGGCTTTCCTTGCCAATGGCGGGCCGGACCGCGACCGCAGGGGGCTGGACCCTGACGGCGACGGTTTCGCCTGCGACTGGGACCCGCGCCCGTTCCGCACCGCGCTGCAGTGACCGACTGGCCCTCGCCGAACTTTGGCGAGCGGCGCGGCGGGGTGCGGCCTTCGCTGATTGTCATCCACTATACCGCCATGGCCAGTTTCGCCGAGGCGCGGGCGCGGCTGTGCGACCCGGCGACCGAGGTTTCGGCGCATTGGCTGATTTCCGAGACGGGCGGTGTCGAGGCTCTGGTGCCCGAGGAGATGCGGGCGTGGCATGCCGGGGCGGGGGAATGGCTGGGGTTGGGCGATGTGAATTCGCGGTCGATCGGGGTCGAGTTGGCCAATTCCGGCGCGCAGCCGTTTCCCGAGCCGCAGATCGGGGCGCTGGAGGTTCTTCTGGCGGGGGTCATGGTGCGGTGGGGGATCGGACCTGCCGGGGTGATCGCACATTCCGACATGGCACCGGGGCGCAAGAGCGATCCGGGTGGGCGGTTCGACTGGCGGCGGTTGGCCTTGGGGGGGCTGTCGGTCTGGCCTGTTCCCGGAAAGCCGGGGGATTTCGTGGGCGATCTCTGCGCGTTCGGCTATCCTGACGCGCCGCAGGATGTGCTGCTGCCGGCTTTTCGGCTGCGGTTCCGGCCTTGGGCTGCCGGGCCGCTGGACGACACCGACCGCGCGCTGGCGGCGGGGTTGCTTGACGCGCGCGGGGCAGGGGCGTAAGTCGCCCGTTGTGCGGATGGCTGGATGATCGCGGGGCGGGGAATCGCCCCGAGGAAAGTCCGGACTCCATGAAGCAAGGGTGCCGGATAACGCCCGGCGGGGGCAACCCCAGGGAAAGCGCCACAGAGAAGAGACTGCCGTGGTGTCACCGGACTATGGGTGACGCGTCCACGGTGATGGTGAAACGGTGGGGTAAGAGCCCACCGCGGACCGGGCAACCGGGACGGCAAGGCAAGCCCCACCCGGAGCAATGCCGAATAGGGGCCTCACGCGGGCTGGTCCGCAAGGATACCGCCGCAGGGACGCTTCAGCCCCGAGGCCCGGGTTGGCAGCTTGACCGCCCTGGTAACAGGTGCGGCAGAGGAATGATCATCCAAGGGGGCAACTCCGGGACAGAATCCGGCTTACAGGTCATCCGCGCACATCCTGATCTAGCCTGACTGTTCGGGTCTGCGTGCCTGAACTCAGTTGCCTATGTCATTGAAACCGTGATTTGACTTGTGACAGGCAATAGGGGTCGATCATGGCTTTCAAACGTGGAATGTTCACACAGGCGGCCGCAGAAGCCGCTGCGCTCGGCAAAACGGAAGTAGAAGAAAACGAAGGCTTTACGTTACATCGCTACCCCGATTACGAGACTTATCGTCAGGTGCAGGAACACGGCAACAAGGCGAAGCTGACAGCGCAATTCGTCCAGAAGAGCCACATCTTCTTTCTTGCGGCCCATTTGAACGCCACTTTGGGAAAGGTGGATTTCGGTCTCTGCCATGGTGTGCGGCGGGGAAGGGAACAGGGCTGGTTCCGTCGCAAACTGGCCGGTGCAGCCAACGTGATCGGGACCGACATCTCGGAAACCGCAACGGACTTTCCCCATACGCTGCAATGGGATTTCCATCAGGTGAATCCCGAATGGTCGGGAAAGGCGGATTTCGTCTATTCGAATTCCTGGGATCACGCCTATGATCCGCACAAGGCGATTGCCGCGTGGGTTGACGCGCTACGTCCCGGCGGCATGGTTTTGCTTGACCATACAAACGGACACTTGCCAAAATCAGCCAGTGCACTTGACCCGTTCGGCGCAACGGAAGCCGGCTTGGCGCGCATTCTCAAAGAGGCGATCGGCGGTGCCGGGACGGTGCTCGAACCGCTCGACCGATCCATGGCCGAGATTTACCCCTGCAAGGTTTTTGTTTGCGTGAAGAATTCATGATCTGAAACGGGCCGTTGGGTGTTGACTCTGGCCCATTATGGCGTCAGTAGCAGCGTTTGTGAATTTCATCGAAGGCATGGGCTTTCGGACGGCAGGAGACTGGGACTATGGCCAAACCGGCAACGATCAAGATCCGTCTGAACTCGACGGCGGGCACCGGGCACTTCTATGTGACCAAGAAAAATGCCCGCACGATGACCGAAAAGATGACGGTCAACAAATACGACCCGGTCAAGCGGGAGCATGTGCAATACAAGGAAGGCAAGATCAAATAGGGTCTTGCCGCTTGGTGTCAACGTTCAAAAGCCGCGCGTTTGCGCGGCTTTTTTGTTTTGGCGGAAGGGGTCTGCCGGGCATCGGTGGCAGGGTGTTGACGCCACGGCGAGGGTTTCCCCGGACCGCCTCTGCGCTATCCTTGACCGCATGATCGACGACATCACCTTTCGCATTGCGGGGCGCGACGATCTGGCCGGGATCGATGCGTTGCTGGCGCGCAGCTATCCCCGGCTGTTGAAGGCCGATTACCCGGCCTCGGTGCTGGTCACCGCGCTGCCGATCATTTCACGCGCGAGGCCGGATCTGGTGGTGTCTGGCAGCTATTGGGTGGCGCTGTCGGCGGGCGGGATGGTCGGCGCGGGCGGGTGGACGCGCGGCGCGCCGGGGGATGGCGGGGAGACGCCCGCGTTGGGCCATGTTCGCCATCTGGTCACCGATGACCGGATGGTGCGGCGCGGCATCGGGCGGGGGCTGATGGGGCGGGCTATGGCGCAGGCGCGGGACGCCGGGGTCAGGCGGCTCGACTGCCTGTCCACCCGTACGGCGGTTTCGTTTTACGTCGCGATAGGCTTTGTCGCGATGGGCGAGGTCGAGGTGCCGCTACGCCCCGGCATCAGCTTTCCGGCGGTGCGGATGGTATGCCAGTTGTAATGCAAAAGGGCCGGGGTTTCCCCCGGCCCTTTGTTTCAGATCGACCGGCGATTATTCGCGGTTGCCGAGGAATTGCAGCAGGAACATGAACATGTTGATGAAGTCCATGTACAGGTTCAGCGCACCCATCACCGCTGCCTTGCCGAGCCATTCCTGATCGCCCGCCTGCGCGTGCTGCAGATAGGTGTTCTTGATGGCCTGTGTGTCGTACGCCGTCAGACCCGCGAAGATCAGCACGCCGATAACAGAAACCGCGAAGGCCAGCGCCGAAGAGGCGAGGAAGATGTTCACGATCGAGGCGACGATCAGGCCGATCAGACCCATCATCAGGAACGTTCCCATGCCCGACAGGTCTTTCTTTGTGGTATAGCCGTACAGGCTAAGCCCCGCGAAAGCGATCGAGGTCACAAGAAAGGTCGTGACGATCGACGTGCCCGTATAGACCGCGAAAATGAACGACAGCGAGAGGCCCATCACAGCGGCAAAAACGTAGAACACCAGTTGCGCCATGCTGGCCGACATCCGGTTGATCATCGCGCCGAAGCCCAGCGCCATGACCAGGGGTGCGAACATCACCAGCCATTTCAGCGGGGTGCCGAAGATCGCGGCGATCAGTGCCTCGTTCGTGCCAACGCCCCAAGCGACGGCTGCGGTCAACAGCATGCCTACGGACATCAGCCCGTAGACCTTGTTCATGTGGGCGCGGAGCCCCGCGTCGATCACGGCAGAACGGGTGCCGACCCCAGCCGTGCGGATGTCTTGATATTGAGCCATTGAAACCCTCCGTTTGTGCCCTTGGGTCAGCGCAGAGCCTGCGCTGCCTTATGGAGACAATATTGGGACCTATGTCCCACGATTCAAGGATTCAATTGCCAAATCCTTGCGCGCGAGGGCAAAATTTTTGCCGAATTTTCAGCAGCGCCAGCCCTTGGGCACGTCCCACACTGGTCGGTTGGCCTCGTAATGGGCTTGGGCGCGGGTTAGACCGATATCGGCCAGCGCGTGATCGTCCAGCGACGCCAGATGCTGGCGCTGACTGTAGGCGATGGTGGCCAGACGCAAGCGGGCGGTCAGGCGGTCGAAAATGCCACGCGACTGCACGCGACGGACGGTCATCGTGGAGGTGTGGAGCGAGGCGAACATGGTCTTTCCTTTCAGGGTTTCATCAGCGGCGGTGATCGGGACCGTTGGTTCCATCAAATCACTTGATCTTCCTACCCGAATCATCGACATTTCGAAAATGAATGCTTTTGACTTCTGGTATCAGGAATTGTGATATGGCGCGCAATCTGGACATGACCTCGCTGCGATCTTTCGTGGCGATTGCCGATGCAGGGGGTGTGACCCGTGCGGCGGGCTTTCTGAACCTGACGCAATCGGCGGTGTCGATGCAGATCAAGCGGCTGGAGGAGATGCTGGACCTTGAACTGCTGGACCGTACGGGCCGCAAGGTCGGGCTGACGGCGGCAGGAGAGCAGTTGCTGGGCTATGCGCGCCGCATGCTGCTGCTGAATGACGAGGTGTTCGGGCGACTGACGCAGGCGGCACATCATGGCGAGGTGGTGCTGGGCGTGCCGCATGACCTTGTCTATCCGGCGATCCCGCAGGTCATGCAGCGGTTTTCCAAGGACTTTCCCAAGATGCGGCTGCAGTTGATCTCGTCCTTTACCCGCGTGCTGAAGGCGCAGTTTTCGCGCGGCGAATGCGACGTGATCCTGACCACCGAAGACAGCGTCGAGCCGGGGGGCGAGACGCTGGCCGAACTGCCGCTGGTCTGGATCGGGGCGCCGGGAGGGCAGGCATGGCGCGCGCGGCCCTTGCGGCTGGCGCATGAGGTGAACTGCATCTTTCGGCAGGGGGTGCAGGCAGCGCTGGATGAGGCGGGAATAAGGTGGGAAATGGCTGTGGAGAGTGACAGCACGCGCGCGGTCGAGGCCACGGTCAGTGCCGACCTTGCCGTGCATACGGTGCTGGCGGGGTCAGAGCCGCCCTATATGGAGCGGATCCTGCATCACGGCGCGCTGCCCGATCTGGGCCGGATGAAGGTCAACATGTATGTGGCCGACCCCGTGCATTCCCCGGCAGTCGAGGCGCTGGCCGAGTTGATCCGGCGGGCCTATGCGGTCAAGTCGGTGCGTCCCCCGGTGGAGCGCATCGAGGCTATGGCATCGTAAGCACGACTTTGCCGGTCGCGGCGCGGCGGCGCAGCAGGTCCATGGCTTCGGGCAGGGCGGCGAAGGGCAAGGTGCGGCTGATGTGGGGCTTCAGGGTGCCTGCGGCGGACCATGTCAGCAGGGTGGACAGGCTTTGGGTCAGAACATCGGGCCGGAAGGTGACATAGGCCCCCCAGTAAAGGCCGATCACCGACAGGTTTTTGACCACCAGCAGGTTGGCAGGGATAAGCGGGACGTCCCCGCTTGCAAAGCCGATAGCCAGATAGCGGCCTTCGGGGCGCAGGGACCGCAGTGCGGCGTCAAAGGCGGGGTGCCGATGGTATCCTGGACCACATCGGTGCCTCCCATGGATTTTAGCACGGCCTTGAGATCGGGGGTATCGCTGTCCAGCACCCGATCCGCGCCGGCTGCACGGGCGATGGCCAGCTTGACGTCCCCCCGCGCCATGGCGACGACGCGCGCGCCAATCCGCTTGCCCAGTTCCACCGCCGTCAGGCCGACCGCGCCCGATGCGCCGGTGACCAGCAGCTTCTCGCCGGGTTGCAGGTGGGCGCGGTGATCGAGTGCCAGATGGCTGGTCCCGTACGCCACCGGAAAGCCTGCGGCCTGTTCATAGCCCATCGTGTCGGGGATCGGAAAAAGGCGTTCGACGGGAAGGCAGATGGCCTCTGCCAAAGCACCTCCGCCGGTATAGGCCAGAACGCGGATGCCGATGGCCGGGCCTTTGGTACCGGCGCCAATCCCCGCTACAATGCCGGCGCATTCCAGTCCGGGGAGGAAGGGCAGGGCGGGGCGGTCCTGATACCTGCCGTCGTTCATCGGCAGATCGGCGAAGTTCCGCCCGCAGGCGCGGACCTGCACCAACACCTCGCCCGGTGCCGCACCGGTCTGCTTTTCCGGGTCAACCGGGGGGAGAGGCTCGGGTTTTGTTGCAAAATGCAAAAGTTACACATCGGAAAGGTTGCAAATTGCGATGCAAAATGGAAAACCCGTTAAAGGCGAATTCCTTGGCACCCGGAAACGCACAGCGCGAATGCGCTGTCGATGAGGAGCGCACCTCGAAATTCTTGTTCACCTGTATAATTGGACATATCCAAAAAGACAGGTTTGTGACACAGGCAAAGATATTCTGTGGATAGATGCGGGCCGTCCCGCTTTGGCATGAAAATTGCTTATATATGAGGTAAGAACAATCGCAGGAAGATGGAGAGATTGATGAAACACCCCGTGGACGCGCATGTGGGCAAACGGATCCGGCACAGGCGCTGGATGGTCGGCATGACCCAACAGCAACTTGCCGACAAGGTGGGTATCAAGTTCCAGCAGATTCAGAAGTATGAAACCGGCATGAACCGGGTCAGCGCGTCGCGCCTGTGGGACGTGGCAGAAGCGTTGGGCGTGACGATCAGCTTCTTCTTCGAGGGTCTTGGCGAGGCGACGAACACCCTGCAAAGCGGCGGTGACATTCTGGCGGACAAAGAGGCGCTGGAACTGGTGCGGTCCTATTATGCGATCCCCGAGGCGCAGCGCCGCCGTCTGTTCGATCTGGCCCGGGTTCTGTCGGACGCGGCTTAGCTGCCCGAACCGCTTGACGAGCCTCCCCCGGAGGATTAGCGGCGGGGCACAAGGGGCAGTCAGCCCCCGGCAGGCAAGGCGGAGGTGACCATGACGCGGATGGATGCGGACGATATCGTATCGACGGCGGCAGAACTGGCAGAGGCAGCGCGGCACGCGACGCTTCTGCATTTCCGCTCGGCAGGATTGAGCGCCGACAACAAGGAGGTTGACCGGTTCGACCCGGTCACCATCGCCGACCGCCTGTCGGAAGAGCGGATGCGCGCCATTCTGGCCCGCCGCCGCCCCGACGATGGCATTCAGGGCGAAGAATTCGGCGCAGTTGTCGGAACGTCCGGCCTGACTTGGGTGCTGGACCCGATCGACGGCACGCGGGGCTATCTGGCGGGGACGCCGACCTGGGGGGTGTTGATCTCGGTCCGCGATGCGGGGGGGCCGATTTACGGGATCATCGACCAGCCCTATATCAGCGAGCGGTTCGAGGGCGGGTTGGGCATCTCGCGCATGACCGGGCCGATGGGCCCGCGCGCATTAGGGTGCAGGGCGGCGCGGCCCTTGTCGCAGGCGATTGTTTTCACGACATTTCCCGAAGTGGGCACGGTGGCCGAAGGCGCGGCGTTTCACCGGCTGGCCCCCAAGGCGCGCTTGGTGCGCTATGGGATGGATTGCTATGCCTATGCCTTGATCGCGGCGGGTCAGATTGATCTGGTGATCGAGGCCGGCTTGCAGGCCTATGACGTGCAGGCCCCGATTGCGGTGATCGAGGCGGCGGGCGGGATGGTAACCGACTGGCAGGGGCGGCCTTGCCATGACGGCGGGCAGGTGTTGGCGGCAGCGAATGTTGCGATTCACGCCGAGGCGATGGCAATCCTGAACGGGTGACAGCAAGGGGGGCTTTCTGCCCCCCTCGGCCTTTGGCCTCACCCCCCGAGGATATTTGGAGACAGAAAACGAGGATTGCGTGGGCCGTGGGCGCAGCTATTCCTGGGCTGCGCAAGTCCTTTCCCTTTCTGTCGCGCCGGGGTCTTTATCCTCCGAAATGGTTTGGGGGGCTGATGACCGAGACTTTGATCCGGGGTGCCGTGGCGGTGGCCCCGATGAATGAGGCGCGCGCCGAGTTGGCGGGGGCGGATGTGTTGTTGCGCAATGGGGTGATTGCGGGGGTGCGGGTTGGGTTGGCCACCACAGGCCGGGTGGTCGAGGCGGCGGACTGTGTGGTGACGCCGGGGTTGGTCAACACGCATCATCAACTGTACCAGACGCTGGCCCGCGCCGTGCCGGGGGGGCAGGACGCGCTGCTGTTTGGGTGGTTGAAATGTTCGTCTCGGCGCAGGTCGGGCTGGTGGAACTGGCGCTGACCGGGTGTCGATGACATCGGACCATCTGTGTCTGTACTCCAACGGGGCACGGCTGGACGATACGATTGCGGCGGCGGGCGAGGTTGTATTGCGGTATCACCCGACGCGCGGGGCAATGAGCATCGGCGAAAGCGCCGGGGGCGTGCCGCCCGACAGTCTGGTCGAGGGCGAGCGGACCATTCTGGATGACATGATCCGGGTGGTGGGTGCGTTTCATGATGGGGCAGAGGGGGCAATGGTTCGGGTCGGCCTTGCCCCTTGTTCGCCGTTTTTGCGCGCGACAAGGGCGTGATGCTGCACACCCATCTGGCCGAGAATGACGCGGATGTGGCCTATTCGCTGAACAAGTTCGGCTGTCTGCCGGGGCAATATGCCGAAAGTCCGGGGTGGACGGGCCCCGATGTCTGGCACGCGCATTGCGTCAGGCTGAACCGGGCCGAGATTGATCTGTTCGCGCGATCCGGCACCGGAGTTGCGCATTGCCCTTGTCCTAACTGCCGCGTGGGGTCGGACATTGCCCCCGTGCGGGCGATGCGGGACCGGGGGGCGAAGGGCGGGCTGGGGGTCGATGGGTCGGCCAGCAACGATGCGGGGTTAATGATCGGCGAGGCGCCGATGGCCAGGCTGTTGCAGCGGGTCAGCCGGGGAGCCGATGCGATGTCGGCCCGCGAGGCGTTGGAGATTGCACGCCGGGCGGGGCGCGGGTGTTGGGGCGGCATGATTGCGGGCCATCGAGGTGGGGTTGCGGGGGGACATTGCTGTGTGGGATGTAGGCGGGGTGGAATGTGCCGGGTCGTGGGATCCGGTGGCGTTGCTGTCGGCGGGGCCGGGCCGGGTCCGCGATCTGTTCGTCGAGGGGCTGCATGTGGTGTCGTGCGGGCAGATTGTGCCGATTGACCTGCCGGTGGTGGTAGAGCGGCAGAACCGGTTGGCCGCAGCGTTGAGGGGGTAGGGCATGGTGGAACATATCGAGCACAACTACGAGGCGCAGCGCCGCGATACCTATGCCAGCTTCAAGGATATCAAAGGTATAAAACTGCCGAAAACCTCGGTCGTGGATTTTCTGTTCTTTATCGAAGAGTTGGACGCGGACTGGGCCGCGCTGGAAAAGGCGCTGAAGGCCGAAGGGTTCCGCACCCGGCGCAAGAAGGACAACGAGACGCTGGTGGCCAGTTTCGGGCCGATCGCCGTGACGCCCGAGGAAATCTGGCAGGCAGAGCGGGTCGCCACGTCGATTGCGTTGAAGCATGACTTCTACCCCGACGGGTGGGAGTTGGCAGAGTGAGGCGTGGCGTTTCGAGTTGGGCGGTCAGTCTGGTCGCCCTGACCCTGATCGGGCTGTCGGTCTGGATGCTGGAGCGTGGCAGGGCGGGGTTGGTCATCACCGAAATGGCGGTGGGGACCACGCCTGCGACGCTGTACCAGAGGCCGGACACGGTGGGGCCGTTGGTGGTGGTGGCGCATGGATTTGCCGGATCGCGGCAGTTGATGCAGGCCTATTCGCTGACCTTGGCGCAGTCGGGCTATGCCGTGCTGGCCTTTGATTTCGAGGGGCACGGACGCAATCCGCAGCCGATGTCGGGGAATGTGGGGTCGGTGGACGGCACGACGCGGCGGCTGATGGACGAGACGTTGCGGGTGTTGCAGGCGGGTCGGGCTTTGCCGGGTGTGGGTCCGGGCGTGGCGTTGCTGGGGCATTCGATGGCGACCGACATTATCGTTCGGGCCGCGATGGCCGATGGCGGGGTGGATGCGGTGGTCGGCATCTCGATGTTTTCGCAGGCGGTGACGGCGACGGAACCTGCACGGCTGTTGATCATCAGTGGCGAATGGGAAGGGATGCTGCGGGCGGCGGCGCTGAAGGCGGTGCGGCTGGTGCAGCCCGATGCGGTCGAGGGAAAGACTGTGACGGCGGGCGATGTAACCCGCCGCGCGGTGGTGGCCCCGAATGTCGAGCATGTAGCGGTGTTGTTCAGCGGGACGGCGATCGGTGCGGCGCGCGACTGGCTGGACGGTGCGTTCGGGCGGACGAGTACCGGGCCTGTCGTGAAGCCGGGGCTGGGGATACTGGTGCTGCTGTCGGGGATCGTGGTGTTGTTCCGGCCCTTGGTCGGGTTGCTGCCGGCGTTGAAACCGGGGCCGCAAGTGTCGAACGGGCGGTTCTGGCTGGCGGTTCTGCTGCCTGCGGTGGTGGTGCCACTGGTGGTGACGACGTTCTATGTGCGGTTCCTGCCGGTGCTGGTGGCGGATTATCTGATGATCCATCTGGCGCTGTTCGGCGTTCTGCAATTGGCGTTGCTGCGGGTCTGGCCGTTGCCGCGCTGGTCGGTGTTGGCGGTGCTGGCGCTGGTGGTCTGGGGCATCGCGGTGTTCGGGATCGCGATTGACCGCTATGCCGCGTCGTTCCTTCCGACCACGCAGCGGCTGGGCATCATCGCGGCGCTGGCGGTGGGATGCGTGCCGTTCATGGTGGCCGATGCCTGCGTGACCGGGGCCGGGCGCGGTGTGTGGTGGCGGCGGATCGTGGCGCGGGTGGCGATGCTGGCGTCGCTGGTGGGCGCTGCGTTTCTGGACCTGGACCGGTTGATGTTCGTGCTGATCATCCTGCCGGTGATCGTGCTGTTCTTTCTGGTGCTGGGCCCGTTGGGCCGCTGGATCGGGCGGCAAAGCGGGGCCGTGTCGGCGGGGCTGGGGTTGGGGGTGATCCTGGCCTGGGCGCTGGGGGTCAGTTTTCCGATGTTCGTTGCGGGGTAGCGGTCTTGCCAACCGCGTGCCCCGCGATCCAGACCGCCCTGACCGCCCGGTCGTCTCCCATCATGATCGTCGGGAAGATCGCCTGCCAGATATCCTCGGACCTTCGCGTGGCCTGTTCGATGGCGGGGGTGGAGGCGAGGTCGAGCACCACCAGATCGGCCTCCATCCCCGGCGCGAGGTTGCCGATGCGGGTTTCGGCGTGCAGGGCGCGGGCGCTGCCTGCGGTGGCGAGCCACCAAAGCTGTGCCGGGTGCAGGGCGTGGCCGCGCAACTGGGCGACCTCATAAGCGGCGGCCATGGTGTGGAGCATCGAAAAGCTGGACCCGCCGCCGGTGTCGGTGGCAAGGCCCACGCGCAGGGTTTGCGCCAGTGACATGTCGAACAGCCCGGACCCGATGAAAGTGTTGGAGGTGGGACAATGCACAAGGCTGGCCCCCGCCTCGGTCAGCCGGGCGATTTCGCGGGGGGTCAGGTGGATGGCGTGGCCAAACACCGCACCTTGGCGCAGCAGGCCCTGGGATTCGTAAGTGTCGAGGTAGTCGCGCGATTGGGGGTGCAATTCGCGGACCCATGCGATTTCGTCGGTTTGTTCCGACAGATGGGTTTGCATCAGGCAGTCGGGATGCTCGGCCCAGAGCGCCCCAAGGACCGCCAGTTGTTCTGGGGTCGAGGTGGGCGAAAAGCGCGGGGTGATGACGTAAGACAGCCGGTCAACCCCGTGCCATCTGGTCAGCAGCACCTTGGAGTCGTCATAAGCGGATTGCACAGTGTCGCGCAGGCCATCGGGCGCGTTGCGGTCCATGCAGGTCTTGCCTGCGAATGCGCGCAGGCCACGGCGTTGCGCGGCGGCAAAGAAGGCCTCGACCGAGGTGGGGTGGATCGTGGCATAGGTGCACATCGACGTTGTACCGTGTGCAAGCGCCAGATCAAGATAGCGGTTGGCGATGTCATCGGCATAGGCCCGGTCGGCAAAGCGCATTTCTTCGGGGAAGGTGTATTGGTTCAGCCAGTCGATCAGCCGTTTGCCCCAACTGGCGATGATCGCGGTCTGCGGGTAATGCACATGCGCGTCGATGAAACCTGCCGAAATCAGGCAGCGGCCATAGTCGGTGATCCGGGCTTGCGGGTGGGCCGCGCGCAGATCGGCAGCCTCGCCCACCGCGACGATCCGGCCCGCGTCGACCAGAACGCCACCATGCGACATGTGCCGGGCGGCGTCGGGGCCCACGGCAAACGGGTCGTCCGTGAAGGACAGCATCTGCCCCAGGATCAAGTCTGCCATCGTCTTCTCCTGTCCGCCGCGTTCCCATTGTGCCTTTGGGCAAATTTCCCCGCCACCCCTGTTTACCCGAAACAGCTTTCGCTAAGGTCGCGGTAATGCGAAAGGCGCAGCCATGGCCGAACCCCTGATCCCGATGGACGAAGACGGGCTGGATTTCCGGCGCGTGACGGCAATTATCGACGCGGTGGATGCCCGCGACGCCGCGCGGATTGCCACACTGATGGAGCCGCTGCACGCCGCCGACATCGCCGACCTGCTGGAACAAATCTCGGCGCAAGACCGCAACGCGCTGTTGGGGCTGTGGTCCGAGGGCATCGACGGCGAGGTGTTGTCCGAGATCGACGAGGCGATCCGCGAGGACGTGATCGCCGCCCTGCCGCGCGCCGTGATCACCGAGGCGATGCGCGAGCTGGACAGCGACGATGTGGTCGACATCCTTGAAGATCTGGACGGCCCGCAGCAGGGGCTGATCCTTGACGCGCTTGAGGATGCCGACCGCGTGGCGGTGCAACAGGCGCTGTCCTATCCCGAAGGATCGGCCGGGCGGCTGATGCAGCGCGAGGTGGTGGTGGCCCCGGCCGACTGGACGGTGGGCGAGACGATTGATTTTCTGCGCATTTCCGCAACTTTGCCGGACCAGTTTTATCATGTCATCCTGATTGACCCCCTGATGCGACCGAAAGGCTATGTGACGCTGGGCCGGTTGCTGTCGTCGCGCCGCGAGGTACATCTGCGCGACATTCTGGAGGACAGTTTTCGCACCATCGAGGCGACCGAACCCGAGGCGGACGTGGCCTATACCTTCAACCAGTATCACCTGATTTCCACCCCGGTGGTCGATGCCTCGGGGCGATTGGTGGGGGTGATCACGATTGACGACGCGATGAACGTGCTGGACGAGGAACACGAGGAAGACATGTTGCGGCTTGCGGGCGTCGGGGATGACAGTTCGCTGTCGGACGGCGCGTTCGCAACCGCGCGACAGCGGTTGCCGTGGCTGGTGGTCAATCTGTTCACCGCGTCTCTGTCGGCGCTGGTCATCACCGCGTTTCAGGGCACGATTGCCACGCTGGTGGCCTTGGCCGCGCTGATGCCGATTGTCGCGTCGACCGGGGGGATTGCGGGGACGCAATCGCTGGCCGTGGCGGTGCGGGCACTGGCGACGCGCAGCCTGACCTCGGCCAACGCGCGGCGCGTGGTGTTGCGCGAGTTGGGGGCGGGGGTGCTGAACGGGCTGGGGTTGGCGATCATCCTTGGGGTGGCGGGCTATGTGGTGTTCGGCGACCTGAGGCTGGGGTTGGTGCTGGGGATGGCGATGATCGTCAATCAGGTGGTGGCAGCCCTGGGCGGCGTTCTGGTGCCTTTGACGATGAGCAGGCTGGGGCTGGACCCGGCGCTGGCCTCGGGGACGTTTGTCACCACGCTGACCGATGTGATGGGGTTCTTTGCGTTTCTGGGGCTGGCGACACTGGTGCTGATATGACCAAGGCCGAGGCGCGCAAGGCGGCCTTCACGGTCCGCAAAGCGGCCCATGCGGCAGGGCAGGGGCAGGCGGCGGGACTGCTGGCCGATGTGCTGGCGGGGCATCGGGGCTGCGTGCTGGCGGGCTATATGCCGATGCGGACCGAGATTGATCCGCTGCCCGCGATGGCCGCTCATACCGGGACAGTCTGCGTTCCGGTCATCCCCGGCCCGGCGCAGCCGTTGCGGTTTCGCGAATGGACGCCGGGCTGTGCCATGATCCCCGGTGAGTTTGGCGCGCTGATCCCGGCTGAAGGCGCGTGGATCGAGCCAGAAGTTCTGATCGTGCCGCTGCTGTCGTTTGACGCGCGGGCGTATCGCCTGGGCTATGGCGGCGGGTTTTACGACCGCACGCTGGAGGCGCTGCGCGCCCGGCGACCAACGCTGGCGGTGGGCTTTGCCTTTGCCGCGCAGGAAGTGGCCGAAGTGCCGATTGACGCGACGGATCAGCGGCTGGACATGGTGGTGACCGAGGCGGGCGTCCGCAAATTTATCTCGTTCTAGAAAGGTGACGAGCGACTTATTTCGCGATCTTTTCGTCCCGCACGAACATGTTGCCCCATGCCTTGTCGATCAGGTCGGGCGTCATCTGATAGGGGATGCCTTCGAATTCGCACATCGAAATCATCTGGTCGATCAGGAAAACCGGCTGATAGTTGGCGTAGTTGTTGGCAATCGTCGGATATTTGACCTTCAACAGATGCAACAGCGCCGCTTCGTCCAGCGGCATCTTTTTCTTGCGCGCCACCATCGCGAAGATTTTAAGAAAGTTTTCCTGATTGGGCCCGTCAATCTTGATCTTGAAGAAAATCCGCCGCAGGGCCGCGCCGTCGAAGATTTCGTTCGGGTGGAAGTTGGTGGAAAAGATCACCAGCGTATCGAAGGGCACGGTGAATTTCTCGCCCGATTGCAGCGACAGGATATCGCGGTTTTCCTCCAGCGGGACGATCCAGCGGTTGACCAGCTTTTGCGGCGGCTCGGATTGCCGCCCAAGGTCGTCGACGATGAAAATGCCTCCCGAAGATTTCAACTGCAACGGCGCCTGATAGGTCCGCGCGGTGGGGTTGTATTTCAGGTCCAGCATGTCCAGCGTCAATTCCCCCCCGGTGATCACCGACGGGCGTTCGCAATAGACATAGCGGTTGTCGAACCGGTTGTTGCTGCGGCGCAACTGGGTGGGGTCATCGACCGATTCCTCGGCCTTGGCATGGACGATGGGATCATAGACCGTGATCACCTGACCTGCGTATTCAATGGCGCGCGGCACATAGATCTTGTCGCCCAAAGCGGCGCGGATGCCATTGGAAATACTGGATTTCCCGTTACCAGGCGGGCCATAGAGCAGAACCGACCGGCCCGATGTCACCGCAGGCCCCAGATTGTCGATCAGGTCGTCGGGCAGGATCAGATGGCCCATGCCCTTCATCAATTCGGGCCGGGTCAGTTTGATGTTGCGTACCGACTGGCGTTTCATCTGTTCGGCATAGATCGCCAGCGGCACCGGCATGGCCCCATAGTATTCCGACTGCGACAGCGCGTCCAGCGCGCGGGATTTGCCCGCATCGGTCAACTGATAGCCCATCTCGTTGCCCGAGGTGGCGTGCAGCGTCCCTGTCGCCTCCAGCAGCCGCTGTCCGCGCGCGAGGTCGACCAGTTCCTGCGTTACCGGCACCGGAAAACAGATGACGCGGCTAAGGTCCGTCACCAGATCGAGGTTCATCCGGAACATCGTTTTCAACAGGATGTCGCGCATCATCACCATCGACAGGCCAGTGTCTGCCATCGTCCTGGCAGGCGGCGGGGCGGTGACGGCGGGGGGGGTCTGCATGTTCATCGGGACACCTATCCTTGGCTTGAGCGCAGTTTGCCCCACGGGCGTCAACAACTGGTAAAACGGACTACAGAGTCAACAACGTCGTAATCAGGTAGAAAATCAACGTCCCCGCCAAAGCGAGGCCCATGGGGAAGTCCTTGTGCGTCCAGCTTTCCCAGTCGCCGGTGGCGCGGCGGTAGGGCGTGACCATCCCCATCGCGCGGTGGCTGAAGAATGCGCCCAACAGGCAGGCGGCGAACAGTCCCACCACATAGCGCGGATCGGACGCCACGAAGAATGGCGCCATGGCCGCCGCGAACTTTGCGTCTCCTGCCCCGATCAGCCCGGCGGTATTGGCGACAAAGCCCGCCAGCAGCACCGTTGCCGCCAGCGCCCAGCCCCACAGCCACATCTGGAACGGCACAAAGACAATACCCAGGACAAGCCAAACCACCAGCAGGGCGATGACCGCCTTGTTGGGGATTTTCATGAATTTCATGTCGCTCCACGCGACCCAGACGCCGATGGCGAGCACGAAGGGCAGGAAAGGCCAGACGGTTGGCATCGCGTCAGCCTTCCAGGGCGTCAAGCGACCGCGTGGCCGCCTCGAAGAATTGCGGATGGGTCTCGATCGCCTGTTGCAGCAGGCCCTTGCCTACCATGGTATCGCCCTGTTTGACCGCCGCGAGACCCAGCGTATACAGCAGTTCGGCGCGTTCGGTCTGGGTCATCGGCACCACGGGCATATCGTATTTACGCTGCGCCGACCGCGCGAGGATCAGGTTGTTCTTGGCGGTAAACATGGTGTTGTCATAGGTGATCGCCTCGACGAACAGCTTTTCCGCCCCCGGCGCATCGCCGCGCGTCAATTTGGAAAAGCCCCAGTTGTTCAGCACCCCGGCCGGTTTGGTGGTCAGACCTGAGGCTATTTCGTAGAAGCTGTCGGCCTTTTTCCAGTCTTTCTTGCTGTCGGCGACCATCGCCTCCAGCCGGTAGCGTTGAAAGGTTTCGTGGGTCGGGGGGATTTTGTTCAACTCTGCCTCGGCGCGCGGCCATTCGTTGGTGCGGATCAGCGCATCAGCCAGTTCCACCCGGTCGTCTGCCGTGCCTTCGGGAGATTCCGCGATCTGGGCCCAGATGCCCACCGCCTCGGTCGGGCGATTGGCGCGGATCAGCGATTTTGCCAGCCCGCGTTTCAGGTCGATCCGGTCCGGCTTTTCATCGGACGACCGTTTGAAGTAGGCCACCGCCTCGTTCGGGTCGCCGACCGTCAGCATGATGTCGCTAAGATTGCTTTCGTCGATCACGTTGACGGACGCGATGGCGCGGGCCACCTCGGCGTCGGACTGTTTCTGGCAACCAGCCAGTACCGCCATGCCGGTGAGGCACAGTGCAAGAAACCCGGGGTGGCGCATTTTGCGTCCTTTGTTACTGCTCGGATCGGTCCCTAAAGCTGCGACAACAGGACATAGCTGCCCTGTCCCCGCCGCACGAGGGTAAAAGTCGGTTCTTCTTCCTTGGATTCATCATACACCGAGGCGGTCGTCTGTTCTATCGCGGCGCGCAGATTTTCGCGGATCGAGTCCGATTCGCCACTGTCCAGCGCGAAGGCCTGCTGAAACACCGCGCGCGCCTCGCCGGTTTTGCCCTGTTCCATCAGGACCACGCCCAGATTGTTGAGCGCCGGGACAAAGGTCGGGTCCATTTCCAGCCCCCGGCGCAGCAACTGCTCGGACTGGCCCAGCCGACCCAGCGCCAGATTGGCGGACCCCAGCGCCGACAGCACATCGACGTTGATCCCCTGTTCGGCTGCGGCGCGCAGATAAGCCCGCAGCGCCAGTTCATGCTCGCCCGCCTCCATCAGACGGTGGCCGACCAGCAAGCCGTCCACCCCTTCGGCGCGTGTGTCGGTGCCGGGGGGCACGTTGCGGCTGGCCTGCGATGGCCCGAGGCCGCCGGTGTTTCCACAAGCGGCCACGGTCGTCAGGAGTACGGCCAAAGCCGGAATACATCGCACCGAAACGTCAGCCCCCGCCAAGGTTGGTCGAAATGCCATGCACCGACGGACCGATCAGGATGATCATCAGCGGCGGCACCGTGAACAGCATTGTGCCCAGCGTCAGCTTGGTCGGCAAGGTGTTTGCTTTCTCTTCGGCACGCATCACGCGTTTATCGCGCATTTCGGCGGAATAGACCCGCAGCGCTTCGGCAATCGAGGTGCCGAAGGTGGCCGATTGCACCAGCGTCGTCACGAATGACGACACATCGGCAATGCCCACCCGTTCGGACATGTCTTTCAGCACCTGCACCCGTTCCTTGCCGGCCTTGACCTCATGCGCGACCATGTCGAATTCGTCGGCCAGAGCCGGATAGCCTGCGCGGCTTTCCTTGGCGACGCGGTTGATGGATTGGTCCAGCGACTGGCCCGCCTCGACACAGACCAGCATCATGTCCAGCGCGTCGGGAAAGCCCGACACGATTTCTTCTCTGCGCATTTGCAGGCGGCGCTGCACCCAGTATTCCGGCAGATAATATCCAGCGCCCCCCGGCCCGACCGTCGCCATGATCATGAACTGAGTGGATACTTCCTGCTGAGCCGAGACGGCCATGGCATAGATCACCCCACAGGCCAGAAACCCCAGCCCCAGCACCAGTTGCGCAAAGTGGAAGGTCCGCACCGCGTTCTTGGCCTTGTATCCGGCACGCAGCATTTTCAGCCGCGACGCCGTCATCGTCTCCACGTCCTGCGGTTCGAGGAAGACCGAGAACTTCTCAAGCTTGTCGGCCTTTTCACCGCGCCGCAGATCGGCACCGGGGCGGGCACTCTGCGCGGTCGCCCGCTGGACTTTGAGCTTGGCGAAGGCATCCGGTTTTTTGGCCAGCATGCTGGGCAGGGTAAGCAGGATCATCACCAGCCCGATCCCCCCCAGCACCCCAAGCGGGCCCAGAGGACCCAATGTATCGGTCAACATGGTATTGATATTGCTCAGGAATTCCATGGCGCTTTAGACCTTTATGTTGACCATGATCTTCATGAAGATCACGTTGATGATCAGCAGAACCGCCACAACCAGGGCTGCCGGGATGAAAGCGGGGGTGTCGATCACATCGTCATAATAGTTGGGCTGAATGATGTTGATCATCACCAACGCCCCGATCGGAAATGCAGACAGGAACATGCCCGACCATTTCGCCTCGGCCGTGATCGCCTTGACCCTGCGGAACAGCTTGAACCGGGCGCGGATCACCTTGGCCAGACCGTCAAGAATTTCGGCAAGGTTGCCGCCAGACTGCTGTTGGATGGTCACGGCGACGGCGAGGAAGCGCAGATCCTGACTGTCCATCCGTTCTGCGAATGACTTAAGGCTTTCCGTGACATCGCGGCCATAGGCGGCCTCGTCGGCGATGACGCCGAATTCGGTGCCCAACGGGTCGGCCACTTCCTTGGCGACGATGCCGATGGCCGCCGAGAACGGATGGCCGACACGCAACGACCGCACCATCAGTTCCACCGCGTCAGGCAGTTGTTCGTCCATCAGGGCCATGCGTTTCTTGGCCTTCTTGTTGACCCAGGTATAGACGCCAAAAATCCCCATCCCGATCGCCACCAGAATCCGGATTGGCATTGCCGCAGTAGTGCCGATGGTCAGTCCAAGATAGGAAAACACCGCCAGCAGCGCCATGATCCCGATCAACTGTTTGGGAGTAAAAGCGATATTTGCCTTTTGCGCCTTGGTCGCCAGGATAGAATACAGGGGGATCCCCCGCGATTGGAGGTGTTGTGACATCTCTTTGCGGAGTTGTTCCAGCACCTGTTCGCGGTTCTGGTTCTTTTCCAGCAGCGCGAGGCGGCGGCTCATCCGCGAGTTCAGGCTGATCGACTTGCCGAATACCGTCAGATACAGGCCTTCGACCAGCACCACGACGGCAACGAAGATCAGGATATAGATTAGAGGTGCCGCCGAGATTTCCATGATGCAGCCTCAGATGATGGGTTCATAGATCGACGCCGGCAGGTCATAGCCCCACTGGCGGAAACGGTCGGAATAATGGCTGCGGACGCCCGTCGCATTGAAGCGCCCGATGATCTTGCCGCTTGGTTCGACGCCCAGGCGTTCATAGCGGAAAATCTCTTGCATCGAGATCACCTCACCTTCCATCCCGGTGATCTCGGTCACCGAAACCATCCGGCGCGAGCCGTCCTGCAAGCGCGATGCCTGCACGATCAGGTTGACGGCGGATGCGATCTGGGCGCGCACCGCCTTGAGCGGCATTTCGATCCCCGCCATGGCGACCATGTTTTCCAGACGGCTGATGCCGTCACGCGCCGAGTTGGCGTGAATTGTGGTCATCGACCCGTCATGACCGGTGTTCATCGCCTGCAACATGTCGATCACCTCTTCACCGCGGGTTTCCCCCACGATGATCCGGTCAGGGCGCATCCGCAGGGCGTTGCGCAGACAGTCGCGTTGCGTCACGGCACCCTTGCCCTCGACGTTGGCGGGGCGGCTTTCCATCCGGCCCACATGGACCTGTTGCAGTTGAAGTTCCGCCGTATCTTCAATGGTCAGCACCCGCTCGGTGTTGTCGATGAAACTGGACAGCGCATTCAGCGTCGTGGTTTTGCCCGACCCCGTGCCGCCCGAGACGATGATGTTCAACCGGCAGGACACGGCGGCCTGCAGGTAGGCGGCGATTTCCTCGGTAAAGGCGCCGAACTTCACAAGGTCATGAATCCCCAGCTTTTCTTTCTTGAATTTCCGGATCGACACCAGACTGCCATCCACGGCCACCGGCGGCACCATCGCGTTGAAGCGCGATCCGTCAGCCAGACGGGCGTCGACGTAGGGGTTGGATTCATCGACCCGGCGACCCACCGCCGATACGATTTTATCAATGATCCGCAGCAGATGGCGTTCATCCTTGAAGGTGATGTCGGTCAGCGTCAGCTTGCCGTTGCGTTCGATGAAGATGCGGTGCGGGCCGTTGACCAGAATGTCGTTGACGGTATCGTCCTTGAGCAGCGGTTCCAGCGGCCCCAGACCCATCACCTCGTCATACAGTTCCTGATTGAGGGTGGTGCGGTCTTCCTTATTCAGGGCGACCGACATCTCGTCCAGCGCCTCGGTCACGATTGCCGAGATTTCGGATTTGAGGCTGACTTCGGACGCATGTTCCAGCGCCGCGAGGTTCAGGTTTTCCAGCAGGCGTTTGTGCAGTTCGACCTTCAGTTCGGCCAGACGGTCCTTGCGCTTTTTCTCTTTGTCCATCGCGGCGACCTCGGCCGCAGGGCGGGGCGGGGCTGCCGTGGGCATCGGGCGGTTGGCGGTGATCGGTTTGACCTGCGCGGCAGGGGCCCGGGTCGTGGCCGCACCAGAGCCGACCTGCGCCATGCCGGGTTTTGCGGGTCCTTCGGATTTCTTGAAACGTGAAAACATCTTGCAGCCCCTTTGTGGTCTTAGCCCTTGGCGGTCTCGACCGCCTTGTTCAGATCAAACAGCGATTTCGCGAGTTTCTGGATCTCGCGCCGCAAGACGTTCTTGGCCGCCGATTCGGACAGCGGCAGGCCATGGTCGTTGGCTTGGGTGACTTGGCTGCCGCCATCGGGCAGTTGCACCTCGATGGTGATGTCCAGACTTTCCGCCATCCGTCTGACCCGCGACTTTGCCGACAGATCGGTGAATTTCGGTGCGCGGTTCAGCACATAGCGCAGCTTTTCATGCGGCAGACCTTCGGCCTTCAACGCGCGCACCAGTCGCAGCACGTTTTGCGCCGACCGCAAATCCAACTCCATCAGAGCAAAGTAGACATGCGCGCGGGTCAGCACGGTTTCGGTCCACGACACGATGGTTTTCGGCATGTCGATGACGACAAAGTCGAAATTCGCGCGGGCCATGTCGATGATACGGCCGATATCCTCGGGCGACACGATGTCGAGCGGCAGCATGTCGGCAGGGGCGGTCAGGACGTGCAGTTTGTCGTTGAAGGTCAGCATGGCTTGCAGCATCGAATCGCTGTCGGCATTGCCGGTGTCCGACAACAGTTCGAATACGGATTCCTTGCGCGGCAGGTCCAGATAGGTGGCAGCCGACCCGTATTGGAAATCGAGGTCGATCAGACACACGCGGGGCGGATTCTTGTCGATGGTGGCCAGTTCCCAGGCGAGGTTGGTGGCAAAGGTCGAAGCCCCCGACCCGCCGGCCAGCCCATGCACCGGCAGAACCACGGCGTCGCGGTCACCCTTGGCCTTGAAGGCGGGGCGAAACTCGGGGTCGTCCGCCGATGCGGCTGCCTGCACGGGCGGCGCTGCGAGAACCGGTGCCGGGGCGGGTTTGCGCATTTTTAAGATGGCGTCGTGCAGCGCCCCCTCGGGCAGCGGGTAGGGGACGAAATCATCGGCCCCGAGGCGCAGCAACTGGTGAAGGGCAATCGGGCTGACCTGATCGGCGATCAGGATCACCTTGATCGACCGGGCCTTGGCCTGACGGATGATGTCGGTGATTCGGCTCAGGTCGGCCTCATCCTCGCCATTGACCGCGATGGCCACGAACTCCAGCGTCGCCGCATCGGGTTGCCCCAGAAACACCGCCGCATCCTCGAACGACAGGTCGCCCCAGCTTTCGCCGAGTTCCAGCTCCATGTCGTCGATCAAGAGATCGAAGTTCTGCACATCACGCGAAATCGTGCACGCTACGATCGGTGCCGGTTCCGGTGCCAGGTTTGCCACGCTCGTCATCGCCTCATGCCCTTCCAAAGACGGGATCTTGCGCAGCCGACCTGGCTGACAAGGAGCCCGTGCCCAACCACAGTGGTCGGTGCGACTGTTCCCATTGGAGAGAAACTGACGGCCAATGTTGGCTAGATTGGGGCTAAAAAACCGTTAATGTTTGATTTTTAGCAAATTCAGAAACAGATTGAGAATTCGGCGCGCGACAGGTCATGTCGCGCCGCCCAATCAACCGCCCGAGCCTGCCGGATTGACCTGCGTGGTGGTCTTGCTGGTGCCGGGATGTTCGCGGGTTGCGCCTTCGACATATTCGCGGAAGATCACTTCGGCATATTTGCCGTTGAGCAGGGTAGGGTGGCGTTTCACGAACCCGGTCACCTCGGTCACGGTGCGGCGGTTGCGCTGCTCGGGTCCGGGTGTCTGGATGACCGGTTGCGTCTTGCCGAACGAGGCCACAGCCTCCAGCCGCGACGTCGAGATGCCCAAGGTGGACAGATAGCCGACCGTCGCCTTGGCGCGCCGCAAGCCGAGCGCCTTGTTGTACGCGTTCGATCCCACCAGGTCGGTGTGCCCGTAGACGCGGAAGCGCACCTCGGGAAACTGGCGGATCCAGTCGGCCTGTTTGCGCAGGGTTGCTTGCGCTTCGGGTGTCAGAGCCGATGAGTTGAACGCAAAGGTAATGGTCGGCGACACTTCCCTGGCAAAGCGTTCGCCCAGAAAGATCGCGTAATCCTGGGCGCCCGTCATCAGCATGGTGTTGGTCATGTTCGGGTTGCCGAAGCCGCCCTCGTCAACCTCGGCTCCTGCCTCGCGGTTGAATTCCCCTGTGCAGGCCGAAAGCGCCAGCGATACGGTCAAGGTCGTGATCAGCCCCAGTTTGCGCATCGCCTACTCCATCACATAGCCGTAGGAACCGCTGAAATCCTGTCGGGCCACTTCGCCCGCCGGACCCTTCTGACCTGCCACCTTGCCGAACAGGAACAGTTCCTTTTCGGTCGGGATGCGGACCCTGTCGGTTGGCAAGGCCAAAGCCTCGCCGCGTGTCGGTGTCACCAGATGCGGCGTCACGATGATCACCAGTTCGGATTGGTTGCGCTGATATTCGGCAGACCGGAACAGCGTGCCAAGGATCGGGATGTCGCCCAGCCACGGCACCTGACCGTTCAGATCGGTGAAGTCATCCTGCAATAACCCGGCAATCGCAAAACTTTCGCCGTCGCGCATCTCGACCGTGGTCGAAGTCTCGCGCCGTTTGAACGCGTTGAGCGAGATGCCGGCACTTTCCTGCGTGATCGTGCTGTCAATCGACGACACGGCGGCGTTGATGATCAGGTTGATGATATCGCCGTCGACCACCGTGGGAGTAAAGTTCAACTGCACCCCGAACGGTTTGTATTCGATGGTGATCGACCCGTCACCCCCGGCCACCGGGATCGGGATTTCGCCGCCCGCCAGGAATTTGGCCTCTTGCCCCGACAGGGCCGTCAGGTTCGGTTCGGCCAGCGTGCGCACGACGCCTTTGCTTTCCAGCGCCTCCAGCAACACTGCAAATTCCAGAGATCCGGCGGAAAAGCCCAAAGACAACCGGCCTTCTGCATCATTGGGGCTGCTGACCGGGTTTCCGTTGAATATGTTGTCAAGTGCTGCGCCATCCGACAGCACACCTGTGCCCAGCCCAACGCCCACATTGTTGCCGCCCTTGATGCCAAGCGAGGCATTCAGGTTCTTGGACACCGACCTGTTCATCTCGGCAAAGCGGACTTTCAGCATCACCTGCTGGGTGCCGCCAACGCTCATCAGGTTAGATACGCGTTCCGGGGCATAGCGGTTGGCTAGGTCCAGCGCGCGGTCCAGTTTGGCGGTGCTGGACACGGTGCCCGACAGCACGATCCCGTCATTGGCGGTGCGGACCTCGATGGCCTCGCCCGGCAGGATCTGCTGCAGGCGTTCCTTGAATTCTGCGATGTCCGGCGTGACATGCACCTCGACGTTGGCAATCAGACGCCCGTCCGGGGCCAGCAATGTCATCGTGGTGCGGCCAGGGGTCTTGCCCAGCACATAGATCGACGTTTCCGACAGGGTCGAAATATCGGCGATTCCGGGATTGGCGATCGACAGTTCGGCAAAGGGTTCGTCGCTTTCCACCACCACGGCGCGGTTCATCGGAACCTGCAAGGGTGCGGAGACGGACCCTGTCATCACGCGCAGGGTCTGCGTCAAACCGGGCGTCATCGCGGTGCAGCACAGGGCGAACCCAAGCACACTGGCCGTCCATAGGCTGCGCAGTCTCATGTGGTCTGCCCTTCTCTGTCTCGCCTCTGGTCGGGTCTTTATCGCCCGATCCTGTTTCAAAATGCAGCATTTGTTGTTTTATTGCAAGAATCAAATGGTTGAGGCGGGTTTCTTATGTGGATAACCTGCAACAGCCTCAGTTTTCTTGCGAAACGAAACGGCGCGGCCCACCAGATATAGTGGCCGCGCCGCTTTTGGGTTGTTCGATCAGTTGGTGCAGGGGATCGCAATCTCAAGTACTTCCGACCCTTTGCGGGTGCGCACGGTGCAGACCTTGGCCTCTTCGGCGGCGGCGGCCTGCACAGTTTCGGTGATACCCAGCAGGGCGTTTGCATCGACCTCGATCAGCCCGTTCACCGTCTCGTCGCCGGACCCGACCAAAGACAGCGCCAGCCGCCCCGTGGCTTGGGCCTGCGCCAGACGGGCCACCTCCTCGGGCGAGACGGCGACCGTTACGGTCCGTGCGACCATGGCGCCACCGGCACCGCCGTCGGCAGTCTGGTCCACAGCAATGATCTTGACGGCGCTTTCAATCAGCCGGGTCATTTCGCCTATGTTGTCGCTGCTGGCCCCGGTCCAGTAGATATCCACATGATCGCCGGGCTGCACAAAGCCCGACACCCCGGACGCCACATCAACCTTGACGGCAAAGGCCCGCATCCCTTTGGCAAGCTGCCCGGTCAGGCCGGCGGGTTGCCCCGGTTCGGTGACCTTGACGGCCAGCACCGGCTCGAATGCTTCCATCTGGCGCAGAACATAGCGGGGTTCCTTGCCGTCTTCGGGAAACAGCACATCGATGTCGCGGAACACTGTTTCGGGAAGGGCGTTTTCCTGCCAGAAGATTGTCAGGACATCTTCCTTG
>JBBRVJ010000021.1:0-28710 GCA_038246975.1 Rhodobacterales bacterium | reverse complement strand
GGATGCGACTGGCGCAGCGGGTGCAGTTGCAGCGCATTTCGCAGCCGGTCAGCCTCGGAAGCGCCGGGTTTGCGTGGCGATACGCGCAGCACCGGGACGAGATGGCCAAAGCGGCCCAGCGTATCGGAATGGCGCACCCGGCCCGACAGCAGTCCCAGTACCAACGCCAGCGCAAACGGCAGGCCCCCCCCCGCCGCTAAGCCCGTAGCGGCCAGCATCTTGGCACTGTCCTCAACAGGCTCCAGCGCCGTGGTCGCGGGCGACAGGATGACCGAATAGCCCGGCAGTCCGCTGCCCGCCTCCAGCCGGATCACCTCAAGCGCGCCGCTGGTTTCCTCCAGCAGTTTGCGCACATCATCGGCCTCTTCTTGCAACGCGGCCAGTTCGGCGCGCTTGCCGTTCAGGTCGCGCGCCTCGGTGCGGGTGTTCGCAAGCTGCGACGTCACCTTGTCGAGCAGCGCCGCGATTTCGGCCTGACTGGCCTCGGCATTGGCACCCGAGGTGTCGGTCAAGGCCCCGGTCTGGCCCAGAACCTTGATCTGTTCGCGCCGGTCGGCCATCGCGCGGTCCAGCACCGCGATCTGCTCGCGCATGTCCTGCACGACGATGGTGTGGTCGGGATAGCGCAGCAGCAGGGTCGACAATTCCGCCTCGCGCTTGGCGCGGTCAAAGTTCAGGTCGGCCAGGGCACGATCCAGAAGGGTTGATCGCATGATCTCGTTGTCGGACATGTCCGCCGAGGATTCGCCGCTTTTGGTGCGCATCGCGGCAAGCGTCGCCTCGATCTCGGCGCGGCGTTCCGACAGCGCGTCGATCTGCGCCACCTTTTCAACATGGGCCTTGGCCAGCGCGTCGATGCCGTATTCGCCACCCACCTCCAGCGTGCGCAGGCGAATGTCGGCCTGACGGGCGGTCAGGCTGGTCTCACGCGTTTGCAATTCGGTCAGGCGCACGGTGCTGCGCGCGGTTTCCGTCTCGGCCTGAAGCGCCAGATAGGCCGCGATCACAGCATTCACCTTGGCAGCGGCAAAGCCTGGGTCGCGTGATTTGGTGTTCAGCGTGATCAGGCTGTCATTGCGCTTGATCTCGATGGAGCCCGCCAGATCGCGGGTGGTCATGCCATGGGTCAGCACGGGAAACGCGGCGCGCAGCGTGGCATGGGCGCGGTCCATCACCGGGTTTGACGCAACCGACGTGGTTTCGGCCTTGACGAAACTGTCGAATGTCTTGAGCACGGAGTCGTCGCCAGAACGGTACAGGATATTGGATTCCTTGGGGAAAACCCGCACGATTGCATTGCCGTCATAAAGCTGCACCCCCGACAGATAGCCCCCCGTGGCCAGCGCAGGGGCCAGCACGGCCGCCGCCAACGCGGCCATGCGCATCCGGCCCCGCATGGCGCGGACAAGGGCTGCAACCGGGCTTTGCTCGGGCGGCAGGGGCGGCTCGGGCAGGGCAAAACCTGCGTCGATGTCGGTCGTGGCGTTCATGATCTCAGCCTTCGGTGCGGTGCGGGGTGCGGTTGGTCAGATCACGCTCCCATCGGGGGGTTTGGGCGGTGCGCTCGGTGGCAAGCAGCAGGCGGACCCAGACCATCACGAGCGTATAGACGGCCATGGCGACCCACAGACGCGGCTGGGGCAGCACGGCAAGCAACATGGCCCGCGCGCCTTCGCCCTTTGGTGAAACAACCCCCATCGCGGCAACGGCCCGGGCACCGCGCAAACTGCGGCGGCGGGTCCGGATCAGCGCGCCAAGGGTCCGGGGCGCGCGGGCGGTAAAGGTGCAGGCGGGCACAAACGCAACTTCTTGCGGTGCAAAGGCCCGGCGCACCCATTCGTCATCCGCTGTAAGCGCGGGCAACGGGAACACCCGGTCCACACCAGCGGGCGACAGCGCGAACAGCCCGCCGAATTTCCCCCGCGCAAAATAGGGGTTCAGCAGCCAAGCCCGCACCCAGGCCTGCACGAGCGGCGAGGCAAGGGTGGTATCGACCCGCATCTGCCCACAAGCCGCCAGCGCCGTGCCGCGCAGCAGCGGGTCGATCAGGGCCAGAACCTCGGCCGCCGACACGTCCAGGTCGGCGTCAAGGCAGACCACGGGTGCGCCCGGTTCGGCGTAGGCAAGGCCCAGGTTCATCGCGTGGCACTTGCCCGCAACCGGGGTTTCCAGCACCAGCGCGTCAGGTGCGGCACGGCGGGCGACGCAGGCGGTGTCGTCGGTGCAGGCGTTGGCAATCACGATGATACGCAACCGCCCCCGTGCCATGCCGTCTTGCACACAAGCCAGCGTGCGGGCGATCACCGCGCCTTCGTTCCATGCCGGAATCAGGATGGTTGCCAGCGGTGTCATGCGCGCAGCGGTGCGGATCGAGTGGGTGTCTGGCGCGCCGGGAGGCGGGCTTCGGACCAGATGAAATCCGCGATCGTTCCCAGCAACCGTGCAGAAGCCACCCCGCTGCGGGCGACCAGATCGGGGTCGTTCGACCGCGTCAACGCCGCGCTGATGGCCGTGCAAAGGCTTGCGGAATCCTCGACCACCGTGACATTGGGCAGGGCGGCCATCTCGATGGCGGTGTCGCGCTGATGGTCGTTGCGATGCTCGCCCAGATCTGCGCGGCGGGGCAGCAGGATCACCTGCTTGCCGGCCTCGATCGCGGTCAGGATGGTGCCCATCCCGGCATGTGCGACGATGACTTGCGCCTGTGCCACTGCACCCGCAAAGCGGCGTTGGTCCATCTTTGCCACCACCGTCAGGTTGGCGTAGCGGGTCAAGGTCTGGCCGGTCTGCGCCAGCACGGGCACGTGACTGTTCATCGCAGCCCAAGTGTCCAAGGCCAGAAGCAGGCGGTCAAAGGGCAGTTGCGTGCCCACGGTTGCGAAGATCATGATCGGTCTTTCTGAACAGGGGGGAGAGTCAGAGAACGGCGCCGCGGTACTGCGCACCGCTGGCTTCGGCGACTGCGGGCCATTGGCTCAGCACCAGATCGGCGGCGCGCTGGGCCAGCCGGGCCGAAACCGACAATTGCCGCGTGTTGGCGATGGAATCGATGAACACGGTCCGCGCGCCAATCAGGCGGGCGATGCGGATCGCCAGATAGCCACCCGCCGCTCCGGTCGAGATCACGACGTGCGGGCGTACCCGCAGCACGATCACCGCCAGCATCAGCGCCGATACGATCAGGCGCAGTTTGGTGTCCTTGTTGGCGTCGGGATACAAGTACAGCGGGGCCGGGGCGACCATGCTGCGGGCGGTCGGATCGACGGTGGCATAGTGGATGTCAGCGCCATCAAAGGCGGGGCGCAGGCGCAGCAGTTGCACCCAGTGCCCACCGCCCGAGGCAACGGCAAGCACACGGCGGCGGGGGCGGGATGGCTGGTTGAAAGGCGTCACGGCAAAGCTCCGGTCTGGGGTGTCTTCGTGGCGGAAGATGTAGCAGACAGGGGTCGCAAGTGCTTTGTATCAAAAGGGAAATAACCGGGTTCTGTGGGGGTGCCCGGCTATCCTTGCGGATAGGCCGTGCGCCGGATGGAGGGTGATTTCACCTCTGTGTAGAGCACGACAAGGCGGTCTGCCTTGGCGTGCCACAACCCCTCACGCAGCACCTTGGCGCGTGCGCCGAGCCCAAGCGCGCACAGCAGGGCAGGGTCGGCGTCAAGGCGGCGAATCGCGCCCGCAATATCGGTTGCAAAACCCATTGGCGTGGTGACGGGCAGGCGCAACCCACAGGTATCATCGACGATGAAATCCGGACCACCGCGTGCGGCGGTGATGACCGGCAGCCCGTGGCGCATCGCCTCATACAGCACCCCGCCCGCCGGTTCGCGAAACGACGGGAACACAAAGGCGTCGTGGCTGCGGTACAGGTCTTCGATCGTCTCGCGCGGTTGGCGACCCAGAAAGGTGACGCGTTCAACGACCCCCAAGGCCTGCGCCTCGGCCCGGCACAGTGCGATTTCCTCACCTGCGCCTGCACTGGTCAGGGTGACATGGGGCAGACCGGGCAGATGCGCCAGCGCGCGCACCACGTCGCGCAGGCCTTTGGTCCGCACCCCGCGCCCGACATGCAGCAGCTTCAGCGCGCCGGGGGTCAGCGGCCGGGTGCGCGGCGGCTCCACGTCGTCGATGCCCAATTCCAGCATCGGCACAAATCGGCGCAGGGGAATGTCGGCCAGCACATCCGCCACATAGGGCGCGACGCCAAGGATGCAGGCGGCATTTGCGTAACTTGCGCGCAGCCATGGATCATGGCGAAAGCGGTAGGAGTCCAGCGCCCGCAAACGGGTGAACGTCGGTGCCGACCCCGCCTCGGCCTGAAACGCGGCGGGGGTATCCAGCGCGCCGCCCAAAGGGCCGATGATATAGGGCACATCAAAATGCCGCAGGGGTGAGGCATAGCGCGCCGCCTGTGGCATCAACTGATGCGCCACATCGAACCGCTCGCCCTGTGAAAGGGCGTGTTTCAGCCAATGCCGCACATGCCCGGCAAAGACCGGCCAGGCGGGTTTGAGCATGGCATTCAGCCGCTCGTTTCGCCGTGCCCATGCGGGTTCAGGCCAGGTGATCACCCGCACACCGGGCAGTTGTGCCGCAAGGGGTATGCGACCCGGACGCTCGAACGACAACACGGTCAGGGTGACACGAGGGGCCAGTGCCTGCGCCCATTTGAAGGCGACGAACGCCTCGCCCACATCTGTACCGTCGATATTGGGGGCTACCAAGAGAATGTTCATGGCCGCGCCTTGCGTGGCCATGCGGCCCCAAAGCTGGCCAAAACCCCCATGAAATGTCGCGCCCGGTCGGCAGCGCCGGGGCGACGCAGCAGCGCCATCCCGGCCCAACCCAGCCCGCGCGATGCGTTGAAGACCGCCAGCAGCGCATAGCAGGCCAGCCCGCCCGCAATACCGGAATGCTTGGCGTGCAGTCGCACCGTGCCTTCGGTCAGCATCACGTCGCGGCGGTGGTTAAACCGGCGTACCGAGCCGCCGCCGAAATGCGTGATATCCCCCACCGGCGCATAGACCACGCCCCAATCCGCCTGGGCAAAGCGGCGGCACCAATCGGTTTCTTCGCCGTAGAAAAAGAACGCCTCATCCAGCAGACCCACCCGCGCCATCGCGCGGCCGCGCACGAACATCGCACAGCCCGAGATCACCTCGGCCTCTCCACCGGCCGTCACGGCATGGTTGGGCGCTTCGGTCTTGTGCAGGCCCAGCGTCTGCCGCGCCAACCTGCGCAGCGACGGGAAGGCCCGCGCCGAGCCTTGCACCGATCCATCGCGGTTCAGAACGCGGGGGCCAAGGACGGCAACCGCAGGGTGCGCATCCAGCCAGGCCACCGCCGCAGGCAGCACCTGACCATGCACGATGGTATCGGTGTTCAAAAGCAGCATGTGCCGCCCGGCAGCCCGTACAAGAGCCTGATTGTTGGCGGCTGCAAAGCCGCGGTTTTCGCGGTTCGCGATCAGCTTGACGGTGGGAAACTCCGCCCCCAGCATCGCTTGTGATCCGTCGGTCGACCCGTTGTCGACCATCCAGACTTCGGCCCGCAGCCCCCCCAGCCCAGCAAAGACCGCAGACAGGCAGTCGCGCAGCAAATCGCGTGTGTTCCAGTTCACGATGACGATGGACAGGTCCATTTCAGTCTCCCTTGTTCGGTCGCAGGGCTATCAGAACAACCGTTCCAGTGGGCGGCGCTGACGGGGGGTGGCGTGGGGCAAGGGGAGAGCGGCCCCTATCCTTTTGCGCGGCGGTTTTGGCGGCGCCTCGACCTTGGCGTCGTAAAGCCAGGCGCCAGAGCCGATCAGAAACAGGAACAGCACGAACAGCGCGTTCCACAGATGCACGGTTGCGGCGGCCACAGCGATGCCGAACAGGGTAAAGGCCCAGGCGTGGCGGGCGCGCCTCCATGTCTCGGGCAGGCCCTTGCGGCGACCTACGGCATAGACAAGACCCAGCATCAGCCCGACCAGCAGCGCCCATGCAGGCAGGCCGTAGCGCATCGCGATCAGCAGCCAGAAATTGTCCATGCTGTCTGACATCCACACCGGGCGCACCCAATCGCCCAGACCGATGCCCAGCAGGGGGTGGCGGGCGACCTCGGCTGTACCAAACTCGAACAGCAAGATGCGGTTGTAAGCCGAGACTGTGGAAAAGGTGAAATAGGTCACGAACACATGAAACGGGGTGCGGTTGGAAAACAGGTCGATGCAGATGTAGACGATGCCGAACAGGCCAAACAACATCTTCCAGCGGCCCGCGATCTTGCCAAAGACCCGCTCCCACCCGGCCACGAACATCTGCATCATCAACACAACGTAAGGCCCGCCGGAGGCTGACAAGAACGTGGCGACCGCGACCCCCACTACCCAAGCCATGCCGCCCCAGTTCGTCAGCCGCTTTTCTGCCAGCACGAAATAGGCCAGCGAAAAGGCCGATGCGGAAAACACGCCGTAAAGGATCGGGTGGTCAAAGGGGCCGAAGGTCCGCTCAAGCCCCATGCGCTGCTCGATGAACGGGGCGGCCGCGCCGCCGGTCGCACTGGCGATGCCGTCGTGCAGGATGTGGATCGAGGTCAGCGCCTCGGGAATGGTAAAGGCCAGCATCCCCACGACGATCACCACATAAGCCTTTGCAAAGGCGCGAAAATCGTCATAGCTGCGGATATACAGGCGACCCAACAGGTAAGCCCCGGCGAACTCGACAATATAGATGCCGCCGGATTCGATGCCTTGCTGCACGCCGCCCCAGTTGATCAGTGCGATCAGCGCCAGTGCGGCATGGCCAAGCGCCAGCGCGTCGAAGATATGCGGCTGGCCCCGTCGCCCGGAAAACAGCGTGATCAGCATGGGGATGAACATCACCAGCAACACCACGCGGTAGACCGACAGACGCAACCCGCCCAGACTGATGCCGACCGAGGTGGGCATCATCATGCCGAAAAAGAACAGCGCCACCACGATCGGCACGCCAAAGACGGTGCCCTTGCGGGCTTTGGTGGCTGTGGTGACGGTCATCGGATCAGGCCTTTGCCGCATGGCGCGGCAGCATTGGCGCCTCGACCAGCCGCCAGCTCAGCGCGGCAAAGGGCAGCGTCGCCAGCAGCGACAGAGCCGCCAGTTGGGGGGCCGTCAGCCCCGGCATGTGGTGCATCAACCCTTGCGCCACAGGCCAGCCGTAAATGTAAAGGCCGAACGACAGATCATGGGCCAAGGGCCGCGCCGGCAGCCGGAATGCCAGCACCACCGCGCCGTGGCCCAGAGCCGCAATGGCAAAGGGCCAGCCCAGCGGGGCCAGCACCAGCAGCACCAGCGTCAGCCATGGCGACAGGGGCATGCGCGCGCGCAGGGCATGGGCAAGCATACCAAGCGCAAAGGCAAGGAACAGCGGCGCAAAGGTCGCCGCGCGGGCGGGCAGGGCGGGTATTGCCCACAGGGTCAGCGCGGCGGTCAGGATGGCTACGAGCCCCCAACCGCTTCGTAAAAGACCAAGCCGCGCGGCACCCCAGCACAGGGCGTAGGCTGCGACTTCGTGTGCAAGGCTCCACAGCGGGCCGTTGACCACACCGGGGATAGGGGCATTGGCGAAAGCACCGGGCAGGCGATGCTCCAGCGATATCAGAGTGATCCCGCGTAACAGGTATGTGGTGGCAATGCCGGGGGTCAGCGACGCGCCAGACGCGGCGGCCAGCGCCAGGGTCACCAGCAAGGCCACCGTCAATCCCGGCAAGATGCGTCGTGCGCGTGCAGCCCAGAACCGGGCTGCGGTGTTGCGCCCGGCACTGCCTGCGATCAACAGGCCCGACAGGAAAAAGAACAACCCCACTGCCCAACCGCCCAGCGAATGGCCAGTAAGCGCCTTCAGGGGCTCGACTGTGCCCTCACCATAGGCCAGCGGCCAGGCGTGGCTGACGATCACCGCCGCCGCCAGGGCCAGCCGGACCGCGTGCAGGTTGTTGGATTGGCCGGGGGCCATGGCACGGTCCAGTGTCATGCGCTTTCTCCACGCACAACAACGCGCCGCCACAGCCGCAGGCGCACAATGCGCTTTGCGGTTCCGGCAAGCGACTGGAGTTTGGCGCGCAGAGGCAACGCGGCCCAAGCGGCGAACAACGGCAGGCCCCGGTCGGCAGGCACGGCCATGCCAAAGGCGCGCATTGCCAGACGGCGGCCCCAGACAGCCCCTTGGGCGGCCACCAGATTGGGTTGCGCGGTGGCGATCACATCGCGCGGCTGCGCTGATGCCGCCAGCACGCCCGCTGCCAGTGCCGCCTCGATCAGCGCCAAACCAGCCGGACTGCGCGCGATGATCAGCGAGCGGCCCGCATCAAGGTGGCCCTCGGGCGGGTTGTGCCACGGATCACCAACCGAGATATCGGCGAAAGCCCCGGTATGGTCGGTGCAGATCCGGCAGCGCCAGCGGCGTTCGGCTTGCAGGATCTGGCCCCAGCCTAGAGCATAGGGGATGCCCGCAGTGGTTTGCTCCACGCCATCCACCG
The DNA here is from genome assembly GCA_038246975.1 of Rhodobacterales bacterium. Taxonomy (GTDB): domain Bacteria; phylum Pseudomonadota; class Alphaproteobacteria; order Rhodobacterales; family Rhodobacteraceae; genus JAIYDJ01. The sequence continues at coordinate 20,214 of JBBRVJ010000021.1, read as the reverse complement.
CGCGAAACCGCGCCTGCATCAACCCCGGCCAGCCATTGCCCCGATAGCGCAGGTCGGTCAGGGTGGCATCCTTGGGCACGCCCAGCCGGTTCAGCAGCCGGTCGGTGGCCACAAGGTTCGGCGCTCCGGCGCAGAAGATGGCGATGGTCAGGGGCAGCCTGGCCGCGAGGGCCGGGTCCGCCGCCTTGGCCTTGGCAACCGACGCCACATCGCAGGGCTTGCCGATAAAGGCCACGGCTTTGTCGCCCGCCGCAATCGCCCCCAGCGCCTCGGCGGGGCTGGCTTGGGCATAACGAGAGCCTGCGCCGCGCAAAAGGCCTGCGCGGTCGTGGCTGATCGTGGCCTCGTTCAAGCGCGGATCATCCTTGCGCGCGGCGATATGGGCGACACCGCCTACCAGCCCGCTGTGCAGCGCAAAAAGTGCAAGGGCTGTGACAGCCCCACCTGATGATCCCCGGTGGCGGATTTCCGGGTCAGCGGCGTGGCCTTCCCACGCGGCCAGCACCGGGCCGAAGCCGTCGCCCGCTGGAAGGGTGGTGAAATCGGCGCCCGTGCCTGCGCAAAGCGTGGCCGCCTGTTTCGCCGCAGCACGGCCTTGCGGCGTGGCTTCCACCACGGGGCGGCGGCCGTTGACCGGGTCATCGACCATGCGGATGGCTGCGGGAAACGCTCCGGCGCAGGCACCGCATCCGGTGCACAGGTTCGTGGCCACGGTGCGGGTGATGGGGTCCATGCGGGTCATGCGAAAGCCTTGGAATATGAGCGGAGGAATAAAACGCCGCGCGCCAGATGCAGCGCGCGGAAGGTAGCGGCAAGCTCGCCCAAGGCCGCCGCGGCGGCGATGGCCAGCAAGGGCAGGCCGAGGCTTGCGGTGATCAGCGCGGGCGCCAGGGCGGCGGCGCGCCAAAGATTGGCGCGGGCCGGATCGCCGGTGCGCCCCACGGCCACAGCCAGTTGCGACACGGGCGTGCGCAAGATGCGCGCGCCAGCGGCCACGCCAAAGGCAAGGGCGATGGTGGCATCGGGGCGGAAATCCGCGCCATAGACCAGCGCAATCGCGGATGGGGCGACAAGGGCAAAACCAGCCGCAAAGGCCATACCCAGCGCCAGATACCCACACACCGCCCGCCGCGCCACCAAGGTCAGCACCTTGCCCGACAGCCCCCGCAAACGCGGCGCCAGCAGCGATCCCGCCGCGCGCCCGGTGATCTGCGCGGGCAGCATCGCCAGTTGCAACGCCACGCCGTATATCGCGACCTCGGCCCAGCCGTACCAGCCCGCGACAATCAGACGGTCCGCCTGAAACGTCAGGAACATCAGGCCCGCATTCAGCACCAAAGGCGCGCCAAAGCCCAGAACCTCGGTCAGAACGGCGCGGTCAAAGGTGAGGCGGTAGCGCTGCCCTGCCACCAGATGCGAAAGCGCCACCTGCGCGCCCGCCTGAACCAGCAGCACCAAAAGCATCGCGCGGTGATCGCCCCAGACCATCAGCGCAAGGGGCAGGGCCGCCAGCATCGCGGCCACAGCGCCGCCTTCGACCACCGCCATCGGCCACAGGCGCAAATCGCGCTCAGCCAGCCGGTAGTCCAGGTGCAAGAACGATCGCAGCAGCGGTGCGATGGCCAACGCCGCGTAGATTTCCGGCGTGGCCCCGCCCTCGAACGCAAAGGCCATCGGCAGGGCAAGTGCCGCCAGCAGCACGGCCATCGCCAGCCCGCGCAACAGAGACGCCCCATGCAGGGCGGCCAGCAGACCGGGCGTGGCCGCGCCGTGGCGTTGCATCAGAAGTCGTTCGACGCCCACATCGCTGATCATCTCGGCCAACCGCAAGACCAGCGTCAGAACCATCGCGCGGCCCAGTTCCTCGCCGCCGATCATGCGCGCGAGGATGGCCGAACGGGCCAAGGCACCTGCCTCGGCCAGCAGCGGGATGGTCCAGCCGATCAGGCGGGTGGAAAGGGCGGTTTGCATGACCTCAGGCCCCGATCTGGGCGACGATGGCATCCATCTGCGCCTCGGCCCGGGTCAGCAGGGCGGGGAGACGGGCGGACAGATCACGACGGACGGCCTCGTGCTCGTTCAACGAAAGTCGCACGGCACTTGCGAGCGCTGTCGCATCCATCGCGCGCAGGTCGGCCACATGGTTCCCGATGCCGCATTGCGCAAAAACCCCTGCCGCCTTGTCGGAATAGCCAAGGCCCAGCGTCGGCGTGCCTGACGAAAACGCGCCGATGGTGGCGTGCATCCGCGCGCCTGCAAACCAGGTCAGCCGCGACAGCACCCATTTCAGTTCCATCGCATTCATGCGGCCGGGCAAAGCCTCGACACGGTCGGGATAGTCGGCATCGAGCCGTGATTTCAGCGCCAGCGACGCCGCCAGATCGCTCTCGACGTCGGACAGATCGCGGTGAACATGCGGCACCAGCAGCAGGCGCATGCGTGGGTTATGATCCAGGATCGCGCGCGCCGCAGCCTCGATCTGGCGGTCGTGGCGGTCTGCCAGACCAAACGTCGCCTGCGCCCCCACGGCATCCTGCGCCAGCAGGCCCGACACATTCAGCCCCGCCAGCGGAAAGCCGCGCGAAAGCGACATCCAGACCTGCAACCGGGGTGACAGGTCGGTGGGCGCGTGAAGTGGCAGGGCCACGGCCATATCAAGCCCAAGGCGGTGACGGTCGGCATCAAAACGGTTGCCCAAAGCGTCTTGCAAAAAGGTGAAACTGGCAGCGTCGCGCACCCAGACGGCGCGGGCGGCGGCAAGGATACGAATTGCTTCGGCGCGGTTGGCGTCATCCCGAAACGGCCCCAACGTCTGGGGCAGCAAGATCAGCGGCAGGCCGTTGTCCAGTGCAAGCCGCTTGGACAGGACCATCGCGCGAAAGCGGCGCGGGCCATACAGGTCGGTGAAACTGTCGCCGCCCGATACGTCCAGAATGATGCGCGACCCGGCAATGGCACGGGCGGACGCACTTGGCCCACCACCGATGCGCGCCAGAGCCCGCACCGTGGCAAGGCTGTCGCCGCGCCAGAACCGGCGGTTGTGGGTCAACCCCACGCGGGACACAGTGGCAAAGCCCATATCGTCCTGACGCACGCCCCGGCCATGATCGGCAACCGCCAGCGGTCCGGCATGGCGCGCAGCCAAGCCTGCGAGGGCAGAAAGGCAAAGCGCACTCACCCCCTGGTTGCCGGTATCGGGCGCTGCATTCAATAGGGTGATCATGTTAGGAACCTTTGGCAAGCTGTTGACTGCCACCGCGATAGCCGTTTCCCCTTGGCTGTGTCTCATGTATAGCGGGATAGGTTTTGGGGCCAACTGAAGCAGTTTGGCGATATCGGATCGGCGCAATGACCCATTGGAATGCATGGCTATCCAAAGGGATAGCGCGGGGACTGGCGTTGTTGGCGATGGCGTTGATCCCGGCGTGCATGCCGGTGCCTGATGGCAAGGCGTTTCGTTATGACGGGGTGGTGGAACGCATGACCGTTTCTGCCCCCGGGGTTGTGCGCTCGGGTGGGCCGTCTTGTGGTGCGTCACGCCTTGCTGCGGGGACCAAGGGCGGCAGCGCAGGGTTCATCCCCAAGGTCGGGCCCGGCGACAACCTGAAATTCAACATCTTCGGCGAAGTGGGCATGTCCGATATCACCGCGCGTGTAGATGACGCGGGCTATGTGCAACTGCCGATCGTGGAACTGGTCCGCGTCGGCGGCAAGACCACCCGCGACATTCAGGCCACGCTGAAAAAGGCCTATGCGCCGCATATGATTGATCCGTGGATCACGGTTGAACTGGTCGAGGCCGAAAGCGCGCCGTTGTATTTTCTGGGCGAGTTCCGGGAACCGGGCGTGCGTTACATGACGGGCCGGACCAATGTGATCGAGGCGGTGGCGCTGGCGGGCGGACTGGGCCAGGACGCCTATCTGCCCGGCGCGCGGTTGCTGCGCGATGACCGCATCTGCACGGTCGATCTGAACGCGCTGCTGCGCAACGGTGCGTTTGACCAGAACGTCTGGATGAAGCCGCGCGATGTGATCTTTGCGCCGCGCAAGGAAGACATGTCGGTTTATGTGCTGGGAGCTGTAGCGCGCGCCCAAGCGGTGCCGTTCGGGGCCGACGGGCGCACGCTGTTGCAGGTCTTGTCGGTGGCGGGCGGGCCGGTGGGCGGGCAGGCGCTGCTGAGCGATATCCGCATCATCCGCACGGCATCGCCGATACAAGGCGAGTTGATCGTGGTCGATGCCACGCGGATGCTGACGGGCCGGGGTCTCGATTTCCCGCTTGAACCGGGGGATGTGGTGTTCGTGCCGCGCTCGGCATTGGGCAACTGGAACGTGGCGATTGGCGAGATCCTTCCCAGCTTGCAATTGATCGGAGGAGTGCTGACGCCGATCACGCTGATTGAAAGTCTGAAAAACAACTAAGGATTGATCGGGCGCGGGTTGGCCTCAGTTCTGCCAGAACAGGATGTCAACTGCACCGGGCGAGTTAGAGGGTGATATGAAGATTTTGCTGGCCGACGATCAGGAATTGGTGCGCGATACCATCGCCGCGTTCTTGCGGCTGGAACCGGGGTTGGAGGTGGACGTGGCCGCAGACTTCCCCGCCGCCCTTGTTCTGGTGCGTCAGGGCGGCGGGTATGATCTGATCCTGCTCGATTACATGATGCCCGGGATGAACGGCCTGACTGGCCTTGCCGCCATGCGCGCAGCGGTGCCGGGTCTTCCGGTCGCCATTCTCTCCGGCACCGCCACGCGGGCGGTGGCCGAACAGGCCCTGGCCGAGGGGGCGGCGGGCTTTTTGCCCAAAACCATGTCGACCAAGACCCTGATCGCCGCCATCCGCTTTATGGCCGCGGGCGAGATTTACGCCCCGATGACGATGATGACCGAACGCGAGGCGCCTTCGGCCACCCTTGGCGGCGCGCAACTGACGACGCGCGAAACCGAGGTGCTGCGCCTTTTGTGCCAAGGCATGGCGAACAAGGAAATCGCCCGCGAACTGGACCTGCAGGAGGTGACGGTAAAGCTGCACGTCAAGACGCTGTACCGCAAGATCGACGCCAGGAATCGCACCCATGCCGCGATGATCGCCAAGGAGGCGGGACTGTTCTGAGCCGTCTGGTCTATCCGAAAGGTCACGCTATCCGAAAGACCCTGTTATCCGAAAGGCCCGGCTATCCGAACGGGTAGCGGTTTGTCCATTTGCCCGAGCGACGGGGGGCGGCGCGGGTGGTAATCAGCAACAACCAAACCATGCCAACCCCAGCCAAGAAAGACCAACCATGTGGACAGTCGCGCCATTCATCCAAAAGATCCTGCTCGGGGGTAGCCTTGCGGTGGCGTTTGCATTGTCGGCAGGTTCCACAAGGGCCGAAACGATGCCCGCGCCCAGTGGTGAGGTGATCCTGACCGTCTCTGGCGCCATCGGCACCACCAACGGCGACGGTGTGCTGACGCTGGACTCCGATCTTTTCGCCACCCTGCCGCAGCACAGTTTCACCACCGGCACGATCTGGACCGATGGCACGGCCACCTATACCGGCGTCTTGCTGCGCGACGTGCTGGCGGCGGCGGGGGCGACGGGGGCCACAGTCAGGCTGACCGCGCTGAATGATTATCAGATCGAGATGCCGGCTTCCGGTGCGCTTGGCGATGGCCCGCTGCTTGCCAATCTGTCGGACGGCCAGCCGATGCCCCTGCGCGACAAGGGGCCGATCTGGCTGATCTATCCCTATGACACCGTGCCTGGATACCGCACCGAGCAGACCTATGCCCGGTCGATCTGGCAGTTGAACCGGATCGAGGTTGCAGACTGACGCCGCCGCCCGCCCAACCCGTATCCAGGCATTGGTCGGTCCGCGTGGTGCGGGTCCGTTGGCTGCGTTTGGCCATGGGGTTCGCGATCTCGCTGGCCTTTGGTGCCGTTCTGGTGCTGTCTTGGCAATTGCGTGGCGAGTTGCGGAGCTTGCAAGAGGAACCCGTCGACAGCTTGCAATGGAACGTCACGCAACTGGAGTTGGATGTCGTCCGGCTCGAGGCTGCAGTGTCCCTGGCTGTTGTGCAGCCCGAGGCCAGCCTGACCGAAGTGCGCAAACGCTTTGACCTGTTTTTCAACCGGGCGGGCACGGTGACCCAGGGTACGATGTTTGCAAAGCTTGGTCTTTTGGAAACCGTACGCCCGCTGAAAGCCCGGATGCAGGATTTTCTGGACCGCACCGCACCCTTGATCGACGGCCCCGACTCCGACCTGCGTCTGGCCCTGCCGCAGATTGTGGATTCGGTCGGGGCGCTGCGTCAGGACATGCGGTTCATGTCCGTTCAGGTGATCGACACGAGCGCCGCCTTGCAAGACACCCGCCGGGCCGGGCTTGCCGATATCTTGCAGATGATCGCGATTGCAAGTGTGGCGCTGATCGCCCTGCTTCTGGCGCTGCTGGTGCTGGTGCTGGGGCTGAACCGTCAGGCGGTGCGGCGGGCAAACGATGTGCAGCGCATCACCTCGCGGCTGGAGGCGACGGTGGGCACATCGCTGGACGGCGTCGTGGTGGCGGGGATGGACGGCCTTGTGATCGACTTCAACAAGGCGGCTGAACGGATTTTCGGCTATTCCCGCGCCGAGGCCATCGGCCAGTCGCTGGGCACGCTGATCGTGCCTGCGCGCCACAAATCCGCGCATGAAGCCGGCATGGCGCGGATGAAGGCCACGGGGGTAAAGCATGTGGTTGATGCCGGGCGCATCCGGATAAGTGCGGTGCGCAAATCGGGCGAGGAGTTCCCGGTCGAGTTGTCGATTGCCAGCAATGAGGGCCCCGAGGGCATGATCTTCATCGCCTATCTGCGCGATATCTCCGATGCCCAGCAGGCCGAAGCGGCACTGATGGCCGCGCGCGATGAGGCGCAGGCTGCGGAAGCGACCAAGACCAATTTCATCGCCGTGATGAGCCATGAGATGCGCACGCCGTTGAACGGAGTGATTGCAGCGCTGGAGATCATCGGGCGCACCACCCTGGATGCCAAACAGACGCGCTTTCTGGGACTTGCGCGCAACTCGTCCAAGCAACTCTTGCGCCATGTGAATGATGTGCTCGATATCTCGCGCATCGACGCCGGTTTCGTGGCGGTAACCGCGGACCGGCTTGATCTGCCCGCGTTGCTGGCCACATTGGTTGATCCGTTGCGCCCGGCGGCAAGCCACAAAAACACCCAGGTCGAGGTCCGGCTGTTGTCGGATTTCCCGCCGCTGTTGGGCGATCCGTTCCGCATGGGTCAGATCTTGCAAAATTTCATCTCGAACGCGATCAAGTTTACCGACGGCGGCACGATCACCATCGAAGCCGAGGTGCAGCAGATCACCGGCGATCAGGCCGAGGTCGAGTTTCGCGTGATCGACACCGGGATCGGCATCGACGAGGCCGATCAGGCGCGCATCTTCGACGATTTCGTGATGGTCGATCCGTCCTATGGCCGCACGGGCGAGGGGACGGGCCTTGGTCTTGCCATCTCGCGCAGGCTGGCGCGGGCGATGGAGGGCGAGGTCGGCGTGGAAAGTGCACGGGGCGCGGGCAGTTGTTTTTGGTTGCGCTTGCCCCTGACGGTGGCGGGTGAGGCCGCTAACGCCCGTGTGGCCCCCGTGGCTGAGGCGCCGCCCCAGACCGGGCTCCCGGCCGTTTTGCCGGCTGCCCGCGCGCTGGAGGTTTTGGTGGTTGAGGACAACGAGACGAACCGCATCGTTCTGGAAGAGATGCTGCGCCACCTTGGCCATAGGGTCACGCTGGCCGCCGATGGCGGCGAGGGGGTGGTACTGGCACGGGCGCACCGGTTTGACGTGATCTTGATGGATCTGTCGATGCCGCTGATGGATGGTTGGACCGCTGCCACCCTGATCCGTACCGACGGCGCCTCGGCGCAGAGCCGCATCATTGCCGTGACTGCCCACGCCCGCCCCGACCGGATGGACCGTTTCGCTGACTCCGGTATCGACAGCTGGCTTACCAAGCCTTTGTCCAGTCGTGACCTTGCCACGGCACTCATGCCAGAGCATGCGATACGAAATCCTCGCGAAGTCGCCCCGCGCTTGGCGGGCGGAGCAGCGCCCCTGCTGGACACCGACCGTTTGGAAGAATTGACAAAGATCGCAGATCCGCAGGCCCTTGGTCGGTTGCTGGCGCAATTTCGAGCCCGAATGGATCACATCATGGACAGCATTGATGCAGGCGTGTCAACCGAACCGATGGCCGACCTTGCCGCAATGTGCCACGAGGCTGCGGGGGCTGCGGGAGTCATCGGCGCCCCGCAGTTGCACGAACGTCTTGCAGTGATGGAAGCCGCCTGCCACGCAAGCGATCGGGCGGGTTTTCTGGTGGAGCAAGCCGATTTGCGTCACATCTGGCGCGAAACCTGGAAGGCGCTGGCGGAAAGAACGTGATCGGCCACGGCACTACAACCCAGGCTACAGTGCGGTCGCCCGCGGATTGTTCGACCCAAACCGGACCAGCGTTGGTTGACATGGGCACTCGCTCCGTCGATCCGCATCCAGCGGGCATGTATGGTCTGCAGGAACGTCAGGCACTGCGCCGGATGCGCCGCCGCCACCATTGGGGGCTTGTACGACGTCCAGCCCCTCCCGCTGCACCCCGCTAGGCTAGGCATCGACCCGCGCCGGTTGCTCGGGGCAGGGTTTCGCAGCCAACGAGGACCGAAAAGAATTGCGGATCATGCGCCCGCTGCGCCTCGTCAAACCCGCAGATCATCGCAAAGCCTCCAGTGCCGCGCCGTCAATGATCATCATCTCGTAGCCACGCGCGCGAAAACCCTGTCGCGCATAGAACGCTCGCCCCCCGGCATTGCCGGGACTGATTCCAAGCGTCATGAACGCCGCGCCCCAATCCTGCACCTGCATCGCCGCCGCCAGCAGACCGCGCCCGACGCCGATGCCCCGCGCCGCGTCGGCGACGAACAGGTCCTGCACATAGACCCCGGTCCGCCCGCTATGGGTGGAGTATTCGGGAAAATAGATCACCATTCCCAAAGCCTGATCGCCGTCCCACGCCATGACGGCCCCATACAGCACCCGCGCGCCAAACCCTTGCGCCACAAGGTTTTCGACCGACGCGACCTGCCCGCCGCCGTCGTGATCCGATAGCGCCTGCAATAGCTCGCGCAGTACCGGCACCTCATCGGCCACGACCGCCCGACAGATCAAAACCCGACCCCCGCCGCGCCCTTCAGCCCCAGCATCGCGCGGACGTCATCCGGCGTCGCCACCTCTCGGCCCAACCCCTCGACTATTCCCCGGATCAGCCGCACCTGCTCGGCGTTCGACTGGGCCAGAACCCCTTTGGCGATGTAAAGATTGTCCTCAAGCCCGACCCGCACATGCCCGCCCATCGCCGCTGCCATCGTGGCCATCGGGATCTGGTTGCGCCCCGCCGCCAGCACCGAAAACTGATAGCTGTCGCCAAACAGCCGGTCCGCGGTGCGTTTCATCAGGACCAGCGTATCGGGGTCCGCCGCCATTCCACCCAGCACGCCAAATACGAACTGGATGAACAACGGCCCCGACACCGCTCCTCGATCCACGAAATGTTTCAGCATCGTCAGATGCGACAGATCATAGCATTCAAACTCGAACCGGGCGCCGCGTACGGTGCCCATCTCGTGCAGCACGTGGGCAATGTCACGCGGGGTGTTCTTGAACACCAGATCGTCGGTGCCTTCCAGAAACGGCTTTTCCCAGGCGTGCAGCCATGTCTTGATCCGCGCGGCCATCGGATAAAGCGCAAAGTTCATCGACCCCATGTTCAGGCTGCACATTTCGGGCGAGGCGGCCTTGGGGGCTGCCAGACGCTGATCCAGCGTCATGATCGCCGAACCGCCGGTCGTCATGTTGACCACCGCGCCGCAGGATTTGAGCGCAGGCAAAAACCCCGCCCAATGTGCAGGGTCGCTGGACGGATGCCCGGTGTCCGGGTGCCGCGCGTGCAGATGCAGGATCGCCGCCCCCGCCTCTGCCGCGCCGATGGCCTGCTCGGCAATCTGCGCCGCCGTGACCGGCAGACAGGGTGACATCGACGGAGTGTGGATCGAGCCTGTGATCGCACAGGAAATGATGATCTTTGTCATTGGGTCCCCTTTTTGCCGCAAGACTGGCACGGAAGCCGGGGAAAGGCCAAGACCCTGAAATTGGCCCGCTGGCCTGCCTCTCGCCGCCCGCCCGCCATCCCCCTCAGGGGACCGCGACCGTAAAGCCGGCCACCGCCAGCGTTTCATAGTGATCGTCGAACATCAGCCGCGCCTCGTAATCGCCCGGCCCCAGTTCCTCGTACAACTCGCCCGCCGGGAACACCAATGCGCCCTCATGCCGCGCGCCGGTGTAGGCAAAGCCGAGGTAGTTGTAGACCGAAGGCTCTCCCAACCGATAAATCCCCACCCAATCCAGCTTGAACCCCGGCGCGCCCTGAAAAGTCAGGGCGATGTCGCCGCCCGCAACCACCGGCCCCGTCACTGCAATCACCGCCCGCCCGTCCGCCGGAATTACCGAGAACCGGTGCCGCGCCACTTCGGCGGCGTTCTGGACCAGCACCACGTCATAGGCTCCGGGCGCAATCCCGATGGTCGACAGCAGCACGGTTGACCGATCCGCCAGACTGACATCGGCAATCCCGGTGATCGCGCTTACGGTCCGATCCGCCCCGGCCTTGACCACGACCGCCGTCCAGTCGCCGCCATCCGGGACATGGGCGCGGATCAGGAAACTGCCTCCTTCGACCACCGGGCGCGGCTCGACCGTCACCAGCGCGGGGGCTGCAACCGGCACCACCTGCAGCGTCGTCAGGACCCCGCGATGGTCCGACGGGAAGGGCGTCACCGACAGCGTCACCGCCGGATTGCCGGGTTCGCCCAGCAGAAATGAGTCCACAACCGTCGCATTGGCGGCATAGACATAGTCGATGCGGTCCAGCGTCTCGCCCTCTGGCACCACGGGCCAGGGCCGCCCCGGCGTCCAGGTCAGGCCGGGCACCGCCGCCGGATCGGGGTGCGCCACACGGAACGTGTCGGCAAATCCGCTGTCGGCGATCAGCTTCGACACCGGCCATTCCACCGCAGATGTGACCGCAGGCCGCACCGCCTGCACCGCCGCCGTCCAGTCAAGATGCGAAGCCGAATTGAAATCGCCGGTCAAAATCACCGGCACCCCGGTCGCCGCCACCGGGGCCAACCCGTCGATCAGCGCCTGCGCCTCGGGCATCCGGGTTTCAGCCTCGTTGGCAAGCGCTTCCTCGACCGTCGCGCCGTCACGCAGCATTTCCGGCCCGTAGGGATCCGACGTCAGATGCGTATTTGCCACCGCCACAACCCGACCGGGGGCCACCATCGCCCAGGCGTGCACGGCATCGCGGTCCAGCCCCGCGATGGAATAAGGCGGGGCTTCCTCCGATGTGGTGACGCCCAAGGCACTGTCGAACAACGGATATTTCGAAATGATATGCCGCCGCGTATCGGCATAGGGGTACCCCGCCGCCGCCGCAATCTGCAAAGTCTTGCCGTCCGGCTCCTGCAAGCCGACGATATCCGCATCGGCCAGCCTGATCGCCTCGATCACCTTGGCAAAGCTGACCTGATCGCCGCCATACCAGATATTGAACGACAGAACCTTCAGCGTGACCGGAGCCTCTTGCGCCATCGCCATTCCCGGCAGCAAGCCTAGTACAACCCACTTCAGCATTGCAAAACTCCCTTCAGAACGGCCCGAGAATCGGCGTCAGCAGCATTCTACACGCAGCTTTGGCACGGTCGGGTGACATAAGGTCGGGGGCCAGACATTGTTCCAGCCACAGCCCGTCCGCCAGCGCAATCAACGCACCCGCCAGCGTCTCGGGGTCCGGCGCATGACCCCGCAAAACCCCCGCCACCGCCGTGCGATAGGCCGCATAGTGCCGCGCATGTTCGGCCTGCAACACCGGATTCACCGCAATCTCGCCCCACAGCGCCAGCCACGCGGTCAGCCTCGGCGGGGCGAACTGCGCAGGGTCGAACAACCGGTCCATCAACCCCGCCAGCCCGACACCCTCCCACCTCTCCAGCATGGGCGCATAGGCCGCCGCATAGACCGCCGCCAGCAACCCGTCCTTGCCGCCGAAGTGATGCGTGATCAACCCGCGCGAAGCTCCCGCCTCGCGGCAGATGTTGTCGACCGTGAACGCCGTGATCCCGCCGCGCGCCAGACAGGCCATACCCGCCTCGACCAGCATCCCGGCCCTGACTTCGGGCGCATAGCGGCGGAATTTCGGTTCAGACATGATCCCTCGGGAAACTTTCGCGCCACTGGTTTTCAAACACCGTAACGCCATCCTCGGTCACGCGCAGGTCAACTTCCACATGGAAATGCGTGGCATCGCACCAGAGCCGCCCCTTGTTCCAATGACCCGCCACCACGTCGGGGCGAGCCAGCATCACCGCATATTCCGTCTCGCACACGGCCGTCAAAGGATCGCCATCGGTGATCACAAACCGCACATGGCCGGACGAGGTGACGGTTTGCGAGATATCCACCATCTCGCACGCATAGGTCCAGCGCGGGAAATCCACCTCCATCCGGCCCGACAGCAGATCCCGCACCACCCGGCGCGGATGGGTGGGTGCGGTTTCATGCCAGATCACCGGGCATTGTTCGGCCTGTTCGGGCGGATCGAACGCCCGCAACCCGGCATCGGCAGGGTCAGGGGGTCGCACCGGCAGGATCAGCGCCGAGGCCGTCAGATCGACCGTCACGCCCGCCAGTTCCGGCGAGGGCCAGGCAATCGGCCAGTAAACCGTCGACACCGAAACCCCCACCCGATGCCCCGCCGCAAAGCTGTGGGCGATATCGTCCAATTCCACCTCAACCACATATCGCTCCCCCGGCACCAAGGCCGCAGGCTCTCCATGCCCATCGCGGTGCGTCAGGTTCAACAACCCCACCGTCACCCGCGTGGACCGCCCATCCGGTGCCACATCGCACAGCCGCACACACACCAACCCCTGCGGCTTGTCACAGCGCAACGCCAGCCGCACCCGCGCCGCGCCCATGATTTCAACGGCCTCGCTCAGGGGATCGAACAGAACCACCAGCGACCCCGCGTCATCCTCGCGCTGATCGCCCGGCCATTCGGCATCATTGCCATAGCGCCCGATTTCGCCCGCACCCAAGCCAACCCAAAGGGGCGAACAGATGTTCACCTCACCAATCCCCAAAGAAAATGATTGGTCGATGATCCGGGGCGACGGCCAGACCGCCTCGCCCACCCACCGCCCAGGCCGCGCCGTGTAACAGGTCGCCGGCGGCACCCCATCTTGCATCCAGACCCGCAGCGTCGGCTCGTCCATGATGCCGGTTTCCGCGCCTTTCAGCCAGTGATCCAGCCAGCGCAAAACCTCTTGCAGCCAGCCAATCGCAGGCTCCACCGCCACATCCATCGGATAGGAATGCGCCCAAGGCCCGATCAACCCCAACCGGGGCCCGGAGAGCCCCGCCATCAGGCGCGGCACCGCCTCGGAATAGTTGTCCGCCCATCCCGAAACCGCATAAACCGGGACCTTAACCCGCGAGAAATCCTCGCAGATCGACCCGTGCCGCCAATAGTCATCGCGCCGCTGATGTGCCAGCCAATCGAGAATCCAAGGCCTGTTGGCCTGCATCCGCTCACCCCACATTGCGCGCCAGCGATCCCCCACAATCGCACTGTCGGGCGGCAGATCGTTCTGCGCCAGCATCGTCGCCGACCAGTCGAAATTGTCCTTCGACAGACAGCCCCCCACCCAATGCACATCCGTCGCATAGCGGTCGTCCGTCGACCCCACCGTGATCACCGTCTTCAACGCAGCCGGCTGCATCGCCGCGATCTGCAAGCCGTTGAACCCGCTCCACGAAATGCCGATCATCGCCACCTGCCCGTCGCACCAGTCCTGTGCCGCCAGCCAGTCAATCGCCGCCACCCCGTCGTCCAGTTCGACCCGGGTATATTCACCGTGCAGGATGCCGCCCGAATCCCCCATCCCGCGCATATCCAGCCGCACGCAGGCATAACCATGGCCCGCCAGATATCCGTGCATCCCCTGATCCCGCGCCCGCGTGCCATCCCGTTTGCGGTAGGGTAGATATTCCAGCACCACCGGAGCCCTGACCCCCGCCGGGCGCCACACCTTGGCCGCCAGCAAAACGCCATCCGGCATCGGGATGAACAGGTTCTCGATCACGTCAACCTGATGGGGAAATTGCATGACGATCCTCCTGTTGAACAACCATACAACAAGAATCGCTTCCCACAAATTCAAATCCGTCTTACGATACGAACGTTCAGCAAGGAGAGACCGATGCCCCGCAATCCCCGCTACGACTCCCTGTTCGAACCGCTGCAGATCGGCCCGAAGATCACCAGAAACCGCTTCTTTCAGGTGCCTCACGCCTCTGGCATGACCAACGCCGCCCCCCATGTCCGCGCCGCCTTTCGCGGCATGAAGGCCGAGGGCGGCTGGGGCGTCGTGTGCACCGGGGCGTGTTCGGTAGACCCGTCCTCGGATGACAGCCCGTTTCCCAACGCCACCCTGTGGGACACGTCCGACATCAAGGCGCATCTGCTGATGACAGACGCCGTCCATGAACACGGCGCGCTTGCGGGGGTCGAGTTGTGGCACGGCGGGGCCGCCGCGATGAACCGCACCACCCGGCTTCCCGCCTTGTCGCCGTCCGGCATCCCGTGGATGGCCACGCATGTCCCCTTCATGTCGCAAGCCCGCCCCAAGATCATGGACGCCAGCGATATCAAGGACCTGATCCGCTGGCACGCCGACGCCGCGATCCGCGCGGAAACTGCCGGGTTTGACATTCACTACGTCTATTCCGGCATGGGCTATCTGCCCTATCAGTTCCTGTTGTCCGACTACAACACGCGCACCGATGCCTACGGCGGCAGCGTGAAAAACCGCACGCGGCTCACCGAAAACCTGATCGACGCCGTCCGCAACGCCACGCAAGGCCGCTGCGCCGTCGCCCTGCGGATATCCATGCAGGAACTCCGGACCCGCCCCTCGGACACCCACGCCTCAGAGGCCCACGAGGTTATTCACTACCTCAAAGACGCCCCCGACCTGTTCGACGTGAAAATGGACTATTCCGCCTTCGACTGCGCCGCCTCGCGCTTCACGCCCGAGGGCAGCCACGAATCCACCATCGAATTCGTCAAGTCCATCACCGCCAAACCCGTTGTCGGCGTCGGCCGTTTCACCTCGCCCGACACGATGGTTTCCATGCTGCAACGCGGCATCCTCGACCTGATCGGTGGTGCCAGACCCTCCATCGCCGATCCCTACCTGCCCAACAAGATCGACGAAGGCCGCGAGGAAGACATTCGCGAATGCATCGGCTGCAACATCTGCATTTCGTCCTGGCATGACGGCGTCTGGGTCCGCTGCACCCAGAACCCCACGGCAGGCGAGGAATGGCGGCGCGGATGGCACCCCGAGAAAACCCCCAAAGACGGTACAGGCACCGTCCTGATCGTCGGTGGCGGGCCATCCGGCCTCGAATCCGCGCTGACTCTCGCGCGGCGGGGTTTCCAAGTCACCCTGACCGACAAATCCGACTTCGGCGGGCGGCTCCGGTATGAAACCTCGTTGCCCGGTCTCAGAACATGGAACCGCGTCGCTGAATACCGCCTTGGCCAATTGCGCAAGCTGAACAATGTCGCCCTCTACCCCAACTCTGAACTCACCGCGCAAGACATCCGCGATTTCGCGGCCGACCACACCATCCTCGCCACCGGGTCATCATGGCTGCCCAACCTGTGCGGCGCGAACGAACTGCCCACAGCCCCGCTGGATGCCCCCCGCATCTACACCCCCACCGATCTCGCCAACGGCGCACAGCCCGAAGGCCCCATCGCCGTATTCGACTTCGACAATTACGCGCTGGGAACGGCAATCGCCGAAGACATGCACGAAAAGGGTCATGCCGTGACCTACACCACCACCGCAGGCGCGGCATCGGCCTGGACCTTCCTGACCAACGAACAACCCCTGATACATCAAGCCCTTGCACGGCGCGGTATCGGCTATCACACCTTGCAGATCGTCACCGGATTCGACGGTGAAACCCTGCACCTCGCGCAGATCATGACCGGCGAAGCCATGCAGCTGAAGGTCCGCTCCCTGATCATCGTCGGTCTACGTCAGGGCGGATCGCCCCTGCAATCCGACCTCCATGACCTGCCGAACCTCCACCTGACGGGGGACGCCAACGCCCCCGGCGCCATTGCTCATGCCATCTGGCAGGGTCACCGCACCGCCCGCGATCTGGCCAATTCACGCCCCATCTTGCGCCGCGATGCCGCCTTTGCGACTGCTGACAGCATGGCTGCGCAATGACCCGCCGCAGCCGCCCGGCCCGCCAGATGGGCGGCATCACCCAACCCCCCTTCGCCCAGGTCCCGCGCACCTATCCCGCCATCGACGTCCTGAGCCTTGATCAGGTGCAAGCCATCCACAATGCCGCCCTGAAAGTCCTGCGCGATACGGGCCTGCGCGTCCTCCACCCGCCCGCGCGCAGCTATTTCGCCGCCGCAGGCGCGCGGATCATCGAGGAACGTGTTCGCCTCGATCCCGATCTGATCGCGGAACGCCTGAAAACCGTGCCGAAAAGCTTCACTCTGACCGCCCGCAATCCCGCCAAAAACCTCCGCCTCGGCGGCCCCGACACGGTCTTCGCCTCGGTCGGCGGTCCCGCCTATGTGATGGACGCCGAACATGGCCGTCGCGACGGCACCTTCGCGGAAATGGAAAACTACCTTCGCCTGATCCAGTCCCTGAACGTGATCCATCAAGAAGGCGGCGGCCCGTTCGAACCGATGGACCTGCCCCCCAACACCCGCCATCTGGACATTTATCTGGCGCAGATCACCCTGCTGGACAAAAGCTGGCAGACCCAGACGCTGGGCCATGCCCGCACGATGGACGGGCTGGAAATGGCCGCCCTGATGCTTCAAACCCCTGTCGACCGCTTGCCCACCACCCTGCTGGGCATCATCAACACCAACTCGCCCCTGCAACTGGACGTGCCGATGGCCGAAGGCCTGATCGCGATGGCGCATTACGGGCAGGTCAACGTCATCACCCCCTTTACGCTGGCGGGCGCGATGGCCCCGGTAACGATTGCCGGCGCGTTGACCCTGCAACATGCCGAAGCTTTGGCGGGCATCGTCCTGACCCAGATCGTCACCCCCGGCGTGCCCGTGATGTACGGCGGATTTACCTCGAACGTCGACATGCGGTCAGGCTCCCCTGCGTTCGGCACGCCGGAATATACCAAGGCCGCCCAAGCCTCTGGCCAACTTGCCCGCCACATCGGCGTGCCGTTCCGGTCGTCCAACGTGACCGCCGCGAATGCGGTCGATGCGCAGGCAGCCTACGAATCGCAAATGGCGCTGTGGGGGTCGGTGATGGGCGGCGCGCACCTGATCGAACATGCCGCGGGCTGGATGCACGGTGGTCTGACCGCCAGTTTTGAAAAGCTGATTCTGGATGCCGAAATGCTGGCGATGATGCAGGCCTATCTGACGCCGATTGCGACTGACCCGGACAGCCTGGCCACCGAAGCCATCGCAGCCATCGGCCCCGGCGGCCATTTCTTTGGCGCGGACCACACGATGACGCGGTATGAGAACGCCTTTTACACACCGTTGATTTCAAACTGGGACAACTACCCGCAATGGCTCCAAAAAGGCAGCATCGACGCCACCGCGCGCGCGACGCAGGTCTGGAAGCAGATGCTGGCCGAACACGAAGACCCCGGCCTTGATCCCGCTGTTTGGGAGACCCTGACCGCCTACGTCACCCGCCGCAAGGCCGAAGGCGGCGCGCCGATGAACTGACGGGGGGGGGTAAAAGGGGCGGTATACTTCTGCCTGTTCCATACCGGATCTGATCTCAATCAAATCATGCAGAGCCTGCCTGCCCCTCGGCAGGCGCGACAGAGTGCTTGCCGCAGTGAGGCGCGGCCTGATTTTCCCCACCGTCAAGCCTGCGCCAAACCCCTTGGCCCCCCGCCTTGCGGCTCGACCAACAGCCCGAGAAAGATCGGACATGGTTCCCCTTTTGCCACCGCCGCTCAGCAAACCAACGGCGCTTTCCCCCACGCCTTTCCTGCTCTAAACTACTTCCAACGCCAACAGGACACGCCCCATGATCCCCGTATTCGACGGCCACAACGACATCCTCTACCGCCTCAACGCCACCCCCGACCGGCGCCGCGAGATCTGGCTGGGGGACGATGGCAAGGGCCAGCTTGATCTGCCACGGATGAAGGCGGGCGGCTTTGCCGGGGGCTTCTTTGCGATCTACATCCCCTCGCCATCCGATTTCGACGCGCCCGCCATGCTGGCCGCGATGGACAACCCGCCCTATGATTTCCCGCTGCCCGACCTGATCGACCACCACGCCGCCCAAACCGTCGCCTTGGCGCAGATCGGCCACCTGATGTGGATGGAACGCTCAGCCCCCGCCGACTTCAGGATTTGCCGCACCACCGCCGAACTTCATGCGGCCATGGCGACCGGCCAGATCGCCGCGATCATGCACATGGAAGGAGCAGAGCCGATCGACCCCGACCTTGACGCCCTGCACGCCTTTCACGCCATGGGACTGCGCAGCATCGGCCCGGTGTGGAGCCGCCCGACGATCTTCGGCAATGGCGTCCCGTTCCGCTTTCCCTCGACGGGCGACACCGGTCCGGGGCTGACCGAGGCGGGCAAACGGCTGATCAGGGAGTGCAACGCGCTCAAGATGATGATCGACCTCAGCCACCTGAACGAGGCGGGCTTCAACGATGTCGCAGCGCTCAGCGACGCACCTCTGGTGGCGACCCACTCGAACGCCCACGCCATCTGCCCCACCTCGCGCAACCTGACCGACCGCCAACTGGCGATGATCCGGGATTCGGGCGGCATGGTCGGCCTGAACTTCGCCACCTGTTTCCTGCGCCCCGACGGGCGGGAAAGTGCCGACATGTCGATGGACCCGATGCTGCACCACCTTGACCACATGATCAGCTATCTGGGCGAAGATCACGTCGGCCTCGGGTCCGACTTCGACGGTGCGACCATGCCTCAGGACATCAAGGACGTGGCGGGTCTGCCCAAACTGCTGACCGCGATGAAGGACCGCGGCTATCCCGATGCCCTGATCCGCAAACTGGCGCATGAAAACTGGCTGTCCCTGCTGGGCCGGACATGGGCTGCCTGACGTGCTGGCCCTGATCACCGCAGGCGTCAGCGCCATCGGCCGCAGCCTGACATTGGCGTTGGCCGATGCGGGCTACGACGTGGCTTTCACGCATCTTGGCCAGACCGAGGCAGCCATAGCCATGACCGACCACCTGACCGCCGCCGGCTGTCGCGCCCGCGCCTGGGAAAGTGACGCCGGAAACCCCGACCATGTCGCGGCATTCCATGCCGAAGCCGCCGCCTGGTCCGGCAAAGCGCTCCGGGTGATGGTCAACAACGCAGGCATCCAGACGTGGAGCACCCTGTTGGACCTGCCTGTCGACCGCTGGGATGCCGTGATGGCCACCAACCTGCGCGGCACGTTTCTGAACACGCAAACGGCGGCAAGGGCGATGATCGCCGCGGGCCATGGTGGCAGCATCATCACGCTGGGATCGGGCTGCAACAAACACGCCTTTCCCCGGCTGGTCGATTACACCGCCTCAAAGGGTGGGATCGAACAGTTCACCAAGGTCGCCGCAACCGAGCTTGGCCCCCACGGCATACGGGTCAACTGCATCGCGCCCGGGGCGATTGCGACGGACCGCACCGCGTCAGAGGCGGGCGACTACGCGGCCACTTGGGCTGCTGTGACCCCCCTGCGCCGGGTCGGCACGCCAGACGACCTGACCGGGCCTCTGCTGTTCCTGATCTCGGACGCTGCCGCCTTTGTCACCGGACAGACCCTGTGGGTCGATGGCGGCGCGTTCAGTCAGGCGAACTGGCCCTATCCCACATGACCCAAGCCGCCGCCGCACCCGCAGGCACAGCGTCTTTTACGGGCGACGCCGCCACCAATGGGGCGGCCACGCCGTCGCGGCGACGGGTCGACGGCGGTGTCTTCCGTCAGGCGAACCGGCGCTATCCCGGATGACCCATGCTGTCCTGATCGCCCACGGGCAACCGTCAGACCCTGAACCTG
>JBBRVJ010000020.1:0-29381 GCA_038246975.1 Rhodobacterales bacterium | reverse complement strand
GACGGTGTTCTTGCCGGTGCGGTTATCGCGTAGCGCCTCTGACGCAAGGCCCGACAGCCCGAACGCGTCATCGAGCTCGCGCATCACCAGCAAACCGCCGTCCGAACTGATCTGCGCACCCCGGAACTCCAGCCGCACGCGGCGGTCGAAATCGACCCGATCACCCCGATCCAAACCCGCACCCTCTGGGTGATCCATAAAACACGCCCCTCTCAGCCATCAACACTATGATTTATATAGGAAATAACGAGCTCAGGACAGCGAAATCACAGATTTACTTGGGGAATGCGGGTGAACACGTCTGATGGCGTTATTCAGAGCGGACTACCAAGCCGCCCAAAGGCGGGCCAAAACAACGAAATCAGTTGCCAAAAACCGTTTCGCACCTTCCAAACCGATCAGGCTGCCATCTCGGCCCAGCCGAACGCGTTTATCAGACGTTCCCTAAGCACACCCGAGCGGTTCGTCCGCAAACGCCCGAAACCACCACAAATCCCGACGGCTGTCTGGATCAACCCGCCAAAGCAAACCGAACCAGCCCAAGCCTAAACTCAAAACCAGGATGTCTCAAAGTCTTTGACACGTTCCACTGTGTCAAACTGCGGGGCCAACGTCTGGCCGCTCGGGACTTGGACCGTCAGGTGGCCGGGTTCCAGATCCGCATGGCCATGCTGAACGGCTTCACCGCGCTCGGAACGCCGATCACTGAAGTCATGGGATGAGTCTGTTCGGGGACAGGGCAGCCTCGGCCATCGAGCGATTTGTGCAACAGCGCCGCCTGCACCCATCCCGAGGCTCTCGCCGCCTATGCCCCCGTTTCGGGCAGGTTCTGGCGCCGCGAACCCACCATGTGCGCAGGCCCGGTGCGCCCGCTGCACACCCATGGCTGGAGCGACCAGACGGTCCCGCTGGAGGGCCGAACCCTTGCACCCGGCATCGCACAAAGTGACGGGTTCGAGGCTCTGCAAGTCTGGCGCCAGACCGATGGCTGCACGGCGTTACGGCCTGACAGATTTACTTCGGATGGCACCTGTCAGCGACGCAGATGGACCTCGTGCCTGCCCGGTGCAAGTCTTGGGTTAGCGCTGCACGCTGGCGGGGATGCTATCCCTGAAGGCTGGGCCACCCTTGCACTGGACTGGTTTGAAAAATTCACCCTGAGGGCTTTCTGCATGCCAAGCCCTGTTGGGCGCATGAGGCGAGGCGATGCTGCGCGACGATATCACAAGCCTGCTGGCCGGAGATTTCGACTTGCCGCTGCTGGGCATCACCGATGAGGATGTGGACGCCTTTGTTGACGCAACTTCCTCTTTCCGCCACGAATTCCTTCGCGCCATCACTCACAAGTTCCGAAGATCTACCACCTGCGCGCCCGGACAGGTCGCCACCGCAATGTCGCACAGATGCTGATGGTGGGTCAGATAGATCACCTGCCCGCTGCGCGACATGTACCCCAGCAGGGCAAAGGCCTGCGCGGCGCGGGCGTCGTCAAACGTCTCCATGATGTCATCGGCGATGAACGGCACGGGCGGGCGGGATTTCGCAAGCTCATAGTATCCAGCGATCCGAAGGGCAAGGTATAGCTGGAACCGCGTGCCCTTGGACAGATCGGTGGCCAGTTTTGAACCCCCTTTGCCGGGCAAGGCCACCAGCACTTCGGTCGTGCCTTCGGGCTGGGCGGCAAGGCCGGTGTATTCGCCGCAGGTCAAGTGGCAGAAGGCATCGGACGCGCGGGCCAGCATGCCGCTGCGGTGGCCATCGCGATAGCGCCGCAGACCTTGTTCAAACGCCATCAGGCCAAAGCGCTTTGCCAAATGATCACGGGCTTGATCCTGCAACTCGTTCAAAAGGTTGGCACGTTCGGCGGCCAACCGTGCCACGGCATCGTCACCACCGATGGCAGCAAGGGCGCGCCGCGCTTCGGTCAGGTCGGCAAAGCGCGCCTCCGCGTCTGACCGCGCAAGGGTTTGCGCATCTTGCAGGTGGGCCGCGTCAGCATCGAGCGTTTCGGCGTTTTGCGTGGGAGTGGGGTGGTGTGCTAGCTCTGCCAGCAGTTCGGCGATGTCGCGGCGCAGGCGGCTGGCGCGCAGGCAGGCGGTAAGATGATCGGGCAAAGCGCCCTGGCCGGACCATGCCAGCCTGTCGCCCAAGGCCGTACGGCGCGCGGTCTGCGTATCGGCCTTGGCCTGATCCGCCTGCTGCGCCGCAAGGTCGCGGGCAAGGTCGGCGGTGATCCGGGCCTGGTCACGCTCGGCCTGTTGCGCCGTTGTCAGCCGGTCACCGATGCCTGACCAGGCGGTGGCGTCTGGCAGAGACAGGGCCGCAAACACGTTCGCGGCGGCGGCGTGAAAGGCGCGGCTGTTGTCTTCCATCTTGGCGATCCGGTCGGCCAGTTCGGCGCGTTCCAGTTCCTGCCGGGTCAGGTGGTCCAGATCGTCGAGCAGGGTGGCAAGACCCGCATCCGCATCGGGCACACTCAGAAGGGCCGCGCCGGTTCGGGCCGCTTGCCAATCCTGCCGCCAATCCGCCAGCGCTTGCGCGGCTGCGGTCAGGCTGGCCTGGCGGTCGGTCACATCGGCGCGCAACTCGACCAGCCGTCGTGCAGTCTGCCGGCTTTGGTGCGCGGTATCGAGCCGGGCCAGCGCTTCGGCCATCAGCGGGGCAAAACCTTGGTCTTGGGAAAGGGTCATCGCAGTGGCAAGATGACCTGCCGCGTCGGCCACGGCGGCCTCTGTACGGGTCAGCGCGCCTTTCGCCAGATCGCGGGCCGCAAGGGCGGCAAGCGCCTTGTCGCGCAAGCCAAGCCAGCCCCGCAGATCGGCTACCCCTGCCCCGGCAAGACCAAGCCCCACGGCACAACCGGCAACCGACTGTTCCCATGCCCGCCGGTCGGACTGCCGGTCCTGCCACGCGGTTTCGGCCTGTGACACCTCTGCCGTGATCCGGGCCACCTCCAGCGCGCTTTCGGTGGCACGTCGGGCCGCGGCAATCGCCTCGGCCAATTGCAGGGTGATCCGGTCATCCAGCCGCAGGGCGGTTTCAAAGGCTGTGGCGGTGTCGGCCGCAAGCCGGGCCAGGTGTGTGGCCCATGCCGCCTCGCGCAGGGCGCGTGCCTGTGCGGCCTCGGTCAGCGACGGCGTGCCGGTCGGGTCGGCGGCGACGTGCCGCGCGGCGGCAAGATCGGCGCGGCGGCGGTCCAGCGCATCTTGCGCGTCGTGCAGCGCGCGGGCTGTGGTCAGGTCGGCGGCGTCCCACGCTGCGATCTGCCAAGGGGCGGGCGCGTCACATGCCGCAAGGTCGGTTGCCGTGCCGCGCCACGGTGCCATGGCAAGAAGCGCATGGGCCAGTTCGGCGTCCCGCACGGCGCAGTCCTGCAAGGCGCGTGTCCGCGACGCCTCGGGGTCGGTTTGGCGCAGGCGGGCGACAAGATGGCCAAGGCTTTGCAAATCCTCCGCCGGGGCCGGATCGCCCAGACTTTCCCGCGCGGCGGCCAACCGGGTTTCGGCCTTGTCAGCCTCGTCTTGCGCAAGGGCCACGGCCTGCACCGCCACATCCCGCCGCACCACCAATGCACGCAGCCGGGCCAACAGCGACGGCGCAAGGGCATGGTCGGCTGCGGGCGCGGCAAGGCCAAGCGCCAGCATCCGGCGGGCCAGATCGGCCGTCACCTCGGCCAGCCTGTCGCGGCGGCGGGGCAGGTCGGCAAGGGCGGCCAGATGCAAGGGGTGCAGGCCTGCCACCGCGCCAATCTGTTCGGCCAACGGCAGGATCGCCGGATCGCGCGGCAAGTCCGCCAAGCGCCGTTCAAGTTCGCCCATCGCCTCGGCCCGCGTGGCCGTTTGGCCCGTCAGCCCGTGCAGCATCTGTTCCATGTCTTGCAGATCACGCTCGTCCGCCTCGGTCGCCTCGGGCAGATCGGTCAGCGGCGCAATCTCGGCCTGCAACCGGGCCAGCCGGGCCTGCTGCGGCAAAACCGCAAGTGCCGCCGCAATCGCCTTGAGTGCGGCGTCGGCGGAGGTTTCGACCTGCCGCGCCGTGGCCCAAGCCTTTTCGGCCGCTGTCACATCGCGTTGCAGCTTTTGTGCAGCGCTTGCCGTGGTGTCCAGATCGCGCCGTTGCCGATCCAACTCCTGTAGCCTGTCTTTCGCCAGCTTCAGAGTTGAGGTGCGCGCCCGCGGCTTGTGGAACGCGTCAAGGTCGCGGCGGATGCCCTCCAACTGCGGCCCAAGCCCCGCGAGACCCGCACTTGCCGAAAACAGCATTTCTCCCAGATCGCCCCGGCTGGCGAGGATGGAATTCCCCCCTTGTTCCAATGTGTCGTCGTCAAGCGAAAACATCGCGGCGTAGCCGTCGCGCCCCAGCCCTGCCAATGCCGCCTGCATCACCGCTTCGGGCAGGGCCTGACCGTTGGCGTCTTGCAGGCTGGGGCCGTTGCGCTTTAGCCGCACAGCTTCCAGCACGCCACCCGCGTGGGTCAGTTTGACGCCGATCTGCATTGTCGGGCCAGGGTGCAGAAAGTCATAGCGCGTGCGCAGGGGGACCCCGTAAAGCAGGTCCAGCCAGGCGCAGAACAGGGTGGATTTGCCCGCCTCGTTCGGGCCGAAGATCACATGCAGATCGGGCGCGCCCAATGCGGGGGGAGGGAAGTCCAGCCGCGCATCGGTGAATCGGCCATAGCGGGTCAGGTCCAGCCGGTCGAGCCGCATCAGCCCCCCTCGGCCATGGTCAGCCGGGGTAGAAGCTGCGCCGTGCCTTCCGTCAGGAGAGCGGCGCACCGGGCGTACAGGGTGTCTTCGTCGTCGCCCAGCAGGTTGCGCAATTCGGGCGGCAGGTCCTTCACAAGATCGCGGGCCAGATCGGTCAGTGCTGCCATCAACGCAGGATCGTTGGGCAGATCGGCGGTGACGATCGCCACCAGATCGGCGGGCAGACGGGTTTCAACCGCACCCGTTGCATTGGTGCGGTTTTCCACCTTGTCGATCCACAGGCCAGCCACCCCTTCAGCAGTGGCAACAGCCTCCTGGCGAAGCTGGTCCAGATCGCGGGCAATGCGAAAGGCCAGCGGCGTCTGGCCCGTCAAATGCGGGCGCAGCACCAGATGATCCTCGGGGCGGCTCGCCGACCCCGTGGCGCGAATGGCCCCGGTCAGCACCGCCACCGCCTGGCCCCAGTCTTGCAGCCCGGTCAGATCTACCGCCAGCCGGTCAAACCGCAGCGCGGCAACGGGGCGCTCTTCCAACGTCAGCCGCCCGTCATCGCCGAAGGTGGCCAGCGTGACCGACATGGTCCCCGCCTCGCCAATATCGCGGCCTTGCGGGATGCCGGGCATCACCACCGCCGCCCGGCCCAGATACGCGGCCCGCTTGTGGATATGGCCCAGCGCCCAATAGTCATAGCCGTGCGCATCCAGATCGCTGACCCGGCAGGGCGCATAGACATCATGCGCCATGCTGCCATTCAGGCTGGTGTGCATCATCCCGATGTTGAAGGCCCCCGTCGCGGGTGCAGGGTATCGCGGCAACAGGCTTTCGGGCACTGCGCCTTCGGCAAAAGAAAGCCCGTGCACGGCGATGCTGTGGCCTGCCACCTCGAAGCGTTCGGTGCCGGGCTTGGTTCCGAACACATGACACAGCGGCGGCGGCTCCAACTCGCGGCTGATTTTCGACGCCGCATCATGGTTGCCGCGCAAGATGAAACTGCGAATGCCGGCATCGGACAGCCGGGCCAGCTCCTGTTTCAGAAATCGCGGAGTCTTGGCCGATGTTTGCGACCCGTCCCACAAATCACCCGCAATCAGCAAGGCATCGACCGCCTCGGCCAGGCACAGATCAACGATCCGGCCAAGCGCAGTGCGGCTGGCGACGCCCACTTCGGCCGCAAGATCAGGGTCCCGCAGGGCCAGCGAGATCAGCGGCGAATCCAGATGCAGATCGGCGGTATGGATGAAACGGAACGTCACTTATCGTCAACCTCACCAAGGAAAAAGTATAACTCGCCGATGCTTGCAGGCGGACCACCGAAAGGCAAGCCCATGACAGGCCCGGTCTTCACGCAGCATATCAACAATCTTCTTCGCCGACGGTGGGGCTGTGTGGCCTGCTGTGGTCACACTCGGAATTTCGCCTCTGGAATTCGCAGGATAAGGTTTGGGTCAAGCAGGATGTCGGTCCACACGTCCAGCAAACTGACGTGGCCTACCCCAAAGAAGTTGCCGCTTTGCGACAGCATGTCGGACATGACCTGAAAATGCACATGTGCAGCCCAGCCGCCGTTCTCGGGCCAATCGCCAAGGCGCGCGATGGGTTGGCCGGGGGTGATGATCTGGCCGACTGACAGTGTCAGCGGGGCAAGGTGACCATACAGCGTAAAGAACGTGGATGGTCCGTCGTGCTGCAAAATCAGAGTGTTGCCATAGTCCAGTGGGTCGGCGTTGTAAGTCGCCGACAGCACGCGGCCGGCGATGGGAGCGTAGATCGGGGTGCCTGCGGGGGCGAACACGTCGATTCCCAGATGCACGGTCCGGCGTTCGGGAGAGGCGGCATCGGCGAACTGGTCAGTTTCATAAACCGTGCGGTGTTCTCCGTACGCCCCAAGACCATAGCGCCGGTTTCGCGCGGCAAACCAGGCTTCGAACGCCCGGTCGGAAAAGGCGGGCATGTCGGCGTGCTGGCCTGCAGTCAGCAGGGCGATGGTCGGCGTATGGGCTGGGTCAGGTCGGAACAGGGGTGCGGGAACCAGACCAGCCAGATGGGCACGAAGCGCAGGTGCCGAGGGGATAGCAGGACCGCCTGCTCCCTTGCGCATGATCGCGGTCAACAGGCCAGGATCGACCGAGGCAAGTCGTGCCGCCGTTTCACGATCAAGAACTGCCATCAGCGCGGCCATCGGCACAGGACCGTCGCGGCAGGCTTGGCGCAGCGCGGCATAGAGGTCGGGTTGACCCGACAGGGCGGCGGCGATCCAGGGCAGGGTGGGCATGGGTTGCAGCCTGTTTTGCAAGGATGCACGACCCTAGACTGCTGTGATGCTGTCTGCCAAGGCCTGCGGTTGCGCTTGTCAAACGAGCCCCTTTGCCCAGTCAAAGCGGGGGCCGCAAACACCTTCGGGACAGTGAGGGGAAGGCAAAGACGATCTGTTTGCGTATGTCGGCCAGCGACAGGAGGTCAGACAGAGCAACCTGAAGTCCGGGCCATAAGTTTGCGGTGTATTGCCCTCAGGGGCGTTGGTACGGTTCAGGTTGGTCTTGCCGCACTGCTGCCTCCCGCCGTATCGGTGGGGCGGGCAACGTTTGCCCCGGAAGGATGCTGAGTCTGTACCATGGTAAAGCGGATATCGATCAGGCTTGAGGCCCCGGGCCGGATGAGGGTTCGCCGTTTGCTCGGTGTGATCGGCCTGACGCTGGCGATGGGCGGATGCGAAGAGGTGCCGCCGTCGCTGATGCAGCGCCCGACTGCGGTTCTGGGGGGGGCGATCCAGGTGGCAGGGCCGCTTGGATATTGCGCAGACCATGGGGCCGGGCAACAGACGGCGGATACGGCGGTGGTTCTGATGGGCCGCTGTCGGGCGGCGCTGACGGTAGCACCGGCGCTGATCACCGTCTCGGTCGGCCCTGCGGCGTCGGCGGGGGCGATGGCGGCGGGGGGCGCGGCGCTGACCGGGTATTTCTTGTCAGAACCTGGGCGCGCGGCGCTAAGCCGCGACGGGCGGGCCGGCGATGTACAGGTCGTGGCGGCCGTCGGCGTCGCTGATGCGTATCTCATTCACGTCGTTGACCGGGTTGCGGGCGAATACTGGCGTGCGGTGCTGGGCGTGCGCGGGCGGCTGGTGACAGTTTCGGCCAACGGGGCGGCAGGTGCGCCGCTGGACCCGTCGGCGGGGCGCAAGATCGTGGACGCGACGCTGGTGGCGCTGCGCCGGGCCAATCCGGCACCTTGAGGCAAAGGAATTGAGCAGAACCGACCTTTTTTGGCCGTTCGGTCGGTGTATGGGGTGGAGTCGTTAACAGAAAGCGGCGATAACTTGTTTTGTTTCCATCTGTTCAACAATCGATGGATGACATGGAGACGAAGCGATGGCAGGACGGATGGCAAGGCTGATCGACAGGTTCTTGCACAAGCGCGTGTTGCGGCGCTGGAGTCAGGCCGGGGATCTGGCCGGATCGGCGGATTATGAAACCTTGCGGTCGCTGCGCGGGCGCGCGCGGGCGTTACGGCGAAATCTGGACCGGGTGATCCATCTGGCGGACCATCGGCTGGCGCTGCCGGTGATCGGGTCGAACGTGATCCGCAAGCCGATGGGCACCGATTGGGCATGGCGTCCGGTGTTGTGGAAGGGTCCGATTCCGGTTCCCGGATTTTCATCCGTTCCCGGCAAGGCCGCGATTTGCGACGGCTCCACCCTGTTTCACGACTGCCGCCGGTCGGAACTGACGGTGCGCCAGATCAGGAACACGCGCGATACCGATATTGCACCCTTCGGATTCCGCATGGACGTGTTCCGGTTTGACGGATCGTTCCTGAGTCTGGTGATCGACTTGCCGGAAGAGGGCGCGCGCGGGTTGAAACTGAAGCATCTGCTGCGGATGGATGTGATCGTCGAGATGGAAAAGCCGCTGGAAATTTTCGCGCGGTTGAACATCAAGCACGGGCCGAACGTGGAACAGATCGTGCGGGAACTGCCGCTGAACGCCGAAGAGGTGGCAGTGGAATTCGACCTGGCCTATTCCAAGATGAACGAGAAACGGGTCGAGAAACTGTGGGTGGACCTGATTTTCGAGGGGCCGGAAATGAACCAGATCATTCTGCGCGACGTGACGTTCAGCCGTCGCCCCCGCGCGGAACTGTGAGGCGATGATGAGCGGGACAAGTTTGGTCAAGACGCGGATTCGCGCCGGTGTGTGGGAAGGTGTGCTGCGCGCGACGGGGGGGGCGCCAGCGCTGGAAGTGGTGTTGCTCGATGCCCTTCTGCCGGGCGTCAGCGTCAGTGCGGTTGCGGATCGTCCGGGTGAGTGGGCGGTGCGGGTGCCGGTTCCTGCTGAAGTCCTGAGCGAAGGCGTTCAAACCTTTCTGATTCGCGACAAGAGCAATGGCGAAAAGCTGGCGCATTTCACGATCATCACCGGGGTCGCCATGGAGGACGACATGCGCGCCGAGATCGATTTGTTGCGCGCAGAGTTGGACATGCTGAAACGCGCGTTCCGGCGGCATTGTATTGAGACGATGGGGTAGGCTTTCTAAGCGGAGAAGAATTTTCGGCGAAAATTCTTCGTTTCCGGATGCCGGCACATCTTCGTTGCAAATCTGCCTCCCGCCCTTTGCGTGTTCGGGCCGTGTCGCTGCCTGCGCAGGGGGATGGCGGGTTCATATGGGCGGGATTCGAGTTGGACAGCCGCGCGAAGGGGGCGCTGGATCTGTAGGCCGGGGTTTATCGTGGCCCCCGATTGGCTTATGCAGGTTGCAAAGGGAGCCTTGCCATGAGTTTCAACACCTTCGGCCATCTGTTTCGCGTGACGACCTGGGGGGAAAGCCACGGGCCTGCGATCGGGGCTGTGGTGGATGGGTGTCCTCCGGGGATCGGCTTGACCGAAAGCGATCTGCAGCCGTGGCTCGACAGGCGCAAACCGGGGCAGAACAAGTTCACCACGCAGCGGCAAGAGGACGACGCGGTGCGCATCCTGTCGGGGGTGTTCGAGGGCGTGTCGACGGGCACGCCGATCCAGTTGATGATCGAGAACACCGACCAGCGGTCCAAGGATTACGGCGCGATTGCCAGCAGTTTCCGGCCCGGCCATGCCGACATCACTTATCACCAGAAGTATGGCCTGCGGGATTACCGGGGGGGCGGGCGATCCTCGGCGCGTGAAACGGCGTCTCGGGTGGCTGCCGGGGGGGTGGCGCGGGCGGTGCTGGCGGCGTTGGTGCCGGGGCTGAAAATCTCGGGGTATATGGTGCAGATGGGGGTTCATTCCATTGACCGGGGACGGTTTGATGCGGGCGTGATCGACGCGAACCCGTTCTGGTGCCCCGATCCGGTCGCGGCGGTCGAGTGGGAGGGTTATCTGGACGGACTGCGCCGCGCGCATGACTCGGTGGGCGCGGTGATCGAGGTGGTAGCGTCGGGTGTGCCTGCGGGATTGGGCGCGCCGCTGTATGGCAAGCTGGATGCGGATCTGGCCGCCGCGATGATGTCGATCAACGCGGTGAAAGGGGTCGAGATTGGTGCCGGGAT
The DNA here is from genome assembly GCA_038246975.1 of Rhodobacterales bacterium. GTDB lineage: Bacteria > Pseudomonadota > Alphaproteobacteria > Rhodobacterales > Rhodobacteraceae > JAIYDJ01. The sequence goes on along the minus strand of JBBRVJ010000020.1, from coordinate 19,154 downwards.
GGCGGCGGCGGCGCTGACCGGGGTGCGGAATGCGGACGAAATCAGGATGGAGGCCGGGGGGTTGGCGTTCCAGTCGAACCATGCCGGGGGTATTCTGGGCGGGATATCGACCGGGCAAGACGTGGTGTGCCGGTTCGCAGTAAAGCCGACGTCTTCGATTTTGACCCCCCGCGCGACGGTCAACGAGGCGGGGGAAGAGGTCGACCTGATCACCAAAGGACGGCACGACCCTTGTGTGGGGATACGGGCGGTTCCGGTGGGGGAGGCGATGATGGCCTGCGTGGTGCTGGACCACCTGCTGCGGGACCGGGGGCAGACGGGGGGGGTCAGGGGACGGATCGGGTAGATGTCCCATTCCGGATGATCGCATCGACCCTCGTCGCTCTGCGTTCTTGATGAAAGATCGGGTTTGAAGGACATCCCGAGCAGGATGCAGCCATGCTGATCCGTCTGCAAAATCGAGACATGATCCGCCATCGGTTCAAGGACAAGGACAAGGACAAGAACAAGCACAAGAGCGACGATCCGCGTCGCCTGACGGCAGCGGGGCAGCTATGCCAGTTCGAAGGGCGGATTATCGAAAGTGGGGATTTGCTCTGGAATGCCGACTGGCACCATGGGGTCTTGGGGGATGTTCCCCCGATTGATGAAATAGCGCCGGGGTAGACGGCAGAGCCAGTCCATTGCTATAACCAAATGCACCATGACCACCGAAGCGCCCTCGCCCCATTGGCTCGCCACCCCGTCCGGTCGCCTGCGTGGGCGCGGTATTGATCTGCCGTTTCCGGGCACGCCCGGCCCGCTGAATGCGATCACTGATGTGGCGGGTGTCGCGGTTGGCTATTCGACGATTATCCGGGGCGACGGCCCGCTGGTCGTGGGTCAGGGTCCGGTGCGGACCGGGGTCACGGCGATTCTGCCGCGCGGGCACGACGGTCTGCACATTCCCTGCGCCGCCGGGTTCTATGCGCTGAACGGCAATGGCGAGATGTCCGGTACGATCTGGGTCGAGGAATCGGGCGAACTCGACATGCCGATAACCATCACCAACACGCATTCCTGCGGCATCGCCCGCGATGCGACGATCCGCTGGCTGTTTCCCCGATTGCAAGGCCTGACCGACAGTTGGGGTCTTCCGGTGGCGGCGGAAACCTTTGACGGCGATCTGAACGATATCAACGGCTTCCATGTGACGGCCGCGCATGTGTTCGAGGCGCTGGACAACGCGTGTGGCGGGCCGCTGGAGCAGGGCAGCGTGGGCGGCGGGACGGGGATGATCTGCTATGACTTCAAGGGCGGCAGCGGGACGGCCTCGCGCATCGTGCGTGTGGCGGGCCGTGACTGCACCGTGGGTGTTTTCGTACAGTCGAACTTCGGTCTGCGGCATCAGTGTGTAATCCTCGGCGCGCCGGTGGGCAGCCAAATCCCCGAAGATCTGTTGCGCGGCAAACCGGCAGGGTCCATCATCGTCGTCATCGCCACAGATGCGCCGCTGGGGGGGCATCAGGTGAAAAAGCTGGCCCGCCGCGTGCCGATGGGCATGGCCCGGACCGGGGCCATCGGTCACGACAGTTCCGGCGACATCTTTCTGGCTTTCTCGACCGCCAATGAACCCGGCTATGCCGCGCCGCCCGGCGCCATGCGACAGTTCGAGCAGCTTGCCAATGCCGACCTCAACCCGCTTTATGAAGCGGTCATCGAAGCGACGGAGGAGGCGATCATCGATTCCATGGTCGTCAACCAGACGATGACGGGGCGCGACGGCAATCGATCCATCGCGCTGCCGCACGACCGTTTGCTTGCGGTGATGGATCGCTACGGGCGGTCGCAGGGCGCGTGAACGCCCTATTCTCACGCAACCTTCACCGGCAGGCGGCCTTCGAACCAGCGGAACGCAAGCACGATGACACCGGCGATCGCCATGTAGACCACCGCCAGCAGCAAAAGCGGTTCATAGACGATAAAGGTATCCTGCCGCACCCGGCTTGCCACCGAATAGATATCGACGACCGTGATCGTCGCGACCAGAGGCGTCGCCTTCAGTTGCAGCACGGTTTCCCCGCCCAGTGTCGGCAGCGCCCGCTGCACCGCCTGCGGCAGCCAGATGCGGCGCAGAATGGTGAGGCGGGGCATCCCCATCGCCTTGGCCGCCTCCAACTGCCCGCGCGGCACGCTCAGGAACGCGCCGCGCATCACCTCGCCCTCATAACCCGCGAAGGACAGCGTCAGCGCCAGCACCGCATAGGGCCAGGCTTGCCGCAGATAGGGCCAAAGATCGCTTTCGCGGATCCACGGAAATTGCGGGAACAGGGACCCCAGACCGTAATACAGCAGCCACAGTTGCAGCAGCAGCGGCGTGCCCCGGATTACCGTGCAGAACGCCCGCGCCGGGGCCGCCAGCACCCACGGCCCCGCCGCCTGCGCCAGCCCCAAGGGGACCGCCAGCACGAACCCCAGCACTATCGTCACCGCCAGTATCCAGATCGTGCGCCAGATGCCCTGCGCGATCAGCGGCAGGTATTGCGGAATCCAGTCCCAACGCATCGACACGACACACCAGACCACCAGCGCCACCGCGATACCCAGCAGCACGATCCGGTGCGGCTGCAAAAGCGCCTTCACCGCCCTACCCCCGGCTCGCCACGCCGTGCCCAGACCTCGATCCGGCCAAAGACGCGCCCGGACACCAGTGATACCAGCAGATAAAGCCCCCCGGCAGCGAGGAAAAAGGTGAAATAGGCCTTGGTCGCCCCGGCAGCCTGCCGGGTTTCCAGCGTCAACTCGCCAAACCCCACCACCGCCAGCAGCGCTGTATCCTTGGTGGCGATCAGCCACAGGTTGGCCATCCCGGGTGCGGCAAAGCCCAGCATCGACGGCAGCGTGATCCGTCGGGCCAGCATCAGGGGCGGCATGCCCATCGCGCGCGCCGCCTCAATCTGTCCGACTGGCACTGCAAGGATTGCACCGCGCAGCACCTCGGTCGCATAGGCGCCCTGCACAAACCCCAGGACCACGATGCCCGCGACAAGCCCCGACACCTGAACGCGCCCATACCCGGCGGCCAGCAGAGCCTGATTGAGAAGATCGGTAAAGGCATAATACAGGATCAGGATCAGGATCAGTTCCGGCACCGCCCGCACGATGGTGGTATAGATCGCCAGCAGATCCCGCGTGACCGGCCCGCCATAAAGCTTGCCGTAAGCCCCGGCAGTTCCGATCACGATGCCCAATGCATAGGCCCCGCTGGCGATGATCACGGAATTGCCAAGACCGCGCAGCAGGTTGCCGCCCCAACCGGGGGGCGACAACGCCAGAAGTTCAAACGACGTCACGCGGTGACCGCGTCGCGCGACGATCAGTCGCCGAAGATCGACGAGGCAAAGTACTTTGCCGTGATCGTTTCATAGGTGCCGTCGGCCCGGATCGCCGCAATCCCGGCGTTGATCGAACCGCGAAGCGCTTCGTCGCCTTTGCGCACCCCGGCCCCCACGCCAGAGCCCAAAATCGCCTTGTCGTCCGCCACGGCACCCACCAGTTCGCAGCAGGCCTTGCCCGCATCCGACGCAAGAAACGCATCCAGCGCGATCGAATCCGCCTGGATCGCGTCGATCCGGCCCGCCACCAGATCCTGGTTCGCCTCGTCCTGGGTCTGATAGGTCTTGACCTCGGCAGCAGTGGCGCCGAAATACTTGTCCACATAGGCCTGATGGATGGTGGACACCTGCACACCGATGATCTTGCCTGCCAGCGCCTCGGCGGTGGGGGCGGCGACGGCCCCTTTGGTGGCGATGATCACGGTGGGAGTATTGTAGTACTTGTCCGAGAAATCAATCGTCTTCGACCGTTCTTCGGTGATCGACATCGAATTCATGATGGTGTCGATCTGCCCTGCCGTCAGCGCCGGAATGATGCCGTCCCAGGCGGTGGGCACGATGGTGTATTCCATGCCCTGCGACTTGAAGATCGCATCGACGATCTCGATTTCCCAGCCCTGCCAAGTGCCCGCCGCATCGACGCTGGCGAACGGGGGATAGGGTTCCGGGGCCATACCGACCTTGACGGGTTCGGCGGCGGCGATGGTCGCCGTCAGGGCGAGGATGGCGGAAAGGATCAGTGTTTTCATTTGTGCACTCCCTGTGCTTTTGGTTGTTCCGTCTTATCCGACGGATTTCAGAAACTGTTTCAACCTGTCCGATTTCGGCGCGCCAAACAGCGCCTCGGGCGGGCCTTCTTCTTCGATGACGCCATTGTGCAGATAGATCACGTGGCTGGCCACCTCGCGCGCGAATTTCATCTCGTGCGTGACAAGGATCATCGTGCGCCCTTCGGCGGCCAGATCGCGGATCACGTTCAGCACCTCTCCCACCAGCTCGGGGTCAAGGGCGGAGGTCGGCTCGTCAAACAGCATGACACGCGGCTCGATGCACAAGGCCCGCGCGATTGCCGCGCGTTGCTGCTGCCCGCCCGACAGGAACGCAGGGTAGACGTTCGATTTTTCGGAAAGGCCGACCCGCGCCAGCAGCTTTTCGGCCCGCGCCACGGCTTCGCTGCGCGGCACGCCCAACACATGCACCGGCACCTCGATCAGGTTTTCCAGAACCGTCTTGTGCGTCCAAAGGTTGAATTGCTGAAAGACCATCCCCAGCCGACGCCGGGCCATCTCGATCTGTTTGCGGCTGGCTGGCGTGCCATCTGGGCGCAGAGCGATTTCGTCGGTGCCGATCACGATGCGGCCAGACGTGGGGGTTTCCAGAAAGTTGATGCAGCGCAGCATGGTCGATTTACCAGACCCCGAGCCGCCGATGATCGCGACGACATCGCCTTCACAGGCGCACAGCGACACGCCTTTCAGCACCTCCAGCGACCCGAAGGATTTGCGCAACGCCTCGATCCTGATCGCCTCGGGGCGGCTTGGCTGAATTGCTTGCTGGGGTGCCGATGCTGCCATTTAGCCTTCCATGCCTTCTCAAATCAAAGCTTAAACAGCGAGGATGCGGTAATGCAAGCGGGTACCTGCTTGCTTATCGTCAAGGGTTGTCGGCTGAATCAGATCAGGCCTCTGCCACCGTTCTTTCCGCTCCGTCGGTGTCCTGCGCGTGCACAGCCCCAGGCACTGATCCCGCTGCCAACCCGGATCCATTGGCGACCGCGCCTTCTGTCGCAGCACCCAGAACCCTCCGGTTCCGGCCTCCCTTGCCTGCCATTCCGGTGATTGCGTCAGCCGATGAGCCGCGCAAAGGTGGCCGAGGGGCGCATTACCGCCTCGGTCTTGGTTGGGTCTGTGTGGAAATAACCGCCCAGATCGGTGGGTTTGCCTTGATCCGCCGCAATTTCGGCGACGATCCTGTCTTCGTTCTTGGCCAAGTCCCTGGCTATCGGCGCGAAATGGGCGGCGAGGTCAGCGTCCTGGGTTTGCACGGCCAAAGCCTCGGCCCAGTAGAGCGCAAAGTAGAAGTGGCTGTCGCGGTTGTCGGTCTGGCCGACCCGCCCGCCGGGTGACTTGTTGTGGTCGAGCACGCCATGTGTGGCGGTATCTACCGCCTCGCCCAGCACCCGTGCCTTTTCGTTGCCTTTGGTTTCCGCGAGGAATTTCAGGCTCTCCCCCAGTGCGCAGAACTCACCGAGCGAATCCCAACGCAGATGATTCTCTTCGATCAACTGCTGCACATGCTTGGGCGCAGACCCGCCAGCGCCGGTTTCGAACATACCCCCGCCGTTCATCAGTTTGACGATGGACAGCATCTTGGCCGAGGTGCCCAGTTCGAGGATCGGAAACAGGTCAGTCAGATAATCGCGCAGCACGTTCCCTGACACCGCGATGGAGTTTTCACCCTTGCGGATCGTTTCGAGCGACAGACGGGTCGCCTCGCGCGGGGCGAGGATCTGGAATTTTTCGGACACCCCTGCCGCGTCGAGGATCGGCGTGATGTATCTGATAAGTTCCGCGTCATGGGGGCGGGTTTCGTCGAGCCAGAAGATCGCCTGATAGCCTGCGGCCTTTTGACGGGCGATGGCCAGCTTTACCCAATCCTCGATCGGGGCCTGGCGGGTGGATGCGGCCCGCCAGATGTCGCCAGCGGCGACGGCATGTTCGTGCAACACATCGCCGTTTGCCATCACCAGCCGCACGGTGCCGTCAAAGGGGATTTCAAAGGTTGTCGGATGCGATCCGTATTCTTCGGCCTTCTGCGCCATCAGGCCGATGTTCTGCACCGTGCCTGCGGTGGCCGGGTTCAGCGCGCCGGTTTCCTTGAAATACCTGACACACTCGTCATAGATCGCGGCATAACTGCTGTCGGGGATCACGCAGTTGGTGTCGGCGGCCTTGCCATCGGGACCGTAGCCTTTGCCCCCGGCCCGTAAAAGTGCGGGAATTGACGCATCGACGATCACGTCAGACGGGACATGCAGGTTGCTGATGCCCTTGTCAGAGTTCACCATGTACATCGGCGGGCGGTCGGCCATCAGGGCCTTGATGTCGGCCTCGATCAGGTCTTTCTGCGGCATGTCGGCCACAACGTCCAGCAGCGCGCCAAGGCCCGAGTTCGGGTTCACTCCGGCCGCGCGCAGGGCATCGCCATATGTGTCAAATACGGGTTTCAGAAACTGCATGACGGCGTGGCCAAAAATGATCGGGTCGGACACCTTCATCATCGTGGCTTTCAGGTGGATCGAGAACAGTACGCCGTTCTTCCTCGACCCTTCGATCTGTTCGGCGAGGAATGCGGACAGCGCCTTGACCGACATGAAGGTTGTGTCGACGACAGTACCTGCGGGGTAGTTCACGCCGTCTTTCAGCACGGTCACTTTGCCGTCCTCACCCACCAGTTCGATGCTGGCAAGGCCGGCCTGCGCTGCAGTCAGGGTTGCCGATTTTTCGTTGCTGCGGAAATCCCCGCCGGTCATCGTCGAGACATAGGTCTTGCTGTCAGGCGACCAGACCCCCATCGAATGCGGGTTGGCCATCGCGTAGTTCTTGATTGCAACCGCCGCGCGCCGGTCCGAATTGCCTTCGCGCAGCACCGGGTTGACGGCTGAACCCTTGATCGCGTCATAGCGAAGACGAATTGCCTTTTCGTCCGCGGTGGCCGGGTTTTCGGGATAATCCGGCACGTCGTAACCCTGCGACTGCAATTCCTTGATCGCGGCGACAAGCTGCGGCGAGGAGGCGGAAATGTTGGGCAGCTTGATCACGTTGGCAAACGGCGTTTTCACCAGTTCGCCCAGTTCGGCCAGATCGTCGGGCTGGCGCTGCGCATTGGTCAGGCGGTCGGGGAAGGTGGCAAGAATGCGGCCTGCCAGCGAGATATCTCTGGTTCCCACCACAACCCCTGCAGCCGCCGCAAAGGCGCGGATGATCGGCAAGAGCGATGCCGAGGCGAGTTGCGGCGCTTCGTCGACCTTGGTGTAGATGATGTCGGGTACGGAACGGTCACTCATTTTGCTGAACCTGCCTTGTTTCCATCCTGAAGGGTATTGGACGCTGCAACCGAGGTCCACATCCCATTGCGCCCCTTTGGCCGGACAAGTGGGAAATGCCCGGGCGAAGCTCGGGCAAACAGATGGCGACGGGCACGCGCCCCGTGTCAGCCGGACCTATGTCTTGTCCTTGACGCCGCAGCGACCTTGCGGGTGGCCAGACAGTTCCGGCGGCAACGTAGCGTTCGGATACCGTGTCGGCGATCCGTCCGGGCCCATGACCCCTTGGTAATCGGGCGGAGGTGGACTAGCTTTCCGACTACCTGTCCTTGAATGTGAGGCCGACATGTCAGACGCCCCTTATATCCCGCCGAAAGTTTGGGAATGGAAAGCTGCCAACGGAGGGCAGTTTGCCAATATCAACCGCCCGATCGCCGGGGCCACCCACGACAGGGACCTGTCGGTGGGCTCGCATCCGTTGCAGCTCTATTCGCTGGCCACGCCCAACGGGGTCAAGGTGACGGTGATGCTGGAAGAATTGCTGGCGCAGGGCCATGCGGGGGCCGAATACGACGCCTGGCTGATCGACATCGGCAAAGGGGATCAGTTCGGCTCCGGGTTCGTTGGCGTCAACCCGAACTCGAAGATTCCCGCCCTGATGGATCACTCGGTCACCCCGCCGCAGCGGATATTCGAGTCCGGGGCCATCCTGCTGTATCTGGCCGAAAAGTTTGGGGCGCTGCTGCCAACCGACCATGCGACCCGCACCGAATGCCTGTCATGGCTGTTCTGGCAAATGGGGTCGGCCCCCTATCTGGGAGGCGGCTTTGGCCATTTCTATGCTTATGCGCCAGAGAAATTCGAGTATGCCATCGACCGTTTCACAATGGAGGCCAAGCGGCAGATGGACGTGCTGAACCAGTTGCTGGCGGCGCGGCCCTATATTGCGGGCGACGAATATTCCATCGCCGATATCGCGATCTGGGCATGGTACGGGCAGGCAGCCTTGGGGCGGATGTACGAGGCGGCCGAGTTTCTGGATGTGGCGTCCTATACCCATCTGGTTGCCTGGGCCGAAAAGATCGACGCGCGGCCGGCGGTCAAGCGGGGGCGGATGGTGAACCGTTCTTTCGGTGATCCGGCCCTGCAACTGCATGAACGACACGATGCCGGGGATTTCGACACCAAGACGCAAGACAAGATGGCACCTGCGCCCTAGCGCCAAGGATCAGGGCGGTTAGCCGCCCTGCGCCCTGATCCATGCAACCGCATCTTTCAAAACGCTCTGCATCGCCGTCTCAAACCCGCCGATGACAAGGATCGTTGCGTCCGACGCGACAGACTGGGATGCGGAAAACCGGCGGGTTGAAACGATCTCGCGGTCGGTTTCGCGGATCAGGGTCATCTGGACGCCGATCCTGATCGTCACAGGGATCGGCGAGGTGGCCGAGGTTTCGGCCTGAAACTGCTGTAGTTCCGTCACCAGCGTGTAATCCGGCGTCAGCCCCGCGCCAACCCGCCCGACCAGCCGGAACCCGCCGACATTCTGCAAGGATGTGACCAGCAAGGTCTGCACCAGTGCCGGGGCAGGGTCCGTCCAGCCGCCATCGGGAAGATACTGCGCCTGAAGGGCTGTCGGCTTGATCAGGATGCGGTCGGTCGCCACCTCTGCGGGAGAGCTTGGCAATTCGACCACCAGATGATGGCTGCCCCCTGCCGGTTTTGCCGACAACGGGAGCGGCGACAGCGTGTAAGCGTCCAGCGGCGCGCTGGCATCCGAAACCGCCCCAAGCGCGCCGCAGCCGCCGACAATCAACAGCGTCAAGAACCAAAGGAGGGGACGTCTTGCTGGCATGACGGTCAATTCCTGTATGAGGGCGTTTGATTGCCCAGAAAGAAGCGGGCCGGATCGCGGCTGATTCGGTCGGTCAGCGCGGAAATGTTTGCAATCGCGTTGCGGGCATCCTGCGCCAGAGCGGTGAATTGAGGCAAGCCGTTCTGCGAGAAAGACTCAAATCCCGCGACAGACCCCTTGACGGAATCCACCGCTGCGCTGAGCCTGACGATCATGTCGGGCACATCGTCCTTCATCAGGGTGTTCGCGCTTTGGAACGTGGACTTGATTTCGACCAGCGCGTCTTGCGCTTCGGTCAAAGTCGTTTCGGCAGAGGCGAGGAAAGACTCGGTACGGTTGGCCAGTTCATCGACCCGCGCCGTCGCACTTTCTACGTTTGCCAGAATACCTGCGATGGCCTGCCCGTTTTCGTTGGTCGTAAAACCGCGAATGTCCCGCATCAGCAACTGGGCCTCCGCCAGAAGTTCGGGGGCGCTCACCAGCAGCCCTTGAACAACCGAAGGCTGCGATCGAATGACCGGAACGTTGGCGGGGGGCACCCTTACCAGACGGTCAGAATTCGGGTTGCCGCCTTCCAGAGCCACAAAGGACACGCCCGTCACGCCTTGTGATGCCAATGTGGCGATCGTATCGGTGCGAATCGGGGTACTGGCGAAAACCTCGATCCGGACACGCACAACCGATGAATCCTCGCGATCCAGCGCGAAGTCCAGAACAGTTCCAACATCGACCCCGTTGTAGCGGACCGCGCTGGCTTTTCCAAGGCCGGCCACGGTATCGAACAGGATATCGTATTGTGCATAGGTCCGGTCGAGTTCAACCTTGGCCAGCCAAAGGATGAATCCCAGAGCCGCCAGAAGGCTGATCAGTGAAAAGATCCCGACAAGCACGTAGCGCGCGCGCGTTTCCATCAGTTTACCTCTTTTTGGGGCTGGGCTGCATGCGCACGGGGCCCATGAAAATAGGCATGAACCCAAGGATGATCGACCAGCAGCATCTCGGCCATGGTTCCCGTGACCAGAACCTTGCGCTCCGCGAGGACCGCGACCCTGTCGCAGGTCGCGTGAAGCGTATCCAGATCATGCGTCACCAGAAACACCGTAAGTCCCAGCGCCATTTGCAGCGACTTGATCAGCGCGTCGAATTCCGACGCCCCGATCGGATCAAGTCCGGCGGTGGGTTCGTCCAGAAACAAGATCTCCGGGTCCAGTGACAAGGCGCGGGCCAGACCGGCGCGTTTGCGCATCCCGCCGGAAAGCTGCGATGGGTAAAGATTGCCTGCGGTTGCCGGCAGACCCACCATCGCGATCCGCAAATCGGCCAGCGCGGCGCGGGTGTCGTCGTCGACGCCAACAGTTTCGCGCATCGGGGCCTCGACATTCTCGCGCACCGTCAGCGCCGAGAACAGCGCGCCATCCTGAAACATGACGCCCCATCGGGTTTCAACGGCATGGCGTTCTGCCGTCGTCGCCTGCAGCACATCGGTTCCCAGAACCATGATCCGACCGGATTTGGGTTTTTGCAGCCCGACGATGGTCCGCAGCAACACGGATTTTCCCGTACCCGATCCACCGACGATTCCCAGAACCTCGCCACGCATGACATCGAGGTTCAACCCTTCGTGAATCGTTTTGGTGCCAAACCGGTTCGTCAGATTGCGGACAGAAATAATGGGTTCGCCTGCCATCATATCCCCCAGACCGCGAAAAAGATCGAAAACAGCGCGTCCGACACGATGACCAGAAAGATCGAGATCACGACCGACCGCGAGGTGCGGCTGCCGAGGGATTCGGTGTCGCCCTTGACCTGCATCCCCTGGTAACAGCCCACAACCCCGATGATCAGCGCAAAGACCGGAGCTTTGGACAGGCCGACAAGCGCATGGGTCACGTCGGTGTTCGCCAGAAGTTGGGTCTGAAACATGCCCGGCGAAATGCCCAGTTGCACCCAGGCCATAAGCCCGCCACCGAACAACCCCGCAAGGCTGGCGATAAACCCCAGAAGCGGCAGCATGATCACCAGTGCCAGAACACGGGGCAGGACCAGCAGTTCGATGGGATTTAACCCCAGCACCTGCATGGCATCGACCTCTTCGCGCATTTTCATCGACCCGATGGCTGCGGTAAACGCAGAACCCGACCGCCCCGCCACGATGATCGCGGTCAGCAGCATGCCAAGTTCTCGCAGGATCGAAATCGCGATCAGGTCAACGACAAACACCTCGGCCCCGAACTGTCGCAACTGCGAGGCACCTTGAAAGGCCAGCACCACGCCAATCAGAAATCCCATCAGCGCCACGATGGGCACGGCGTTCATCCCGGCTTGCTGCATGTGGTTAACCAACGCCGTCACCCGGAGGCGTCTGGGCTGCAAGATCGAGACGAAAATCCGCGTCATGACAAGACCAAGGAAGCCGAAGCTGTTGGCAGCGGTTGCGGCCAGACCGCTTACGGCGCTGCCCAACACCTCTAATCCATCGGCCAGATCATGGTGCGTCCGACGCCTCCGGCGCTTTTCCGGCTTTGGCAGGGCTGCAGTGACAGTTTGCAGCAACAAGGTCTGGGCCGGATTGGCGCCTTTGACAGTCAGACTGCCGCCGTTTTGCAAAACGGACGCCCGCAGAGTGGCGATGACCCATGCACCTGCCGTATCCATCTGCGTCACCGCCGACAGATCGAGTGTGACTCCGGACGGCAGTCCCTCCAGTTTGACCCGAAAGTCCGTCAGATTCGCCAGCGTCATCGCACCTGTCATGGCGATTGTCGCTGAGTCGGGGCTAGGGTCGTCAGCCAAGAGAGATCGGCCGGATCCGGTCTTGCGACAACGGAACACTAAAGTAGGATTGCAAAGGCATTTTGCGAACGGTCACAAGGATGGACCGATCGGCCAGTCCGATGATTCGCGTCGGCCTCCGTCGAGCGCCGGAGATCAACATGACGAAACACTGAGCAAACGGCATTTCACCGTTTGCCTCCTTGTAGCCGCGCCATGCTTTGTTGGTCGGACTTTGTCCGTTTCGGTCTTGAATGATCACGGGCCCTCTGCTGCTGCAACCTGTCGACGGTCAAGTTGCGCACCATGGACGATTTCTTGGCGACTGATGCAGTACCAAAAATCGAAAACGGCGCTTCATGTCGCTGAAACGCCGTTCGTTGTCGTTTGGTTCCCGGTCTTTGATTACCGCCCGGTTCAAGGGCGGTGATCGGCAGATCGGCCCGGATCAGGCCAGATCGAAGCGATCCGCGTTCATCACCTTGGTCCACACTGCCGCGAAGTCCCGTACGAACGCGGCCTCGGCATCGGCACAGGCGTACACCTCGGCCAGTGCCCGCAGTTGCGAGTTGGACCCAAAGACCAGATCAACCCGCGTGCCGGTCCATTTCAAGGCACCGGTGCTGCGGTCGCGACCCTCGAACACGTCGTTCGCGTCCGACGCCGCTTTCCACACCGTCCGCATGTCCAGCAAGTTCACGAAGAAGTCGGTGGTCAGCGACCCCGGCCGCGAAGTAAAGACCCCATGCTGTGCCTGCCCGAAATTCGTGTCCAGCACCCGCAGCCCGCCCAGCAGCACCGTCATTTCCGGCGCGGTCAGGGTCAGAAGCTGCGCACGGTCCACCAGCAACTCTTCTGCCGAAAGGCTGTATTCGGTTTTCAGGTAGTTGCGGAACCCATCGGCGATGGGTTCCATCACCGAGAAGGACTCGACGTCGGTCTGTTCTTGCGTTGCATCGGTGCGGCCCGGCGTGAACGGCACGACAACATCGTGCCCGCCATTCCGCGCAGCCTGTTCAATGGCCGCACAACCGCCCAGCACGATCAGATCGGCCATCGAGACCATCTTGCCGCCGGTTTGGGCCGCGTTGAACGCGGTTTGAACGCCCTCCAGCGTGGTCAGCACGGCTGCCAGTTGGGCCGGTCGGTTGACCTCCCAATCCTTTTGCGGGGCAAGGCGGATGCGCGCGCCGTTCGCTCCGCCGCGCTTGTCCGACCCGCGGAAGCTTGAGGCGGAGGCCCATGCCGTCGACACCAGTTGCGACGTCGTCAGGCCAGAGACCAGCACTTTGGCCTTCAGATCGGCCACGTCCTGCGCGTCGATCAGCACATGGGACACATCCGGCACCGGATCCTGCCACAGCAGTTCCTCGGATGGCACAAGCGGCCCCAGATAGCGGACGCGCGGACCCATGTCGCGGTGGGTCAGCTTGTACCACGCGCGGGCGAAGGCATCAGCGAACTGGTCAGGGTTCTGATGGAACCGGCGCGAGATCGGCTCGTAGATCGGGTCCATCCGCATCGCGAGGTCGCTGGTCAGCATTTGCGGCACATGGCGGCGGCTGGCGTCATGGGCGTCCGGCACAGTCCCGGCCCCCGCGCCGCCTTTCGGCATCCACTGATGGGCACCGGCGGGGCTTTTGGTCAGTTCCCATTCAAAACCGAACAGGTGGTCGAAGTACTCGTTCGTCCATTGGGTTGGCCGGGTGGTCCATGTGACCTCCAGCCCGCTGGAGATGGCATCGACGCCCTTGCCGGTGCCAAAGCTGCTGGCCCAGCCAAAGCCCTGCTGTTCAAGGCTGCCGGACTCGGGTTCCTTGCCGACATGGGCCGTGTCGCCCGCGCCGTGGGTCTTGCCGAACGTGTGGCCCCCGGCGATCAGGGCGACGGTTTCTTCGTCGTTCATCGCCATCCGCGCAAAGGTCTCGCGGATGTCATGCGCCGAGGCCAGCGGATCGGGGTTGCCGTCCGGGCCTTCGGGGTTGACGTAGATCAGGCCCATCTGGACGGCGGCAAGCGGGTTTTCCAGTCGGCGCGCGTCGGAATAACGGTTCATCAGGTTGGTGGGGTCGTTGCTGGCGATCAGCCATTGATCTTCGCTGCCCCAATAGATGTCTTCCTCGGGTTCCCAGATATCTTCGCGCCCACCGCCGAAGCCGAACGTCTTGAACCCCATCGATTCGAGCGCGACATTGCCGGTCAGGATCATCAGGTCGGCCCAGGAAATCTTGTTGCCGTATTTCTGCTTGATCGGCCAGATCAGGCGACGGGCCTTGTCGAGGTTGACGTTGTCGGGCCAACTGTTCAAGGGCGCAAACCGCTGGGTGCCCGACGAAGATCCGCCACGCCCGTCACCGGTGCGATAGGTGCCGGCGCTGTGCCAGGCCATGCGGATGAAGAACGGGCCGTAGTGGCCAAAGTCGGCGGGCCACCAGTCCTGCGAGTCCGTCATCAGGGCAACAAGGTCTTGCCTGATCGCGTCGATGTCGAGTTTCTTGAACTCTTCGGCATAGTTGAACGCCTTGCCCATCGGGTTGGACAGGGCCGAGTTCTGATGCAACATCTTGAGGTTCAACTGGTTCGGCCACCAGTCGCGGTTCGACCGCGCGGCAAACTTGACCTGTTTGGCCGCACCGTGCATCACCGGGCATTTGCCACCCGTGCCGCTGTCATTTCCGTCCATGGGTCTCTCCGATCGTGGCTGAGTGTATCAAGCTGCGAGGTCGTCATCGGAGATTGCCGTCGTATCTGCCGGACATCGCCCTGCGCGCCAATCTTCCGAATCCATCCTTGTTGAAAAAACCTTATCAAGGTTCCATGATTAGTTTAAGTCGGATTTTCTGATTGTCACGATAAGGCAGGCTTATGAACAACCTGACGCTCAAACAGTTGCGCTATTTCGAGGCGCTTGCGCGGCACGGCCATTTCGGCCGCGCCGCCGAAACCTGTGCCATCTCGCAGCCCGCGCTGTCGATGCAGATCAAGGAGTTGGAGGAAACGCTGGGCACCGACCTGTTCGAACGCAGCGCGCGGCAGGTCAGGCTGACCAGCTTCGGCGAGGATTTCGCCCTGCGCGCCCGCGACATTCTGCGCGCCGTGGGCGAGTTGGAGGATCTGGCCCGCGCCTCGCAAGGCGGTCTGGTGGGGCGGCTGCGGATCGGGGTCATTCCGACGGTGGCCCCCTATCTGCTGCCCACGATCATCGGCAACCTGATGCAGATGAACCCCGCGCTGGACATCCATGTGCGCGAAACCGTGACGCCAAAACTGATTCAGGAACTGGCGGCGGGCCGGTTGGATACCGCCATCGTCGCCCTGCCGGTGTCAGAGCCGTCGATGACCGAGGTGGCGCTGTTCTCCGAGGATTTCGTATTGGTCCGCCCCGCTGTGGACGAAGGCAAACCTGTGCCCAACCGCGACATGCTGCGCGAGATGCGGTTGCTGTTGCTGGAGGAAGGTCACTGTTTCCGCGATCAGGCGCTGTCGTTCTGCAACCTTAATTCCGCCGCCCCGCGCGAATTACTGGACGGCAGTTCGCTGTCCACGCTGGTGCAGATGGTCAGCGCCGGGATCGGTGTCACCCTGATCCCTGACATGGCGGTGGCCGTCGAAACCCGGTCGGCATCGGTGGCCATATCGCGTCTGCCAGACCCGCAACCGTCGCGATCCATCGGGCTGATCTGGCGCAAATCCAGCCCGTTGGGTGCGCAGTTTCTGCAGGTGGCCGAAGTCGTGCGGCAGTCAGCCGAGGCGTTGCGCCGGCAGCATGGGGTCCGAAACGCACAGTGATCCGCCTGCTTTCCACCAAGGGTCGCAGACCGGGGTGGGGTCGCCCGATTTCACTCGGCGATATGCACCTGCGTCTGCCAATCGTCGCATTTCATGGCAAGATCGGGCGGCAGAGGCGCGTCGGTAAAGATCGCGTCGATCTCGGACAAGGACGCCAGTCGCGCAGGCGCAGAGCGGGTCAATTTGGAATGGTCGCACACCAGATATGTTTTGCGCGCCTGTCGGATGATCGCCTTGGACACCCGAACCTCGGCCAGATCATAGTCCAGAATGTCGCCGTCGCGGTCCAGTGACGAGGTGCCGATCACGGCATAATCGACTTTGAATTGTTCAAAGAACTGCGTGGTCAATTCCCCCACCAGCCCGCCGTCCGACCGCCGCAGGGCTCCGCCCGCCACCATGATGTCGCAGCCGGGGTTGGCGGCAAGGATGTTGGCGACGTTCATGTTGTTCGTCACCACCGTGATGTTGCTGTGGTTCAGCAGGGCGCGCGCGACGGCTTCGGTCGTGGTGCCAAGGTTCAGGATGATCGAGCAGTTATCGGGGATTTCGGCGGCGCAGGCGCGGGCAATCGCGGCTTTTGCGGCGTCGTTCATCCGGCGGCGTTGTTCATACCCCAGGTTGCTGACCCCGGTGCGCGGCGTGGCCCCGCCATGCACCCGGTCCAGATGCCCTGCGTCTGCCAGCTCGGTCAGATCGCGCCGGATCGTTTGCAGCGTCACGTCGAAGCGTTGGGCCAAATCTTCGACGATGACCCGCCCCTGACTGCGAGCGATGTCCAAAATCTCGGTCTGGCGAAAGCTGAGCGCCACTTGGGGCTTCCTTTGTCTTCGGCTGTCACCTGTACATTCCGGGATGTAGATCGCACGATCAAGTTGGAAACTGGCCCGCGCAGATGCAGCAATATTATGCCGCGCCGCAGCGCGAAAATGCGCGTTTTTAGGGAATGCGCCCCAGTATCAGGGCCTTGAGCGGCAGAACTCGCGCGTCAATGTTCGAAATGTTCGATTTGACGGAAAAACGAAAGAAAACCTTTGACGAAGCGACGGAAACCCGACAAGTTCTGCCACATCAGGTGGGAGACTGACGTGACTGACGGCCAAGGATCGGCAGTGACCGATCTGTTCATCATAGGTGGCGGGATCAACGGCTGCGGCATTGCGCGCGATGCTGTCGGGCGCGGGTTGTCTGTCACTTTGGCCGAACAGGCCGATCTGGCGCAGGCAACCTCGTCATCCTCGACCAAACTGTTTCACGGCGGCCTGCGGTATCTGGAGTATTTCGAGTTCCGGCTGGTGCGCGAAGCCTTGCAGGAACGCGAGACGCTGCTGGTTGCCATGCCGCACATCGCCTGGCCGATGCGGTTTGTCCTGCCTTATCATCGCGACATGCGGTTCGAAGGCGACACCCCGACCGGCAGGTTGATGTCGCGGCTCATGCCGTGGATGAAGGGGCGGCGTCCGGCGTGGCTGATCCGGTTGGGGTTGTTTCTGTATGACAATCTGGGCGGACGGAAAATCCTGCCCGGAACCCGGACCCTTGATCTGACACAAGACGCGGCTGGCAAACCTTTGCAGGACCGGTTTTCGCAGGCCTATGAATATTCCGACTGCTGGATCGAGGACTCCAAGCTTGTGTCCCTGAACGCAGCCGACGCGGCGCAGCGGGGGGCCACGATCATGACCCGGACGCGGGTGATCAGTGCCGACCGCAGCGAGGATCACTGGACCGTCACGACCGAAGGGCCGCAGGGCCGGTCGGTGCATCGGGCGCGGGCGCTGGTCAATGCGGGCGGGCCGTGGGTCGAGGACATCATCCGCGGGGTCGCGCGGATCAATTCGTCCGAAGGCGTGCGGCTGGTGCGCGGCTCGCATATCGTGACGCGGCGGCTTTATGACCATGACCGCTGCTACTTCTTTCAGGGGACGGACGGGCGGATCATCTTTGCCATTCCGTATGAACAGGATTTCACCCTGATCGGCACGACCGACAAGGATCACAAGGGCGACCCCAGGGCCGCCGTTTGCACCGACGAGGAACGCGACTATCTTTGCGCCTTCGCCAGCCAGTATTTCAAGCGCCCGGTGACGGCGGCGGAGGTCGTCTGGACCTATTCCGGGGTGCGTCCGTTATACAATGACGGGGCCAAATCGGCGACGGCGGCGACGCGGGACTATGTGCTGAGCCTTGATCAGAACGGTGCGCCGATGCTGAATGTGTTTGGTGGCAAGATCACCACCTATCGGCGGTTGGCCGAGTCCGCGCTGGCCAAACTGGTGCCGTTCTTCCCGCAGGCCAAGCCGCAATGGACGGCGCGGGTTGCCCTGCCGGGCGGGGACTTCCCGCATGACGGGGTGGCGGCCCTGACCGAAAAGCTGCGCAAGGCCTATCCGTTCTTGACCGACTATTGGTCAGCCCGCATGATCCGCGCTTATGGCACGCAGGCGGCAACAGTTTTGGGCAGCGCAGGAAGCATCGCCGATCTGGGCCGTGACTTCGGGGCGACCCTTACCGAGGCCGAGGTACGTTGGCTGATGGAACATGAATTTGCGCGGGCTGCGGCAGATGTGGTGTGGCGGCGTACCAAACTGGGGCTGCGGATGACGGCCGACCAGATTGCCGGGCTGGATCAGTTCATGGCGAGTCAGGACTCGGAGGCAGTTCAGCCTGCAGCAGAGGTGGCGCGGCATGGCGCTTGAATTGCAGTCTGTATCGCGGGTGGTCAGCGGGGCAGTCTATATCCACCCAACGGATCTGACGCTGAAAAAGGGCACGATGAACGTGCTGCTGGGGCCGACGTTGGCGGGCAAGACCAGTCTGATGCGGCTGATGGCCGGGCTGGACAGGCCGACGACGGGGCGCATCCTGTGGAACGGGGTCGATGTGACCGGACAGCGCGTGCAGGACCGCAAGGTGGCGATGGTCTATCAGCAATTCATCAATTATCCCGGCATGTCGGTCTACGAAAACATCGCCTCGCCGATGCGGTTGATGGGAAAATCCAAGGCCGAGATCGACCGCGCGGTCCGCGCCACGGCGGAGATGCTGAAACTGACGCCGATGCTGGGCCGCAAACCGCTGCAGCTTTCGGGCGGGCAGCAACAGCGGTGCGCGCTGGCGCGGGCGTTGGTCAAGGGGGCGGGGCTGGTGTTGCTGGACGAGCCTCTGGCGAACCTCGACTACAAACTGCGCGAGGAGTTGCGGGTGGAAATCCCCCGCATCTTCGAGGCGTCGGGCGCGATCTTTGTCTACGCCACGACAGAGCCCGAAGAGGCGCTGCTGCTGGGGGGCAATACCGCAGCATTGTCAGAAGGACGCG
>JBBRVJ010000019.1:0-29675 GCA_038246975.1 Rhodobacterales bacterium | reverse complement strand
TCGCGGCGGGCCGAGTTTTGCCAGTCGATCCAGCGTTCGAAATGCGGGATCGCGTTGACGCGGATGCGGGTGCCGATGGGGCCCGGTTCGATCAGGATGATCCTGATCGGCGTGTCGGCCATTTCGAGCCGCAGCACATCCGTCAGCCCCTCCATCGCGAATTTGGTGGCGACGTAAGCTCCGCGCCATTTGATCCCGACGAGACCCAGCACGGAGGAACAGTTGACGATCCTGCCGTGGCCTTGGGCCCGCATGATCGGGATCACCTGACGGGTCAGGTCGTGACAGCCGAACAGGTTGGTCTCGAAAATCGCGCGCAGCGCAGCGCGGGGCAGGTCTTCGACGGCACCGGGGCAGGCGAAGGCGCCGTTGTTGAACAGCGCGTCGAGCGTGCCGCCGGTGCGGGTCCTGACCTCTGCCACCGCCGCCGCGATGCTCGATTCGTCGTCGTAATCGAGCGGGAAACTTTCCAGCCCTTCGGCGGTCAGGCGGTCGCAGTCGGTCTGTTTGCGGCAGGTGGCGAACACGCGCCAGCCGCGCGCCCGCAGCCCGCGCGCCGCATCGAGGCCGATGCCGGACGAGCATCCGGTGATCAGGATGGATTTTGGCGCCATCGACCGGTCAGGGTGCCAGATCGGTCAGCAGGCGCGACGCGACGTAACCTTCGATCCCGTCGCCTTCGATGCGGATCAGGGTCCATCCATTCGGGCTGGCTTGGGCCTGCACCACCAGAACAGCCTCGCCGCGTGTCAGGCGACCGACGATGTCCTGATCGGTCGAAGGGCCTGCGCGAACGTTGATCGACCGGGCATCGACATAGGCGATGCGCGCGTCAGGGGTGGGTTCGGGCTCTGCGACGATGACCGCGGCGGCCACGACCGGGACCACCTCGGGTGTTGCGGGGGCGGTTCTGACCGGTTGGGCGGGGACGAACACGGCGGCTGTCGCGTCGGGTTCAGGGACCGGGGCTGCCACGATCACCGGGGCTGCGTCAGGGACCACCGCTGCGGCCATCAGACCCTGCCGGACCTGACCACGATCTTGCCCGCCAATCAGCAGCACCAGGAAGATAACACCACTTAACAACGCTGTAAGTCTGAACATGTAACACCCGATCACTAACGCCTGCTTCGAGCCTTAGCATGTTCGCGGGGGATTCGGAGGGGAAATCTGCACGCTGTGCCAACCTGTGTCCCTGTAGTAGCCGCTTTTGCATCTGGACCGATGGCACAGCCGCAACTACACAACATCCATGTCCGATGACTCTGACAACCCCAAGATCGAGCCGATCACGCTGGCCGAGCCTTTGGCCCGCGCCATTGGCGAGCGGTATCTGACCTATGCGCTGTCCACGATCATGCACCGCGCCTTGCCCGATGCGCGCGACGGGTTGAAGCCCGTCCACCGCCGCATCCTGTATGCGATGCGCGAGTTGCGGTTGACGGCGACGGGGGGGTTTCGCAAGTCGGCCAAGATCAGCGGTGATGTGATGGGCAACTATCATCCGCATGGCGACGTCGCGATTTACGATGCGATGGCGCGGTTGGCGCAGGATTTCAACGTGCGTTACCCGCTGGTCGACGGGCAGGGCAATTTCGGCAACATCGACGGCGATAATCCGGCCGCCAGCCGCTATACCGAAGCCCGCCTGACCGCGATTGCCGAGACGCTGATGGAGGGGCTGGCCGAGAATGCCGTAGACTTCCGCCCCAATTACGACGGAACGCTGGAAGAACCGGTGGTGATGCCTGCGGCGTTTCCGAACCTGTTGGCCAATGGGTCCAGCGGGATTGCGGTGGGGATGGCGACCAACATTCCGCCGCACAACCTCGATGAATTGATCCTTGGCTGTCAGGCGATGATCCGCGACCCTGACCTGTCGCTGGAGGCGTTGGTCGATCTGATCCCCGGCCCGGATTTTCCGACCGGCGGGGTGATCGTCGAATCGCGGGCGGCCATATTGGAAGCCTATCGCACCGGGCGCGGCGCGTTTCGCACGCGAGCAAAATGGGCGGTCGAGGATCTGGGGCGCGGTCAGTGGCAGATCGTGGTCAGCGAAATCCCCTATCAGGTGCCGAAATCGCGGCTGATCGAAAAGCTGGCCGATCTGATCCACACCAAGAAAATCCCGCTGCTGGCCGATGTGCGCGACGAATCCACCGACGAGGTGCGCATCGTGCTGGAACCGCGCGCGCGGACGGTCGAGGCGGACATGCTGATGGGGATGCTGTTTCGTAATTCCGATCTGGAGATCCGGTTCTCGATGAATCTGAACGTGCTGATCGACGGGCGCGAACCCGTGGTGTGCAGTCTGCCGCGCGTGCTGCGCGCGTTTCTGGACCACAAGCGCGACGTGTTGCAGCGGCGGTCCACCCACCGGATCGAAAAGATCGACGCGCGGCTGGAGGTGCTGGAAGGCTTCATCATCACCTTTCTGAACCTGGACCGGGTGATCGACATCATCCGCTATGACGACGACCCCAAGCGGGCGCTGATCGCGGAACGCTGGGGCAAGCCGCACAAGCGGGCGACGTCCGAGCGCGACTATATGCCGCCCGCCAAGGGTGCGGGCGAATTGACCGACGTGCAGGCCGAGGCGATCCTGAACATGCGGCTACGGTCGTTGCGGCGGCTGGAAGAGATGGAGTTGCGGGCCGAACGCGGTGCGCTGCAGGTCGAACGGGCCGGGCTTGCGGACCTGCTGGACAGCCGCGATCTGCAATCGGACCGGATCGTCGCCGATCTGGAGGATATTCGCCGCAGGTTTGGCAAGGCGGCTGTGGGGGGCGCGCGGCGGACCTTGCTGGCCGAGGCGGGGCTGGCCGAGGATGTGACCTACGAGGCGATGATCGACCGCGAGCCGATCACGGTGGTCTGTTCGCGGATGGGCTGGATCCGGGCGCTGAAGGGCCATGTCGACCTGACCGCCGAGCAGAAGTTCAAGGACGGCGATGCCGCGCGCTTTGCCTTTCATGCCGAGACGACGGACAAGATTCTGCTGGTCGCGGACAATGGCCGGTTCTTCACGCTGACCGGGCACAGCCTGCCGGGTGGGCGCGGGATGGGGGAACCCGTGCGTCTGATGGTGGACCTGCCGACCGAGTCCGACATTCTGGGCCTGATGATCTATCGCGCCGGGGAAAAGCTGATGGTCGCGTCGACTGCGGGCGACGGGTTTGTGGTGCTGTCGGACGAGGTGTTGGCGCAGACGCGGGCGGGCAAACAGGTGATGACGCTGGGGGCGGGGGTGAAAACCGCGCTGTGCCGTCGTGTGGCGGGGGATCACGTGGCGGTGGTGGGCGACAACCGCAAGGTGTTGATCTTTCCCTTGACCGAACTGCCCGAAATGGCGCGGGGCAAGGGCGTGCGGATGCAGAAATACAAGGACGGCGGGCTGTCGGATGCGACGACCTTTGTGCTGGCGCAGGGGTTGGCGTGGAAAGACCCTGCGGGGCGCACCCGCACCGAGCCGGACCTTGCGGAATGGCTGGCGGCACGGTCCACGGCAGGCCGGATGGCCCCGCGCGGATTTCCGAGGGACAACCGGTTTAATTGAGCCCTGTGAACATGCGGGGGCCAGCCCCTGCAACTCCAGAATGTTCGGGCCGGGATGAAAGGGCAGCGGGATTTCAGAGCGCATCAGGCCCGCTCGACCCCCAGCCAGACCCCGCCTTCGGGCCGCAGGGTAAGGATCATCACGGGTTTGGGGGCTTTGCCGGGGATCAGGGTGAATTTGAACCGGGCCAGCAGGGTGGCGAGGATGATGACCGCCTCTTGCAGGGCAAAGGATGCGCCGATGCAGATGCGGGGGCCGTCGCCGAACGGCAGGTAGGCGAAACGGTCGATGGCTTTGGGGTCGGCAAAGCGGGTGGGGTCGAAGGCGTCGGGGTCGGCCCACAGGCCGTGGTGGCGGTGCAGGGCGTAGATCGGCAGCACGACCGTATCGCCGGGGCGGATGTCGCGGCCACAGAGTTCATCGGCCTTGAGGGCGGTGCGCGACAAGAACGCGGCGGGGGGATAGAGGCGCAGCGCCTCGTCCACGATGCGGCGGGTCAGGGGCAGGTTGACCAGATCGCCGGCCCCGGCGGCGCGGCAGCCCAGCACGGCCTGCGCTTCGGCCCGCGCGGAGTCCTGCACGGCGGGATCGAAGCCGCAAAGATACAGCGCCCAGGACAGGGTCAGCGCGGTGGTTTCATGCCCTGCCACGATGAAGGTCAGCAGGTTGTCGCGCAACTCGGGCGTCGTCATGCGGCGGCCCGACTTGGGGTCCTCGCCCGCCATCATCAGGTCCAGCAGGTCGGGCACCGGTTTGGCCCCTTGGGCGCGGCGGGTGTCGATGGCGCTGTCGGCCACCCGTTTCATGTCGCGCATGGCGGAGGCCTGAAACATCCGGTGCGGGCGCGGCACCCAGGCGGGGGCACCGAGGATGTCGAGCAGCGACACCTTGGCGGTCTGGCTGATGTAGCCTTCGATCGCCTTGTGGACCGAGGCGCGGTCGAAGCCTGCGCCTTCGGAAAAGGTCACATCGGAAATCACCTCGAACGTCGCGGTCACCATGTCGTCGAAGGCATCGACGGCGCGCCCCACGCAGCGCCCGATGCGGTCTGCGGCGCGTTCGGCGGCCAACGTCATCACCGGAGCGAGTGCTGCCACATTGCGGTGCGAAAAGACCGGGGCGGCGGTGCGGCGTTGCCACAGCCATTCGGCCCCTTCGGCCACGAACAGACTGTCACCGATGGCCGGTTCCAGGATCAGCTTGGTCACCAGCGATTTGGGGTAATCGTCGACCCGGTCGCGCAACACCTGTTTCAAGGCGACGGGGTCCATCAGCATGTGCCAGCGTTTGCCGGTGCGGCCCGACAGGATCGGCTCGTGCGTCGCCGCTTCCGGGATCAGTTCCAGCACGTTGCGCTGCCCGGCACGGACCGAACCCCAGATGCCCAGGGGTTCTGGCGACAGCGTGACCCGTGCGGGATGGGGGCCGAGGGTTCTGCCTATGCTGCGCAGTTCGTTCATCGGACGCTCCCGTTCATCGGTCACATATAGGACAGGGACCGCCGTCGGCAAAGGTGACGGGATTGCACAGGGGCCGGGCTGGCGCTATGCGGAACAGGCGGCGCTGCCTGCCGCTCCGGGGTTGTAAGTGATGCAGTTGTTTCGCCGCGCGATGATGGTGTTGAGCGTGTGTGTTCTGGCGGGTTGCCAGACCAATGACCTGATGGAGCCGCCGGTTCCGCTGGGCGATTTCGCGCTGGGCCTGAACATCGCGGTGGCGGACACTGTGCAGATGGTGCCGATCTCGCGCCGCGCCACGCCGGACGAGTGGGAAGCGGCGATGATCAAGGCGATTGACGACCGGTTTGGCCGCTATGACGGGACCAAGCTGTACAACATCGGCATTGCGGTCGAAGGCTATGCGCTGGCCCCGCCCGGTGTGCCGGTGGTGTTGAAGCCGAAGTCGATTCTGGTGGTGACGGCCAACGTCTGGGACGATGCGGCGGGGTTGAAGCTGAACGCGGAAGGCAAGCAGTTTCATGTGTTCGAAAAGACATCCGCCGAGACGGTGGTCGGGTCCGGTCTGACGCAGAACAAGAAGAAGCAGATGGAGATTCTGTCTTATAACGCCGCGAAACGGGTCGAGCAGTGGTTCCTTGACAACCCCGAATGGTTCGGGCTGCCGCCGAAAAAGGGTGGCCCTGCGGCGGTGGACGAGGTTCCGGTTGTGCTGGAGGTGCCTGCTGCCGGTGCTGTGCCTGTGCCGGGGGCTGCGCCAGTGCCGGGGGCTGTGCCCGTGCCGGGGGCGGTGGCTATGCCGGGGGCTGTGCCTGTGCTGGTGACGACCCCGCTGCCAGCCCCCCCGGTTCCCGTCGCCCCCGTTCCTGCCCCCCCCGTGCCGGCCCCCGCCGTGCCCGCGCAAGAGTAGGGCTCGATTTTCCGGGGTAACGGGCATAAATCCCCGCCCGAGCAGATTGGGGCCGCCGCCGGCCCCCCAACCCAAGGACCCGCACCATGGCGAAGGCAAGGTTTGAACGGAACAAACCGCACGTCAACATCGGCACGATCGGCCACGTTGACCACGGCAAGACGACGCTGACGGCGGCGATCACCAAGTATTTCGGCGAATTCCGCGCCTGTGACCAGATCGACGGCGCGCCCGACCCGCATGGTCGACCTGCCGTTCCTGATGCCGATCGAGGACGTGTTCTCGATCTCGGGTCGCGGCACGGTGGTGACGGGCCGGATCGAGCGTGGCGTGATCAATGTCGGCGGTGAAGTTGAAATCGTTGGTATTCGCGACACCCGCAAGTCGGTCTGTACCGGCGTCGAGATGTTCCGCAAGCTGTTGGACCGCGGCGAGGCGGGCGACAACGTCGGCGTTCTGCTGCGCGGCATCGACCGGGAAGGCGTGGAACGAGGGCAGGTGCTGTGCAAGCTCGACCGGTCGGTGCGGAGTGCCGAAACGATCGGGCCCCGAGCCGATCACACCGAATACCGCAGCGGCAGAGCGGGCCCGCCTCCCAGTCCGCAGGCATTGTGCCGTAGGACCGACCTTGGGCGGCTTCCTGGGATTGCAAGGAACCCCTAGGCAAAACGCAGATTCGGGTTTATCATGAGATTTCGATTTAATCCGTTATCGTCACCCGTTTTCACCCTGAGGTTTTCTTGTCATGGCTTACAGCGCCGCCAATGCCATTGCCTTTTGCATACGCCAGCACGGACGCTATTCCGATGGCGAATGCTGGACCCTTGTCGAAGATGCCATCACCGGCAATGGCGGCTGTTCGTCGCGCGGGTTGACGCCGAACTTCAGCCGCAACGCGTCGTTCGTCTGGGGTACGGTCGTCCAGTTGAACATGATCCAGGCGGGCGACATCCTGCAGTTTCACAATTACCGATGGTTCCGCGAAATCACCGTCGATGTGACCAACCCGGATGAAAGCGGCGGAGTGACCGGATCGACGCAGGAAGAAGGGCGCGGCGACCCGCAGCATTCGGTGATGGTGGTCAGCGTGGTGTCCCCGGGGATCCTGCAGATCGTGGAACAGAACACACCGGCCAATACAGGGGGTGTGCAGACGGTGGAACTGGTTCTGGTCGCACCGGCGGACCGTGTCGTGACCGTCCGTACAGCGGTGGCTGGCGGAGATCGGGTGACCATCACCACAACGACCGACACTGTGACCAATCCGCCCCAGTGCTATCGACCGATAAGCGTCTGACCGACGGAGAATGGCGGGGTTTTCCCGCGATGCCGCGCCGCTTCTCCCCTTGATTTCCCCGGCTTGCTGGCTTAGCACCCAAAGCAGGCCTAGGAGTTTAGCTCAGTTGGTAGAGCATCGGTCTCCAAAACCGAGGGTCGTGGGTTCGAGTCCCCCAACTCCTGCCAATCTTTTCCACAGCTTTGTGTTGGCGTCGCCAGCCTTGAGGTGGCGTTGGTCGGGTTCGGCGAAGGGCCGGATGGTGCCTTGACGCTGGTGGCGGGTGTCACGGTGAACGAAGCCGCGCAGCGGTACGGTGCGAAGGCAAACCATCTGTCGTCATGGCAGACGTTGGCGCGGCAGGGCGAGTTGATGGTGCCGGACGTGACGGCGGCAGAGTTCCCACCGCCGATGGTTGCGGCCAAAGCAGCAGAACGGCCCGCCATGAAAGGCATGATCGATCTGGTCACCATCTGCGATCTTTTCCAGACCCAGGAACGCAGGAACTCTTTCGAGGCAAAAGGATAAGGTTCGGATCGAGGGCGACACTTTTTTGAAGCTTTTCCGCCGATGCCCGGTCGTTTCCATGCCTTGAACGATCCTCGACAATTCCCCGGATCGGTCGCGCCAGCGCCGCGATCCTGCCTGATTTCAGGATCAATAACAGTTGATCACTGCTGACTGCATCGCTTGGGGACAACAATGGACCGACTGACAGAAATGGAAGCTTTCGCGACCGTCGTGGACCAGGGCGGGTTCACCGACGCGGCCAAGAAGATGGGCATCTCGAAATCCGCGGTGTCCAAACACGTCTCGGCGCTGGAGGCGCGTCTGGGGGCGCGGTTGCTGAACCGCACCACGCGGCGGGTGTCGCCGACCGAGATCGGCCTTGCCTACTATGACCGGGCGCGGCGGGTTCTGAACGATGCGGGTGAGGCGGATGCGCTGGTCACATCCATGCAGTCGGCGCCGTCGGGGTTGCTGCGCATCTCGGTCGCGACGGATTTCGGGGTGAACCTGCTGTCACCGATCCTGGGGGATTTCCTGCTGGAGTACCCCGATATCACGGTGAACATGGTGCTGAACAACCGCTATGTCGAGTTA
The DNA here is from genome assembly GCA_038246975.1 of Rhodobacterales bacterium. GTDB lineage: Bacteria > Pseudomonadota > Alphaproteobacteria > Rhodobacterales > Rhodobacteraceae > JAIYDJ01. The sequence continues at coordinate 21,372 of JBBRVJ010000019.1, read as the reverse complement.
ATCAGCGAGGGGTTCGACATGGCGATCCGGGTGGGCGAGCTGGAGGACAGTTCCTTGCGTGCCCGCAAGCTGACCGATACGGCGAAGCGGATGATCGGATCGCCCAGTTACTTTCAGCGCTATGGCCGCCCGATGAAAGTCGACGATCTGAACGACCACAAGCTGCTGCACTATTCCAATCAGGCCAACGGCAACGTCTGGAAGATCATCGCGCCGTCGGGCGAGAAGCGGCAAGTGCGCACGGCGGGGTGGTTGACGGTGAACGACGGGCAATCGCTGTTGAACGCGGCGATTTCGGGGCTGGGCATCGCCTATCTGCCATCGTTCCTGTATGCGGACGCGATGAAGCAGGGGTTGGTCGAAGAGGCCATTCCGGGCTTGCCGGTCGAGGTGCAGGGCATCTATGCGGTCTATCCGCCGGGGCGGTTTACCCAGCCCAAGGTGCGGGCGTTCATCGACTTTCTGGCGCGGCGCTACATGGGCAAGGGTCCGGATGCGTGGTGAAGCGGTGCGTGATATCACGCACCCTACGCATCCGGCTGATGTTCGCCCAAGGTCGGGGCCGGACGGTCCAGCGACAGGTCGGCATCCGAAAAGGTAAACGGCGATCGCACGCCGGGCATACCGTCCGGCGTGATCTTCATCCGGCGCGCCTGAACCTGGGGGTCGGCAAAGACTTCGGCGAGGTCGTTGATCGGGCCTGCCGGGACGCCTGCCGCCTCGCAGGCTGACAGGAGGTCGGCTTTGGTCCAGCGGGTCGTGGCGGCTGTCAGGGCGGCCGTCAGAGCCGCGCGGTTGGCGATGCGGTCGGCGTTGGTCAGGTAGGCGGGATCGGTGCCCAGGTCTGGCAAGTTCAGCAGGACGCAGAGTTTGCGATACTGGCCGTCATTGCCGGTCGCGAGGATGATCCAGCCATCCGCGCAATCGAACACCGCGTAAGGGGCGAGGTTGGGGTGTGTGTTCCCCATCATGCGGGGGGCCGTGCCGGTGGCGAGGTAGTTCAGCGACTGGTTGGCCAGGATGCTGGTCGCCACGTCCATCAGGGCCATGTCGATGTGCTGACCCTGCCCGGTGCGCCCACGCTGCACGAGGGCGGCGAGGATCGCGGTGGCGGCGTAAACTCCGGTGAACACGTCTGTCACCGCGACGCCCACCTTTTGCGGCTGGCCTTCGGGGCTGCCGGTGACGCTCATCAACCCCGCCATGCCCTGAATGATGAAGTCATAGCCCGCGCGGTGCGCATAGGGGCCGGTTTGCCCGAACCCGGTGATCGAGCAGTAGATCAGTTTGGGGTTCAGTGCGTGCAGGCTGGGCCAGTCGAGGCCATACTTGGCCAGACCGCCGACCTTGAAGTTTTCGATCACCACATCGGCGTCGGCCACCAGACGGCGGACCAGGGCCTGTCCCTCAGCCGTCGTAAAGTCGGCCACCACCGACCGTTTTCCCCGGTTGGTCGCATGAAAATAGGCGGCGGTCTTCTCGCCGTTGCGGGTCAGGTAGGGCGGGCCCCAGCGGCGGGTATCGTCGCCTTCGGGGGCTTCGACCTTGATGACGTCTGCCCCGAGGTCGGACAGGGTTTGTCCGGCCCAAGGCCCCGCCAGAATCCGCGCCAGTTCAATGACGCGGATGCCGTCCAGCGGGGTCGTCATCGCCTACTTCGCCAGTTCGGCGTCGAGGATCACTTTGAGGTCGGCATAGGACATGTTGGAATGTTTGGTGCCGTTGATGATCAGGGTCGGCGTGCCTTCGATCGCGTCGGCCTTCATGTTCGCCTCGAAATGGGCGACCATCGCCTCGGCCATCGGGCCGTCCTTCATGCAGGCATCCAGCGCCGCACTGTCCATTCCGGCGGTCAGGCCGATCTTTTTCAGGTTCCCGACCACGACGTTCGGATCATCTGAGGCGGCCCATTCGCGCTGGGTGTCGAACAGGATCGAGGTGATCCCGAAGTACCGCATCTCGCCGCCACAGCGGGCCATCATCGCGGCCCAAAGGCCGTAGCGGTCGAAGTAGACCTCGCGGTATTCGAAGCGCAGTTTGCCGGTGTCGATGTAGTCGGCCTTGAGGCTGTCGAACACGTTGGCATGAAAATCGGCGCAGTGCGGGCAGGTGAACGAGGCGTATTCGACCATCTTGACCTTGGCATCTTCGGGGCCGATCGCGAAATCCCTGACCTCGATGGCCGGAACCTCGGTTGCCGGGGCGGCTGGGGCGTCTTGCGCCCTTGCGGCGAAGGGCACGAAGCCTGCCAAGGTTGCGGCGGCGGCTGCCATCAGTCCATATCTGCGGGTCATCATCGTAATCATCAACCTTCCGTTGTCTTGCGACGGTTTAAGATGTTTTGCGCCATGGCTTCAAGGGCTGCGCGCAACGAGGGGTCCTGAACCGGGGCCGCGACCTGTGCCGCTTTGGCGATCAGGCCGGGGTCGGGCGGTGGGGGGGCGGGTTTGGCGGCGGGGGTGAACTGCGCCTGCCCTTCGGCAAATCCGGTGGCGGCGGTCTGCGTCAGGGTGATGCGAGAGATAGCGGCATAGCCGTAGACCGCGTTCACCCGGTCTTTCAGGCGCGGCAGGTCCATCTGGACCATCGGCGCGTGGGCGGGCGAGACGAGCAGGGTCAGCGTCGCCCCCAACCCTTCGCGCCCGTAGCCCACCTTGACCGGACGGGTGACGCGGGCCGTCGCCTCGCCCGCAATCTCGGGCCAGTGGGTCAGGAGGCGGGCCACGGCAAAGCCCCGCGCCTCGCCCACGGCGCGGATTGGCTCTTTCACAAAGCCTGCTGCCGGTTCAAACCCGCGCATGCGGCGGGTCGGGCTGGGCATCCGCGATTTAGGCGGCGTTTGGGGCGTGGTCGGTCGGGCCATCTGGTCCTGCGCTGGGTTATGGCTATCTTACGCGGGGTGCGGGGGATGCGGCCAGTGTCTTGGCGCGTTACGGGGAATAAAGATTGCGTGACAGCGATGTGAGCGAGGCCCTGCTGCCGTGGTACGACGCCCATGCGCGGGTGATGCCGTGGCGGATCAGCCCTGCGGATCGGGCGGCGGGAGTGCGGGCCGACCCTTACCGGGTGTGGCTGTCCGAGGTGATGTTGCAACAAACCACCGTCGCGGCGGTGCGGGCCTATTTTCTGCGCTTTACCGAGCGGTGGCCGACGGTCGGGGCGCTGGCCGGGGCGCAGGATGCCGACGTGATGGGGGAATGGGCGGGCCTGGGGTACTATGCGCGGGCACGCAACCTGCTGGCTTGTGCGAGGGCGGTCGTGGGGCAGCATGGCGGGCGGTTTCCGGGCACGCTGGACGGGTTGCGCGGCCTGCCGGGGGTGGGGCCGTATACGGCGGGGGCGGTTGCGGCGATTGCGTTCGATCTGCCTGCGGTGGTGGTGGATGGCAATGTCGAGCGGGTGATGGCGCGGCTGCATGCGGTCGAGGTGCCGTTGCCTGCGGCCAAACCTGCGCTGGTGGCGCTGGCCACGCGGCATACTCCGGCCCTGCGGGCTGGGGATTACGCGCAGGCGGTGATGGATCTGGGGGCCACCATCTGCACCCCGCGCAAACCGCTGTGCGGGTTTTGCCCCCTGTCCGGGCTGTGTGCGGCGCGGGACCTGGGGGTAGCGGCGGCGCTGCCGCGCAAGGTTGCCAAGGCGGTCAAGCCGGTGCGGGAGGGCACTGTCTGGGCGGCGTTTCGCGGCGATGGGGCGGTTGTGTTGGAACTGCGGCCAGCCAAGGGGTTGCTGGGCGGGATGCTGGGGTTGCCGGGCGATGGGTGGGACGGGTCTGGCGGGTGCGCGCCGGTAGATACGGAATGGGTCAGGGCGGGCGAGGTGCGGCATACCTTTACCCATTTCCACCTGATCCTGACGGTACAGGTGGCGCGAACCGATGCGCCGGCGCGGCGCGGGTCGTATCAGACTGCCCGCCCCGACGATCTGCCGACGCTGATGCGCAAGGCGCATGACCTTGCGGCCGCCGCGATTGCGCCGCATTGAGAACGACGGGCCATGCGATAGACTGGTGCCGAACCGGAGCCTGCGATGACCACGATTCCCGCCGCCCAGATCCAACGCTTGCAGAATGCGCTGCCGTTCTGGCTTTCGCTGGCGCTGGTTCCGCTGGCGCTGCTTGGGGCCGGTTATGGCGGCTGGACGGTGGTTTTGCTGCCGCTGAGTTCCTGGGTGCTGTTTTCGGTTCTGGACATGCTGACCGGGCTGAACGAGGACAACGCCGATCTGGACACGCCCGAGGCGGGGCTGTTCTGGTATCGCGCGATCACGCTGATCTGGTTTCCCGTCCAGTTCGTGCTGCTGTTCGGGCTGATCTGGTATGTGCCGCAGGCGGCGCATCTGGGCGGGCTGGAAAAGATCGTGCTGTTTTTCGGCTTGGGGGTGATTTCTGGGACGGTCGGGATCAACTACAGTCACGAATTGATGCATCAGAAATCAAAGGTGGAACGCTGGCTGGGCGATCTGTTGCTGGCATCGGTCCTTTACTGCCATTTCCGCAGCGAGCATCTGCGGGTCCATCACCTTTATGTCGGGACCGCCCGCGATCCGGTGACGGCGCGGTATAACGAGGGGTTCCACCGCTTCTTTCCGCGCGTGCTGGTCCAGTGTCAGACATCGGCCTTCAAGGCAGAGGCGGCGATGCTGGCGCGGCGCGGCTTGCCGTGGTGGCATGCGTCCAACCCCTATTGGCGCTACGGTGCGTTGCAGGCGGGGATGCTGGGGCTGGCGTTGGCTTTGGGGGGATGGCAGGGGTTGGCGCTGTTCGTGTGGCAGGCGGCGGTGGCGGTCTGGCAGTTGGAACTGGTCAATTACATCGAACATTACGGGCTGACCCGGCGGCACATCGGCGGCGGCAAGTATGAACATGTCCTGCCGCGCCATAGCTGGAACGCGGCGCACCGGGCGTCGAACTGGCTGTTGATCAACCTGCAACGCCATTCGGATCACCATTACAAACCCGACCGCCGCTTTCCCTTGCTGCAATCCTACGGTGCGGACGACGCCCCGCAACTGCCCTATGGCTATCCGGTGATGACGGCGCTGGCGATGATCCCGCCGCTGTGGAAAAGGGTGATGAACCCGCGCGTGCGCGCTTGGCGGCGGCGCTATTATCCCGACATCACCGATTGGAAACCCTACAACAAGGCGCAGAACCCCGTGCCGGGGTCCGCGGAGCGTCAGGCCAGATGACCCCAGTGCCGCAGTGCCTGCCGCAGCGGTTCGGTAAACCCCTCGGCCCCCGGCAGACCTACGACCGCTTGGGGCAAGATCGTGCCGATATGGCCCGCCTTTTGCAGAACCTGCGTCAGATCGCGACCTGCACCGCCGGTCACGAACACCTTGTCACTCAGCCGCGTCAGCCCCAGATCGTCAAAGCGGAAGTCGATTTCGAAATAGGGCAGGATCAGGATCGTATCAGGCCGTGCCTGTGCGATCATCCGGCGTTCCATCGCTTGCAGCAATTCGGGATCGGACAAAGGTTTGTAGGCGTAGATCACGTCATATTGACCGTAATCGTCAAAGGTCAGCGCGTCGCCCTGCGTCGCGCGGTCCTGCGCCCGGCGCGACCGCTCGATCAGCGAACCGGCCACCTCGGCGCGTTCAGCATCATATTCGACGCCGTGGACCACGTCGAAGAACTCGGCAGCCTGCACCAGTTTCAGACCGACCCCGCATCCCATGTCCAGAAATGAAACCTGCCCGGTCCGTCCCATTGCAAGCGCCAACCGCCGGATCATCTGCATGAGCCGCAAGAACCCGGTGAACGGATAGGGCAGGTCGCCATGCCGCCCGGTCACGGCGGCGTAAAGATCGGGTGGAGTCGGACTGAAGTAGCCGTGCAGGCGGTCGAAACACCGCTGATAGGCCAGAAGCTGGGCATATTCGGGGCTGGTCGCGGGCGGTTCATCCGGCAGCAGTGGCAGCGGGCCGGCCTTCAGCACCCGGTCCAGCAAGGCCTGCGTCTGTGTCCAAAGCCGCAGCCGGCCGTCGACCGCAAGAAAATAGCGTCGGTCGGGATGGCCGAACGGCAGGGCCCGCGCCTCGGCAGTCATCATCTGGGCGGCCCAGATGCGGTAAAGCTGCCCGCGTGGCCCTTCTGTCGCATCCAGCAGTCCGCGGATCCGCCGACGTTTGGCAAGCGAAAAGGGCGGGTCGATCAGGGTGGCAAGGTCGGTCGTCCTCGTCATCAGGTCCGCCTCGACGGATTCGGCCTGACGGCGGTAAGTGGCAACGGTTTCAAACATGGCGCTTCCGAAAAAGGGTCTGGCAATCGGTCGAGCATAGCACAGTCATGCCGGGCACAAGCCTCTTATTCAAACCGAAAAGGCCCCGCCCTGAAAATCCGGGCGGGGCAGGCGTGCTGTGGGCGGACCCCGGCACAGGCGTTCGAAATCCGGGCGTAGGGTGCGTGATTTCACGCACCGCCCGGACGAGGGTCAGTTCGGGCGGCCTGCCTGATCGGCCTCCATCTCGGCCCGGATCTGCTGGCGCAGGATGTCGATCGGGATCATTTTCCCGTCGCGCTTGAAGTGCCAATAGGTCCAGCCGTTGCAGCTTGGCGCGCCCTCCATGTGGGCGCCAACCTGATGGATCGACCCCTTGATGTCGGTGCCGATCAGCGTGCCGTCCGCGCGCACCTTGGCAATCCCGCCCCGTGGCGAGAACAACTCCTCGCCCGGTCGCAGCATTCCGCGTTCCACCACCTGCCCGAACGGCACGCGGGGTTCGGCGCGTTTCGATCCGGTGATTTCCAGCGCGCTTGCATCGAACCGGCGCACCCGGTCCAGCCGTTCGGCAGCGACCATGCGGTAAGCCGCTTCGCGTTCGATCCCGATGTAGTCGCGCCCCAGCATCTTGGCGACCGCCCCGGTGGTGCCGGTGCCAAAGAACGGGTCCAGCACCACATCCCCCGGATGCGTCGTCGCTACCAGAACCCGGTGCAGCAGGCTTTCGGGTTTCTGCGTCGGATGCGCCTTGTCGCCGTTGGCGTCCTTGATCCGTTCATGTCCGGTGCAAAGCGGCAGAACCCAGTCCGACCGCATCTGCACCCCGTCGTTCAGCGCCTTGAGCGCCTCGTAGTTGAAGGTATATTTCGCCGCCTGATCCCGCGAGGCCCAGATCAACGTCTCATGCGCGTTGGTCAGCCGTTTGCCGCGAAAGTTGGGCATCGGGTTGGACTTGCGCCAGATCACGTCGTTCAGCAGCCAGAACCCGTGATCCTGCAGCGCGGTGCCCAGACGAAACACGTTGTGATAGCTGCCGATCACCCAGATCGCGCCGTTGGGTTTCAGCAGGCGTTTGGCGGCGGCAAGCCAGGCCCGCGTGAACTGGTCATAGGCGGCAAAGCTGGCGAACTGGTCCCAATGATCGTCCACCGCGTCGACCAGCGAATTGTCGGGCCGGTGCAGGTCGCCCTTCAGTTGCAGGTTGTAGGGCGGGTCGGCGAAGATCAGATCGACGCTGCCTTCGGGCAGGCCGTTCATCACTTCGATGCAGTCGCCGCCCAAGATCACGTTTCGCGGCAGGGCAAAGCCCGCGCCGGTTGGAGTTTTCGAAGTCATTTGTCGCCTCTGACCCACGGATGTTTTCCATCCTTTTGTTGTCCACAAGATGATCAACAGACGATTCGCCGTCAAATTCTTTTTGAATCAACGGGTTAGTTAAATATCTTGATACAAGATGTTGTGGACGGGGCGAAACGAACGCCTATGCCAAGGGGTGACCCCGAAATCTAGAAGTGCCTGCAAATGCCGGGGGGTGGGGTAGCCCGCATTCTGGTTCCAGCCGTAGGGGGGGTATAGTTGCGCCAAATCCACCATGATCGCATCGCGCGCGACTTTGGCCACGATGCTGGCGGCGGCAATCGACAGGGATGCGGCGTCTCCCTTGACCACCGCCTCGGCGCGGCAGGGCAGGTCCGGGGGCGGGCGGTTGCCGTCGATCAGGGCAAAATCGGCCTCGCCCAGCCCCGCGATGGCTCGGCGCATTGCCAGCAGCGAGGCTTGCAGGATGTTGATCGCGTCAATCTCGGCCACACTGACATGGGCAATGCTGACCTGCGCCGTTGCGTGAATTCTGGCGGCGATCCGTTCGCGCGCCGCGGCCGTCAAAGCCTTGGAATCCGCCAACCCAGCGGGAATTCGCGCCGGGTCCAGCCTGACGGCTGCCGCCGTGACCGGTCCGGCCAGCGGGCCGCGCCCCACCTCGTCCACACCGATGACAAAGCGTGCGCCCAGGGACAGGGCCAGCAATTCGCGGGTGAAGTCGGGTGGAATTCTGGCCATGCCCCCGATTAGCGGCAAAGGGGTCTTGCAGGGAAGGGGGAAAGGCGGGGCAGAGGCTGCTCACCCCTCTGCCCCCAGTCTGGAAGCCACACCCAAGGGGCTGCGGCTCCCGCAGGGTCAGGCGTCCGTCTGCGGGGCAGGCCCGCAGATCGGGCGCCAAACGGATGGGTCGGCGCCGCCCCTCAGTCGGCACCGTTGTCGAACTGGCGGTAGCGGTCCCGTCCGTACCGGCGCTCTTCAATCCGGAAACCGGCTTCGCGCAGGCATTGCTCGGTATAGATGCGGTCGGGGCGACCGTAGATGCGGATACTCCGGGCACAGCGTTCGGGCAGGCGGTAAGTGAAGCCTGCGGTCCTGAGGCACCTCGCAGGGTAAACCGTGACGTCGCGGTGGCCGCCTTCGATTTCGATGGCGCAGGCGGCCGGGACGCGCGGCTTGTAGGCGGGTTCCGGATGGGGTTGGGGCGGGTGGTGCGGTTGCGGGCGCGGCGGGTTGTGCGGCTGCGGGCGGTACGGGCGGTCGTCGTCGCGGTTCTTGCCCGCCTCATGGGCGATGATGCCGATGATCGCGATGGCAGCCAGTGCCTTGGCAAGATTGTCGCTTCGTTCATCGGCGCGGGTCGGCATGGCAGAGGCCGTGACCACGGCGATCGCCATTGCCAGCGCCATGACCCCGGCCATGATCCGGCGCAGGGGCGGCACCTTGACGGGCCGCACGGTCTGCGATTCGCGCCGGATCAACCCGAAGTGGGTTTCGGCCAGGGTGGCGGACATCAGTTCTGGGCGGGTCATCGGGGCCTCCTGTGTTGCGGCATGTTGCGTCGGCGCTGACTGCCGAACCTGATGACCGAACGGTCGCCCCGATCCGTTCCGCCGCGCAATATCGGGAGGGTGCTATGGGATAGCAGCGCGCCGAACCCCGCCCGATATTGAATATCAGCGCCGGGGCAGGCAGGGTGGAGCGGTGAATGAAGGAGAGTGCAAATGGTGCGCCTTTCGCTGGGCCTGATGTTGGGGCTGGCACTTGCCAGCCCGGCGGCGGCCGAATGCTACGCCGATTACAAGGCGAAACAGGACGCCCCGCTGCGCCTGCACTATGGGGTGGCGCAGGTGTCGGACGGAAATTGCTCGCGGGGGGCGGCCGAGGGCGAACTTGCGCCGAGGCTGGCCGGCGACGGGTGGACAATGCTGAACGTGCTGTCCACGTTCGGGCCCGAAGGTCTTGACGAAAGGAAAGAAAGTGCCGGAGCCTATTTCCTCCGCTACTGACAACCTGCGCGCGGGCAACCGGGTGGTCGCGGCGGGCATCGCGGGCATTGTTCTGGTGCTGCTGGGCGCTGCGGTCTTTCTGTTTCTGAACCTGCCCGACGCCAACGCTTTCAACGCAAAGGTCGAACGGCTGTTCGTCGAGAACGATGATCTGCGTGCCGGAGCCGAAATCAAGCTGCTGGAGATTCTGGCGCAATCGGGAACCTCGTTTTCCGAGGTACTGCAAAGCTATCGGTCGGTGATCTTTGTGTTGCTGGTGTTTTCCACAGCGCTGCTGCTGGCCGCGCTGGTGTTTCTGGTGACGATCATCGCGCTGAACCGGCGGATGTCGGCGATCCAGCGGTCGGGCATTCAGGTGTCCAGCCTGATGATCAGCCGCGAGGCGCGCGCGGTTTACATCAACGATATGGAATTCGCGCTGACCGAGGCGGCGCTGGAAACCTTGTCGGTGCTGGCCGAGGCGCGGATGGATGACGAGGTGATGACGGGGGCACAGATCGAGGGCGTGATTTCAGGCCGCGACGCCTCCGACTGCGACGAGGCGGCGGGGGCGACGCGGGTGAAACGGTTGCGCGATGCGCTGGGCAATCAGTTGGTGACCGAGCTGTTGGTCAAGACTGTGGCGCGGCGCGGCTATGTGTTGGCGGTGGCCAAGGATACGATCCGGATGATTTAGGCAGTGCGGGGTGGTGCGGGGCGGGGTGGGGCGGGGTGGTGCGGGGCGGGGTGGTGCGGGGCGGTGCGTGAAATCACGCACCCTACGCAGGGTGGCCGATGTAAGCACAACCAGGCAGCGGACCGCGATGTGACCGTCAGCGGACAACGCCGATCGGCCCTTTCACGAAGCTGCCGGTACCAACATGCGACGCCAAAGCAAAGCCATAACGGCCCAGTTTTCTACATATCGCCGGGGCAAGCGTAGGGTGCGTGATTTCACGCACCGGCCCGGTCAATTGACCTCCGGCACCAGCAGCATGACTTCGACGCGGCGGTTCAACAAGCGGCCCGCCTCGGTGTCATTCGGCGCGCGGGGCGACAGGTAGCCTACGCCATCGGCCGCAACCTGGGCGGCCGGAATGCCAACGGATTTCAGCAGGCGTTCGCGCACGCTTTGCGCACGGTTCCGCGACAGGGCGATGTTTGCTTCCAGGCTGCCCGAGGCGTCCGTATGGCCCACGAGCATCACCTTGGCTTGCGGGTTCTGTTCGAGAAAAGCGGCAAGGTCGGTCAGCGACGCAAAATTCCCCTCGGCCAAGGCCGACGAGCCCGAGGCAAACACCAGATCCTCCAGCACCTGCGCGCCGCCACGGGTCAGGCGTTGTGCCAGCGGCGCATTTGCAGTGGCGGGAGTGGGCAGCGACAGTGTCATGCCGGCATCCGGCACTTGTGCCGGCGGCGTGCCCGGTACCGATGCCGCGAACAGCGGTGACTTCGACGAGGCGGTCAGGTTTGGCGACGGCACCGCGTCTTGCCCGACCCGCGTCAGTTGCACGAAACCCTGATCTGCGGCGCGGCTGACGATCAGGCTGATGTACTCCGGCCCCGCTGCGGTGCTGCGTTCGGCGGCGAGATATCTGAAATCGCCAAGATCGACATGCATGTCGGGTTCGGGCAGCACATCGGTGCCATAACGGAAATCGAACCCTCCGCACACCGCCGCCTCGCATTCATACAGCAGTTTGAATCCCGCCTTTGCGATCTGGTCGCGCAGGGGTTGCAGCAATTGCAGGGTTGTCAGACCCGGCGCTGCGATGCGCCAGGCACTTTGGTCCAGCGGGCCTTCGGTCAGTCTGGTGTCAAGCACTCCGTTGGCAAAAGGGCCGATGGGCAGTCGATAGCTGGTCAAGGGTTCGACCCGGTTGCCGGTGGCTGCGGACGCGCCCGGAAACTCCAGCGTCAGTGACAGGGCGGGTCCGGTCAGGGCCGCCAGCAAGGCCGCGATCAGGATGGAGGTGGGGAACACGGGCGTTGGCCTCTTGCCGGGCTTGGGTCTCTCGATAATGATAGTGTCCCACAGCTTGCATTCCGAGGGAAGCATACAGCGCACGCGCCGGGGTGTTGTCTGTCGTCACCGCTAAGGAAAGCGTAATGGCCCCATGATCCAGCGCCCAACGCGCCGCCGCTTGCACGATGTGGTGCGCGGAACCTTGCCGACGCTGGGAGGGCGTGATTTCCAGCGCATGCAGCATCGCATGGCGGCTATGCACGGCAACAAAAGCCACTCCGGCGGGCCGGTCCTTGTTGCGGGCGAGGATTGCGGTTTTAGGGCCTGCCGCGCGGTTCATCACCGCAACCCGGGCCGCTCCGATGCCGCCTTCGGCCCACAGATCGCGCGCGATGGCCAGCGGCGGCCAGTGGGGAAAGGTGGTCATGCCGGGCGGTGCGGCCAAGTCGGCAGCGGGGCAGGCATAGACGGTGACGGGATCGACGATGCGGTAGCCGTGCGCGGCAAGGGCCGTGTCCAGCGCCGCATCCCCGGCGCGGATCAGAAACAGCCGATCCTGACCCAGGCCCCGCATCGCAGATTCGGCCAATGGCAGGTCGGCGTCGGTCCATTCAGCTTCAACAGTCGCCGCGGACACCCGTTTGCCGCCACCCGCCCCGTCGCGAATCATCCAGGGTCCGATGCGCTGCACGGCCGCCGGGGGCCATGTGGCCTCCATCACCGCGAAAACGTCGGCGGGGGTCATCCGAACAGCGCGGACAGACGCGTCATCGCCGCATCCAGACGGGTGGCGTCCGACCCGCGCACCACCAGATTGGTGCCAAAGCTGCCATTCTGGTTGAACGGGTAAGACCCCATCGACAGGTCCGGAAACGCGGCGGCGAGGGCGGCAAAGTCGGTGGCGATGTCGCCTTCGCCCCGGTTGACGCGCAACGTAAGGCTGATCAGCGGCGCGCCTCCGGTCAAGGTGGGGATGACGCCCGCCAGCATCGCCTCGAAAATCCGGGGCACGCCCGCCATGACATGCACGTTGCCAAGGCTGAACCCAGGTGCCGTGGACACCGGGTTTTCGATCAGAACCGCGCCGTCGGGGATGCGGGCCATCCTCTGGCGCGCCTCGTTGAATTGCAGGTCCGATCGGTCGTAATGCGCGGCCATCAGCGCCATCGCATCGGCGCGGTGCGTGATGGCCACGCCAAAGGCGGCGGCCACCGCGTCGGCGGTCATGTCGTCATGCGTCGGGCCGATGCCGCCCGAGGTGAACACATGGTCATACACCACCCGCAGCGCGTTGACCGCCGCAATGATCGCGGGTTGATCGTCGGCTACCACCCGCGCCTCGGCCAGCGTGATGCCATGCCGGGTCAGCGCGCCTGCCAGATGGTGCATGTTGCTGTCGCGGGTGCGGCCCGACAGAATCTCGTCGCCGATCACCAGCATGGCGGCTGTGGGGTTGGGCATCGTGCGGTCCTTCATCATCGGTTTGTGATGGTATAGGACGCCGGGGCCCCTCTGGCAAAGGGGCTGCGCATCTTCTATCCTGCCCGATGACTTGGACAGGAGCCGGACTTTGGAGGATATGCGCGGTCGTATCACCCGCGAGGGGATTCGCATCTATGAAGATGCGGACTTCGCGGGCATGCGCGAGGCAGGCCGGGTGGCGGCGCAGATTCTGGATGCCGTGGGGCCACTGGTCGGGGCAGGTGTGACGACGGCCGACCTTGATGATTTCATCGCGCGCGACGTGACACGGCATGGGGCGGTGTCGGCGACCATCGGTTACAAGGGCTATGGACACGCGTCCTGCATCAGCGTGAATCATGTGGTGTGTCACGGCATTCCGGGCGCCCCGATTCCCAAAAGCGGGGCCGAGACGATTTCGAAAGACCTTGAAAAGCGCCGTGTTGATGACCGGCTTCTGGACGGGGATGTTCTGAACATCGACGTGACAGTGATTGTCGATGGCTGGTTCGGCGACACCAGCCGGATGTATGTGGCCGGGCACACTGACGCCAAGGCGCATCAACTGATCAAGGTCACCCATGACGCGTTGATGGCGGGGATCGCGGCGGTGAAGCCCGGCAAGACCTTTGGCGACATCGGTCAGGCGATTCAGGCTTTGGTCGAGGCCAAAGGGATGTCCGTCGTGCGCGACTTCTGCGGGCATGGGTTGGGCAGGGTGTTCCACGCGCCGCCGAACGTTCTGCATTATGGCCGGGCGGGGTCGGGGGCTGTGCTGGAGGAAGGGATGTTCTTTACCATCGAGCCGATGGTCAACCTTGGTCGCCCCGAGACAATGATCCTGAAAGATGACTGGACCGCCGTGACCCGCGACAAGAAGCTGTCGGCGCAGTATGAACATACCGTCGGGGTGACGGCCACGGGATGCGAGATTTTCACGCTGTCGCCGACCGGCGCTTTCTTTCAGCCGGTCTGAGCGGGGTGACGGCGGCAGGGGGCGTTGCCCCCTTGGCCTGCGGCCTCTCAGCCCCGAGGTTATTTCTGAACAGATGAAGCGGACAGCAGTTCGGGTCGGAAGTCGGCGGGGATCGTGTCGCGCTGGTCCAGCACCAGATCGACCATGGTTTGCGCGACCATCGGGGCCATGCCGAAGCCGATCTTGAAGCCGCCGTTTGCGATGAAGTGGCCGGGTCGGTCGGGCCACGGCCCCAGCACCGGCGCGCGGGTCGCGGCGCGGGGGCGCAGGGCGGCCCAGCGAGCGATGACCGGGGCATCGTTCAGGACCGGCAGCGCCAAGCGGGCACGGGCCAGCAGGGCGTCGAGTTGGGCGTCGGTGCCGGTGGGGTCGGTCCAGCGGTTTTCTGAAGTCGAGCCGATGGCGGTGGTGCCATCGGCATGGGGCACGACATGCAGCCCGTCGATGAACAGTTGCGGCGCGTCGCGGGCGTCGTGGGCCAGCAGGATGGCCTGCCCCTTGACCCCGCTGCCGACAGGGCGGCCAAGGAGGGCGGACAGGTGGTCGAGGCCCGCGATGCCGGTCGCCCAGATGACGGGGCCTTCGTCTGTGGTGTCGTGTTCAGTCACGTCGCCTTGCATCGCGCGGATGCCGGCGACGAGGGCGGCAAGCGCCGCGTTCGGGTTCACGCGGGCGGTCAGGGTATCGTGGATCAACAAGCCGCTGGGCGAAGCGGGCTCCCATGGGGTGCCTCTGGTCGGGATCACGGTCCATGCGGCCTGTCCGCGCCAAAGGGTTGCGGCCTCGACACCACGGGCTTCGGCCTGACTGATCGCGCGGGCGTCTGGCAGCGGTTGCAATCGGCCGGTGCGGGCATAGCCGCTGGGCAGACCCGATGCGGCCTCGACCGCGGCCCACCAATCCGCCGCCATCAGCAGGCTGTCGAGTTGGAACGCCTTCTTGGCGTTCCAGAGTTCGGGCACGTGCGGGGCCATCGCCCCGACCAGCCCGCCAGAGGCCCCCGCGCCGATCCGGGTGGTTTCGATCACCCGGACACGGGCTCCGCGCCGGGCCGCTTCCCATGCGATCGACAGGCCGAAGATGCCCGCCCCGCGCACTGTCAGATCGACCCTTGTCATTGCCGTCTGCCTTGCCCATGGTCCGCGCGGATCAGGATTACGGCAAATGACGGGCGGCGAACAGGGGGCGGGCGGGGTGGAGTGGCGCGAGGAACTCGTGCCGGTCTCGACCCGCTTTGACGACCCGTATTTCAGTCTGGGCAACGGGTTGGCCGAAACCCGGCATGTGTTTCTGGCGGGCAACGGGATGCCTGCGCGGTTTCGCCCCGGCTTTCACATCGCCGAATTGGGGTTCGGAACCGGGTTGAACCTGCTGGCCGCGCTGATCTGCTGGCGGGCGGCGGGGGTGCCGGGGGTTCTGCGCTATACCAGTTTCGAGGACTATCCGCTGGACGCCGCGACCATGACCCGCGCGTTGCAGGCGTTTCCCGAAGTGTTGCCGCTGGCTGTGCCCTTGTTGGACCAATGGACGCGGGGGCCGCGTCTGCGCCTGCCCGATCTGGAGGCGGAGGTGATCCTGGGCGATGCGCGCCTGACCCTGACCGGATGGGACGGGCAGGCGGACGCGTGGTTCCTTGACGGATTTTCGCCCGCGAAAAACCCCGAGATGTGGTCGCCGGACCTGATGTCCGATGTGGCGCGCCACACGGTCCCCGGCGGCAGTTTTGCCACCTATACTGCGGCAGGACATGTGCGCCGCGCCCTGACCGCAGCCGGATTCAGGGTCGAACGCCGGCCCGGCCACGGCACCAAGCGGCATATGTCGATCGGGGTGTTGGCATGAGCCAGGACCCGGTGCGCGGCATCTGGTTGATGATCGCGGCAGTTGCGACCTTTGCCGCTCAGGACGGGTTTTCGCGTTATCTTGCGGCGGAATACAACACGCTGATGGTGGTGATGGTCCGCTATTGGGTGTTTGCGGGGTTCGTGCTGATGCTGGCCCTGCGCCGCCCGGAAGGCTTTCGCGCGGCGATCCGTTCGCGCCGGTTAGGGGCGCATGTGCTGCGGGCTACGCTGCTGGTCACCGAAGTTTGCCTGATCGTCTGGGGCTACACGCTGATCGGGCTGATCGAAAGCCATGCGGTGTTTGCGATCTGCCCGTTGCTGATCGCGGCCCTGTCGGGACCGATCCTGGGCGAAAAGGTCGGTCTGATTCGCTGGGCCGCGATTGCCGCCGGGATGGTCGGGGTGATCGTGATCCTGCGGCCGGGGGCGGGGGTGTTCAGTCTGGCGGCCTTGCTGCCTCTGGCGTCGGCGCTGATGTTTGCGACTTATTCGGTGCTGACCCGCCTTGTGACCCGCGACGAGCCGACGTTCCCCGCGTTCTTCTGGCCCGGTGTGATCGGAGCCGTTTTGATGACCATGACAGGCCTTCCGAACTGGCAAGCCATCGCCCCCGTCGACCTCGTGCCGCTGCTGATTTATGCGGCACTGGCAGTCCTTTCGCATTGGCTTTTGCTGAAATGCTACGAGGCGACCGAGGCGGCGCGGGTGCAGCCTTATGCCTATTTGCAGATCGTTTTCGTCTCGGCCATCGGGATGACCGTGTTTGGCGAAACGTTGGCTCCCGCCGTTGCCATCGGCACGGCGATCATCGTCGCCGCCGGATTGTTCGCCCTGTGGCAAGAAAGAACGGCATGACGACAAGAGCCGCAGTCCACCAACGTGGTCATCGGGGCCACGTTGGTCGTGGCGGCTGGGCTGTTCTCGGGCAATCCAGACGTGGCAAACTGCCTGTCCCCTTCCTCCTGGCCCAAATATCCCGGGGTCCGGGGCGGCGCCCCGGCGCTGTCAGCCCTTCAATTCCGAGGTGATCCTGATCGGCCCCACTGCGCCTTTCAGCTTGGCGCGATAGATCACCACGCCCTCGACCACCCGCATCACATAGGTGCGGGTTTCGGTGAAGGGGATGGTTTCGACCCAATCGACCACATCGACCTGCGGCAAACGAGGATCGCCGAAGGCGTCGATCCACTGGGCCGGGCGGCGCGGGCCTGCGTTATAGCCGGACGCAATCAGCGCAATCGACGGGCCGAAGGTTTCGATCATCTCTGCCAGATACTGCGCGCCCAGCGTCACGTTATAGGCAGGGTCGGCGGTCAGTTTGCCCACACCATAGGCCAGCCCCAGCCGTTTCGACACAATTTCGGCGGTGGCGGGCATCACCTGCATCAGGCCGCGCGCGCCGACCGGGCTTTGGGCGCGGGGGTCGAATTCGCTCTCCCGCCGGGCAATCGCCAGTGCCAGAGCACGGCTGACCGGCAGGCCGTCGGGCACCAAGGCTGTCACGGGGAAATACGCATCGGGAATGATCAGGCCGCGTTCGGCGGCGGATTTGGCAATCAGCAACGCGATGTGCGGCTCGTTCAGCGACAGCGCAAGGTTGGCCAGTTGCGTCAGTTCCGTATCGGTCAGCTTTTCGGCCAGATGCAGGAAGAACCGTTTCGACAAGGTCCGGTCCCCGGCCTGCGACAGCAGGATCGCGGCTTGCAGCACCGACGACTTGGCAAAGGCCGCGGTTTTCCAGCTTGGCGGAGCGGCGTCGGACAAAAGCCCGGAGTCAAGCGACAGCCCCAGCTTTTCGGCGGCAAGAAGTCCATAGTAGGTGGTCTGATGCCGGGCCGCCTCGGCATAACTGTTCTCTGCCGCCGCAGGCTCACCCAACGCTTCGCGGGCGCGGGCGATCCAATAGGCGGCGCGTGCCAGACTGATCGGCGTCACCACCGCCTTTTGCAATTTCTGAAAATGGACCAGCGCCTTGGCCGGTTCGCCCAGTTTGCGCAGCGCGAGGAATCCCGACAGAAACTCCAGATCGGCATAGGCCGACCCGGCGGTCAGCCAGTGATTGGCCGCGATGTCGTAGGCCGTCTGCGGCGCGCCCTGGCGCATCATGATCCGGGCAAGGCTGGCGCGGCGTTCGGCCCAGGCGGACGGGTCGCCAAGGCTGGCCGCACTGCCGCTGCGCTCCAGAATAAGGGTGGCCGCGTCGGGATAACGGTCCTTGCGCATCCGCCAGATGAACCGGGCATGGGCCAGACCCGGATCGTTGGCCAGCGATTTCGGCACCGCTGCGACCAGAGCCGTCACGCCTGCTGCGTCGGACTGCAACCCCAGCCGCGCCGCGGCCAACGCCTGCCAGTCTTTCGACACGCGGGGCAACATGCGCCGTGCTTCGCCCGACCGCTCTCCGTCCCACAGGATGCGGTCCAGCCGTACCTCGTGGGCGACCTTCAAGGCGGGGCCGTGCAGGGCCAGCAGGTCGGTTTCATGGTCCCCGGTGAACTTCAATCCGGTCCAGACCCGGAGGGCCTCGGCCTCGGCGTCCGTAGCGCGACCGGAAGCCGACAGCGCCTTGATCAGCGCCAACGCTCCTGTGGCCGTCCTGGGTTTGCCGTCGCCGAAATAGGCGATCACGCGGGCGGGGTCGGTGGAGCGCGCCACCGCCACCTCGCCCTTTTCGCGCAGGAACGGGATGCCCGGCCAATCGGGATGCGTGGCGATGAACGCCTCGTACTCGCCCAGTTTGCCATCGCCTGCGCGCAAACGCAGCCATTCGACGACAACGCCGCCCACCCCGCCGGTCACGGCTTGGGCCGCAGGCCAATCCTTGCCTGCCGCCGCCTGAAGCCCGGTGGCAAGCGCCTGCGCCTCGTCAGCGCGGGCGGGTTGCCCAAGCGTCAGCGCGAGGGCCATCAATGCGAACAGTCGGGATATGATCATGCGCCTGAATCTGCCTGACACCGCGTGGCATCACAACCCACGCTTCGGTGAAAGTTTTGGTGAAAAGCGGATTTGCGCGCGTCTTGTGCAGGACCCCCGCCATCGCTAGGAAGGCGGGGTTTGCAACGGACCGGTTCACGGTCCACAGTCAGGAGGCGCGTGCCATGTTCAAGGGATCCATTCCAGCCCTGGTCACGCCGTTCAAGAACGGCGCTGTGGACTTTGACACCCTGAAAAAGCTGGTCGACTGGCATGTGGATCAGGGCAGCCACGGGGTGGTGCCGGTCGGGACCACCGGGGAAAGCCCGACACTCAGCCACGACGAACACCGCGCGGTGGTCGAGGCTGTGGTCGCGGCTGCGGCGGGCCGGATTCCGGTGATCGCGGGAGCCGGGTCGAACAACACCGCCGAGGGGATCGACCTGATCCGCCACGCCGAACGGGTGGGCGCGCAGGCGGCGCTGGTCGTCACCCCCTATTACAACAAGCCGACCCAAGCCGGTCTGATCGCGCATTTCACGGCCCTCCACGACTGCTGCACCCTGCCGATCGTCATCTACAACATTCCGGGCCGGTCGGTGGTCGACATGTCGCCCGAAACGATGGGAACCCTTGCCCGTTTGCCCCGGATCATCGGCGTCAAGGATGCGACGGGCAAGATCGAGCGGGTCAGCCAGCAGCGCATAACCTGCGGCGCGGAGTTCGTGCAACTGTCGGGCGAGGATGCCACGGCGCTTGGTTTCAACGCTCATGGCGGAGTGGGCTGCATATCGGTGACCGCCAATGTCGCCCCCAAGCTTTGCGCCGAGTTTCAGGAGGTCACCCTGCGCGGCGACTATGCCACCGCGCTGACCTATCAGGACCGCCTGATGCCGCTGCACGAGGCGATCTTCATCGAGCCGGGGCTGGCGGGGGCCAAGTATGGCCTGTCTTTGCTGGGGCTGTGTACCGAAGAGGTGCGCCTGCCGCTGGTCACGTTGACCGATCCGACCAAGACCCGGATCACTGCGGCGATGCGCCATGCGGGGCTGCTGAACTGACATCTGCCGACAACCTGCGCGGCAGTCTGCTGATGGTCGCGGCCATGGCGGGCTTTGCGATGGAGGATTTGTTCCTCAAGGCTTCTGCGGCGCGGATGCCGGTGGGGCAGGTGTCGGTTCTGGTCGGTTGCTGCGGGATGCTGGCCTTTGCGGTCATGTGCTGGCGGCGGGCAGAACCGGCGCTGCCTGTCGCGCTGTTTTCGCGCGGCATGGCGATCCGGTCGGTGTTCGAGGTTTCGGGGCGGCTGTTCTATGCGCTGGCAATCGCGCTGACCCCTTTGTCGGTCGCCTCGGCTATTCTGCAGGCGACGCCGCTGCTGGTGGTCGGGGCGGCGGCGGTGATCTTTGGCGAAAAGGTCGGGTGGCGCCGCTGGCTGGCGGTGGGGGTGGGGTTTGCCGGCGTGCTGATGATCCTGCGCCCCGGCCTGGACGGGTTCGATGCGCTGTCGCTGTTGGCTCTGGCCGGAATGGTGGGCTTTGCGGGCCGCGATCTGGCGACACGCGCAGCCCCGCCTGCCCTGAGCAACGCGCAACTGGGCGTCGCGGGCTTTGCGATGCTGGCGTTGTCGGGGGCGGTCATCATGGCGGTGACGGGGCGGGTGGTGGTGCCTTCGGCGCAGGCGCTGGGTCTGGCGGGTTTGACCTGCATCTTTGCGGTGGCGTCCTACGCCGCGTTGACGGCGGCGATGCGGACCGGGGCGGTATCGGTGGTGACGCCCTTCCGCTATACCCGGCTGGTGTTCGCATTGATCGTCGGGGTGACGGTGTTTGGCGAGCAACCCGATCTGATGACGCTGCTGGGCAGCGCTGTCATCGTGGCCAGCGGGGTTTATACCCTGACCCGGTCGCGGCGAATCGGGGGCTGATGGATGCTTAACAGTCCGCTAATAGCACAAGTCCGTTACGGCTAGCGGTCTGTCTGGCGCAGCATCGTTTCCGGAATGGAACCAATGCCACCACAACGTCACAGACATGTCGAAAAAACGGCAAAATCCGGGTGCTTGTTGGGCAGAAGGTCATATGACCGCCACACAGGTAAACAGGAAGGACGCGCCCATGTTCATGAAGGATTTCACCCGTACCGCCCGCAGCACCCTCGCCGCCGAGATGCTGTGCCAGCCCGTCACCACCGGCATTCTGGCCGGAACGCTGGTTGAAACGGCACGTGGCTGGACCCCCGTCGAAACGCTGCGGATGGGCGATCTGGTCCACACGCTGGATGGCGGAGCGGCCAAGGTGCTGTCGTTGGACCGCCGGGTGATGCGGCCCGAGATGGGGCAGGCGATGATCAGCGTTCCGGGCGGCGCGTTCGATGCGTGCAGCGACCTGAACCTGTTGCCGGGGCAACATCTGTTGCTCGACACGCTGAACGACCCGGCGTTTCCCGATGACGCCTTTGTCCTGATCCCCGCGCTGGCGCTGGACGGGCGCGCGGGATGTGGTCGGCGCTATCCGCTGAAAACCATGGAGGTGATCACCCCGATGTTCGCCGAGGATGAGGCGGTCTGGGCGCAGTCCGGTGTTCTGCTCCATTGTCCCGGCATCGCACAGGGAGCAGGTCAGCGGCCGGTCAGCGATTTCTTCCCCCGGCTGGACATGGTCGCCGCCCGCGCGTTGCT
>JBBRVJ010000018.1:0-30760 GCA_038246975.1 Rhodobacterales bacterium | reverse complement strand
CGCCCGCCCATGAAATCGCCGAACAAATCTTCGAACACGTCCGAGAACGCACTGGAAAAGTCGCCCTGACCATAGCCGCGCTGCCCGGCACCGGCGCCGCCGCCACCCTCGAACGCCGCGTGACCATAGCGGTCATAAGCGGCCTTCTTGTTTTCGTCCTTCAGAACGTCATAAGCCTCGTTCACTTCCTTGAACTGGTTTTCGGCGTTCGGATTGCCGGAATTGCGGTCCGGGTGCAGCTCTTTGGCCTTGGTGCGATAGGCTTTTTTCAGCTCTTCAGCCGAAGCGCCTTTCTGGGCGCCGAGAACTTCGTAATAGTCACGTTTTGCCATGGGAACACCCCTTTGCGGAACCGGAGAGGGGCGGGTCGTTTCCGACCCGCCCCCTTTTCCGTTCCAGCGCCGTTACTTGCGCTTGTTGTTGCCCAGGTCCTCGAAGTCGGCATCGACGATATCCTCGTCAACCCCGCGCTGTTCGTCGCCATCGTCCTTGTCGGACTGGCTGGCCTTGTAGATCGCCTCGCCCAGCCGCATCGCAGCTTCGGTCAGGTTCTGGATGCCACCCTTGATCTTGCCCGCATCTTCGGACTTGAGGGTTTCTTCCAGCGCGCCCATTGCCAGTTCGATCACCTCGACAGTGGACGGGTCCACCTTGTCGGCATGTTCGGCCAGCGATTTCTTGGTGGAATGGACCAGGCTTTCGGCCTGATTCTTGGTTTCCACCAATTCGCGACGATCCTTGTCGGCCTCGGCATTGGCTTCGGCATCTTTCACCATCTTTTCGATGTCTTCATCCGACAGACCGCCAGAAGCCTGAATGGTGATCGCCTGCTCCTTGTTGGTGCCCTTGTCCTTGGCCTTGACGGTCACGATGCCGTTGGCGTCGATGTCGAAGGTCACTTCGATCTGCGGCAGACCGCGCGGGGCGGGGGGGATGGATTCAAGGTTGAACTGGCCCAGCATCTTGTTGTCGGCGGCCATCTCGCGCTCGCCCTGGAACACCCGCAACGTCACCGCGTTCTGGTTGTCTTCGGCGGTCGAGAAGATCTGGCTCTTCTTGGTCGGGATCGTGGTGTTGCGGTCGATCAGGCGGGTGAACACGCCACCCAGCGTTTCGATCCCCAGCGACAGCGGCGTCACATCCAGCAACACCACGTCCTTGACGTCACCCTGCAGCACGCCTGCCTGAATGGCGGCACCGGCGGCCACGACTTCGTCCGGGTTGACGCCCTTGTGGGGTTCCTTGCCAAAGAATTTGGTCACTTCCTCGATAACGCGCGGCATCCGGGTCATACCGCCGACCAGAACCACCTCGTCGATGTCACCCACCGACAGGCCGGCGTCTTTCAACGCGGCTGCACAGGGTTTCATCGACTTTTTGACCAGATCTTCGACCAGCGATTCCAGCTTGGCGCGGGTCAGCTTGACCACAAGGTGCAACGGCTGGCCGGTGTTGCGGTCCATGCTGATGAACGGCTGGTTGATTTCGGTCTGGCTGGCCGAGGAAAGCTCGATCTTGGCCTTTTCAGCCGCTTCCTTCAGACGCTGCAGCGCCATCTTGTCCAGCGTCAGGTCGACACCGTGTTCCTTTTTGAACTCGTCGCCCAGATAGTTGACGATCCGCATGTCAAAGTCTTCGCCGCCAAGGAACGTATCGCCATTGGTCGATTTCACTTCGAACAACCCGTCGTCGATTTCCAGAATGGTGATGTCGAACGTGCCGCCGCCAAGGTCATAGACGGCGATCGTGCGCGCTTCTTTCTTGTCCAGACCATAGGCCAAGGCGGCTGCCGTCGGCTCGTTGATGATCCGCAGCACTTCCAGACCGGCGATGCGGCCCGCGTCCTTGGTCGCCTGACGCTGGGCGTCGTTGAAATAGGCGGGCACCGTGATGACGGCTTGCGTGACAGTCTCGCCCAGATACGATTCGGCGGTTTCCTTCATTTTTTGCAGGATGACGGCCGAGACCTGGGCGGGCGAGTACTTCTCACCGCGCACCTCGACCCATGCGTCGCCGTTGCCGCCGTTGACGATCTTGTAAGGCATGTTCTTCTGGTCTTTGACGATGACCGGGTCATCGTGACGGCGTCCGATCAGACGCTTGACCGCAAAGACGGTGTTGGTGGCGTTGGTGACGGCCTGCCGCTTGGCTGCTTGTCCAACCAGACGCTCGTTTTCCGTGAACGCGACGATGGACGGCGTGGTGCGCGCGCCTTCCGCGTTTTCGATGATCCTTGGTTGCGAGCCATCCATGATGGCGACGCAGGAGTTGGTGGTTCCGAGGTCGATTCCGATGATTTTGGCCATGATGTTCACCCTTTGCTTTCGGCGATATTGATGGGGCTGGACCCTGTGAGGTAGGCATCCCGCCCCGATCCCAAGTGTCACCAGCGGGGCGTGCCCCAAAGGCTTCTTGGCGTATATAGGGGGGGGTCTGCGGGGCTGCAAGTCGTCTGAGGTGGTGAGGATCGGAGAACAGCGTGAAAAAAGAGTCCAACGCGGCAGGTCTGGCGATGCCGCAGATGCTGCGCGGCTTTGCGTTGTATGACGGGTTGCTGGACCGCGCGGCGCAAGAGGCAATGGTGGCTGACTTGCGCGAAGTGGTGGCTGCAGCCCCGCTGTATGTGCCGGTGACGCCCGGCGGGCGCGAAATGTCGGTGCGGATAACGGCGGCGGGGCGGCTTGGCTGGGTGACGGACCGGGGCGGCTATCGCTATCAGCCGGCCCATCCGGCGGGCATGGCATGGCCCGCGATACCCCAAAGCGTGCTGGCGGTATGGCGGGCGGTATCGGGGGGCACGCGATGTCCCGATTGCTGTCTGGTCAACTGGTATGGGCCGGGAGCGAAGATGGGGCTGCATCAGGACAAGGACGAGGGTGATTTTTCCCATCCGGTCGTGTCGGTCAGCCTTGGCGACGAGGCGCTGTTTCGCATGGGCGGAGTGGACCGGACAGAGGGGACGTCGTCAGTCTGGCTGCGGTCGGGCGATGTGATCGTTATGGGCGGGGCCGCGCGGCTTGCATGGCATGGGGTGGACCGGGTGCGCCATGGGACGTCGACGCTGCTTGCGCAGGGGGGGCGGATCAACCTGACGTTACGGGTGGTGGATCAGGGCTGAAGCGTGCAGCAGCCCGACAAGGTGAAGGGGCCCGCATCTCCCGACAGGAACAGGTTGGCGGTCAATCCAAAGGCGCGGTCCGACATGCCATCGCTGCACGATTGCGCCTGAAGAAGGACAAAGGACTGAGCCCCCAGCCCCAGCCCCGCCACAGGCTGATAATCGGTTCTCGGCCAGCGGTTGGTGACCTCAAACGCGGTGTCTGCATCGGGTGTGGCAAAGGATGCCACGGATTGGGCGGGGTCATAGGTCAGCGACCAGAACGGCTCGGTTCCCGAACAGACCATGGCGGTTTGCAGCGCAAACCAGTCCGGCCCCGGTTGCCGCGCCAGAAACCGCAGGGCGACATGACCCTGCCCATCGCCCGCGTTGACCAGCCCCCATTTGCCATCGCCGGATGCTGCGACCACCTCGACCCCCGCCGCGTTGCGGGCGATCCGGCCGATGATCGGGGCATTTGCCGAAGGTTCTGCGCGGATGTTCAGCACATCCCCCGCCGCCACGCCCGTCACATCAAACAACGCAGGCAGGCCATCCGCCCCCGCCGATCCGGCAAGCACGACCCACATCACCCCGGCGCGGATCATCGCCCGGCCCCCCAACTGGCCGAGGCATACTTTCGGGTATAATGTTCTCCCATCAGCCCGACCAACATCAGAATGGCCGTCACGATCAGCGGAAAGCTGATCGAACTGTAATGCGGGTTGTAGTTCAGAAAGATGAACCCCCGGCCTTGATCAATCGTGTGGAACAGCGGGTTCCAGTCGAAAAAGACCAGTTTCGAGGTGGGCATGGTGTTGGCCACGAACAGCTTGCCAGAGGCGATCATGTTGGCACGGGAATAGACGGTGGTCAGAACGCCAAAAAACTCTGGTTGCCAGGGGGTTACGGCCTTGAACACCATGCCGATGCCGATGCCCGACCCCCACGACAACAGGAACATTCCGATGGTGTAGATCGGTTGGTCGATCACGATCCGGCTGATGACGGTGTTGTAGAAAAACAGGATCACGCCCGCCGACAGAACCTGCTGATAAAGTGTTCCCAGCGCCGCCGAAGAAATCGCGACAATCGTATTCATCGGCGCATGTTTCATCATGGTCGAGGTCGGCCCGTCAGACCCCGCCACCGCAGAAATGGTCTTGGTGTGGGTCATGAACATGAACACACCCGACATGATGTACAGCATGAAATCGCCACGAAGCGCGATCCGCCGCCCGCCCAGCAGCGTCAGCATCACATAGAAGATCAGAACCAGCAGCACCGACTGCACGATGCTCATCAGCAGCCCCACCACGGCATTGCCATGCGACTTGCGGATATTGCGGACCGAGGCGTGAAAGATCAGTTCCAGCATCCCGAAGGCGGAACCGGCCCGGGTCTTGGGGACGGCAGATTGAAACATCGCACTCACCTCATGGTCGAACACGACCTTTATGGACCGGGAAATCTTGCTGTTCCCTTTCGCGTCGACAATAAGGGAAGACAGGTAAATTATCAACGAAAAGGGGCGGCCTGTCGGGTCGGCAAGGGAACCATGGATTTTGACCGATTGATCGAGATCATCCGCCGTCTGGCGCTGGAAGCGGGCACCGAGATCATGCGGGTCTACAACAGCCCCGCGTTCGAGGTGAAATCGAAATCCGACGCCAGCCCGGTGACCGAAGCGGACGAGGCGGCCGATGTGCTGATCTCGGCCGGGTTGCGGGCGGCCTTTCCGGATGTGGTGCTGATCACCGAGGAACAGGCGGCAAGCCATGCCTTGACCGCGCAGACGTTCCTGATCGTCGATCCGCTGGACGGAACCAAGGAATTCGTGCAGCGGCGCGGCGACTTCACGGTGAACATCGCCTATGTGGAAAACGGCGTGCCGTTGCGTGGCGTGGTCTATGCCCCGGCGCAGGGCCGGCTGTTCTACACGCTGGCCGACGGGACGGCGGTCGAGGAAACCGGGGCACTGGCGGTTGATGCCGTGGGGGCTGTGACGGCGATCAAGGTCGCCTCGCCGGACAATGCCGCCCTGATGGTCGTGGCCTCCAAAAGCCACCGCGATGCCGCGACCGATGCCTATATCGCCCGATATGCGGTCCGGGACATGACCAGCGCCGGGTCCAGCCTGAAATTCTGTCTGGTGGCGACCGGCGAGGCAGATCTGTACCCGCGGCTGGGCCGCACGATGGAATGGGACACTGCGGCGGGGGATGCCGTGCTGCGCGGGGCGGGCGGGATGGTGGTGCGGTTCGACGATCACACGCCGCTGACCTATGGCAAACCCGGATGGGACAATCCGTTCTTCATCGCCCATGCCCCCGGCGTGACGTTGCAGTCATGAGCGTCCTGATCGCCATTCCGGCCCGCTATGCCAGCAGCCGCTATCCCGGCAAGCCGTTGGTGTCGCTGCGGGGCCCGGATGGCGACAAGACCCTGATCCGCCGCAGTTGGGAGGCCGCAATGACTGTCGTGGGCGTGGACCGCATCGTGGTCGCGACCGACGATGACCGCATCCGGACCCATGCCGAAAGCTTTGGCGCAGAGGTGGTGATGACCTCTGCCGCCTGCCAGAACGGCACCGAACGCTGCGCCGAGGTGGCGGCCACCCTGCCGGGGCATGACATCATCGTGAATCTGCAGGGCGACGCACCCCTGACGCCCGGTTGGTTCGTCGAGGACCTGATTGCAGGTCTGCGCGCCGACCCTGACGCCGATATCGCGACCCCCGTCCTGCGCTGCGATGGCCGCGCGGTGGCGGGGTTTCTTGCGGATCGGCGGGCCGGTCGCGTTGGCGGCACGACAGCGGTGTTCGGCGCAGGCGGGCGGGCGCTGTATTTTTCCAAAGAGGTGATTCCCTTCATCGGGCGCAGCTATGCGGAGGATGAACCGACCCCGGTATTCCACCATGTCGGCGTCTATGCTTACCGCCCCGCCGCCCTTGCCGCCTATCCCCGCTGGCCCGTCGGCCCGTTGGAAACGCTGGAGGGGCTGGAACAGTTGCGCTTCCTCGAGAACGGCCGCCGGGTTCTGTGCGTCACCGTGCAGGCGCGCGGGCGGCAGTTCTGGGAATTGAACAACCCCAGCGACGTGGCGGTGATCGAGGCGATGATGCTGGGCCTGACCGGCGGATGACCCCCGACGCAAGCCGCACCCCGGCGAGCGTGATCGTGGTCAGCCGCCACCGCGCGGCGGCATTGACCCGCTGCCTGACCGCGCTTGGCCAGCAGGACCACCCCAGATTCGAGGTGATCGTGGTGGCCGATCCCCTGGGTGCGGCGGCGGTGCGGGCGCAGGGGATGGCGGTGAAGCTGGCAGAGTTCGACGAGCCCAACATTTCGGCCGCGCGCAATGTCGGGCTTGGGCTGGCGGCGGGCGAGGTCGTGGCCTTCATCGACGATGACGCGGTGGCCGAACCTTCATGGCTGTCGCGCCTGTGTTCGGGCTTTGCCAACCTCGATGTCGTTGCGGCGACCGGGTTTGTGCGGGGGCGCAACGGTATCTCCTATCAATGGCAGGCCTGCGAGGTGAACGCGCTGGGGCAGGATCATCCGATTGTCGTGCCGCTGCACGGCATCACGCTGCGCGCGGGCACCAGGCGACGGGCGGTCAAGACCCAAGGCACCAACTGCGCCTTTCGCCGTGCGCCGTTGCTGGCGGTCGGCGGGTTTGACCCGGCCTTGCGGTTTTATCTGGACGAGGCGGATGTGAACCTGCGGCTTGGCGGGCTGACCGCCATCCTGCCTTTGGCGCAAGTGCATCACGGATACCTTGCCAGTGCGTACCGCCGCGCCGACCGGGTTCCGGTCAGCCTGCACGAGATTGCCGCCAGCACCGCGGTGTTTCTGCGCCGCCATGCCGACCGGGCGGCGGTCGAGGCGGGGCTTGTCCCGTTGCAGCGCCGCGAGGCGGACCGGATCGCCGCACATCTGGCCGCGCGCCGCATCACCCGCGCCGAGGCTGACCGCCTGACCGCCACGCTAGCGGCGGGGTGGTCCGACGGGTTGGCGCGGGGCCTGTTACCCTTGCCTCCCCTGACCGCCACCCAAAGCCCGTTTCAACCATTGCCCGACACCGGCCCCCGCACCGGCCGCGTGATCGCAGGACGGCGCTGGCTACGCCGGGGGTTGCTGGCACAGGCCCGTGCCGCCGTCTCAAGCGGGTGCGTCGTCACAGTAATCTGCCTGTCACCAACGCCCCGCGCTCACCGGATGCAATTCACCGCAGACGGGTACTGGCTGCAAGAGGGCGGCCTGTTCGGCCGTGCCGACCGCGATGGAACCAGACTGCGTCTTTCTTCGTTTTCGACACGAATTGGCGAAGAAGTGGCGCGATGGTCGCTTTTTCGCCCGACTGGCTTGCCAAACAGCCGACGATGACCGAAGGTTCGACCTATTCGTATGACTGACCGCATGATCTGACAAACTCCCGTGTGGACCAGCACATTTAGGTCAGTCTATAATGCTTTTGGATATCTCAGACGGGCCAGCCCCGCGAAAACAACCATAGGTTGAATGATGAGCAAGCCGATCAAGACCCGAATGAAGCGCGTTACCAAGGCAATTTTCCCCGTCGCGGGCATGGGGACAAGGTTCCTTCCGGCAACCAAGTCGATTCCGAAAGAGATCATGACGCTGGTCGACCGACCGCTGATCCAGTACGCGATCGACGAGGCAAGGGCGGCGGGAATCAAGGAGTTCATCTTTGTCACGTCGCGGGGCAAATCCGCGCTGGAAGACTACTTCGACCATGCGCCAGAGTTGGAGGCCAGCCTGCGCCGCGCGGGTAAGGACGACCTGCTCGAAGTCCTGAAGGACACCAACATGGACAGCGGGGCGATTGCCTATGTCCGGCAGAACCGGGCGATGGGTCTGGGTCATGCGGTCTGGTGCGCCAGACGGCTGATCGGCAACGAACCCTTTGCCGTGCTGCTGCCCGATGATGTGATCGCCGCCGAAAAGCCGTGCCTGCAACAGATGATCGAGGCCTATGCGCAGACTGGCGGCAACATGGTCGCCGCGATGGAGGTCGCCCCGTCGAAAACCTCCAGCTACGGCGTGCTGGACATCGCCGAGGATATGGGGTCGGTCGTAACCGTCAAAGGCATGGTCGAAAAGCCGCCAGCCGGTCAGGCACCTTCTAATCTCGCGGTGATCGGGCGCTATATCCTGACGCCCAAGATCATGCAGAATTTGAACCGGATGAAGCAGGGTGCGGGCGGCGAAATTCAGTTGACCGACGCCATCGCCGAAGAAGCCGAAACGGCCGGCAAGGTGTTCGGCTTCCGCTTTCGGGGTCAGCGGTATGACTGCGGGTCCAAGGCGGGCTTCTTGCAGGCCACGGTGGCGTTCGGTCTGGCCCGGCCCGACCTGAACGTCGAATTCGCGGCCTATCTGAACGACATGATGGCCCAGCAGAAGGCAGCGCAATAGCGGGTGGTCCGGGCTGAACCGATCACGCCCGCCTTTCCGGCCCGTCTTCTGGACCTGACCAGGCTTGTGTCCCGACTGGGGCGCGGGCCGATGACGGGGGTGGACCGGGTCGAATTTGCCTACCTCTCCCATCTGTTGACGCTGGAAACGCCGCTTTTCGGGCTGGTCCGGACGGCTGCGGGGTTCTTGCTGTTGAACAGGGCGGGGGCGCAGGGCGTGGCCGCTTTGGTTATGGGCGGTGTTTTGCGCAAGGCTGATCTGTTGTCGCGCCTGACAAACCGCAAGAATCCGGTGCGGGCACGGGCCGAGGCGTCTGTCCGCGCCTTGGCAGTTGCCCGCGCGCCGCGCAACATGTTGGGCTGGCTGCTGCGCCGCCTGCCCGATGGGGCCAGCTATCTGAACGTCGGCCATTCCAACCTGACCGATCCGGTGTTGCACGTGCTGCACCGCCGGTTTCGGGTGACCGTGCTGGTGCATGACTGCATCCCGCTGGACCATCCCGGATACGCGCGCCCCGATACGGTCGACGGTTTTGCGGCGAAACTGACCGCCGTGGCGGCGCACGCCGATCTGGTGATCCATCTGACCGCCGTTGCCCGCAACCTGACAGAGGCACATCTTCGCCGCTTTGGAAGGCTCCCCGCCGGGGTGGTCAGCCCGCTGGGCGTGCCGGTCCCGCAGCCCGATCCGACCGCCCTGCCGGCGACGCTGGACCTGACCGCGCCTTACTATATCGTGCTTGGCACCATCGAGCCGCGCAAGAATCACGCCCTGCTGGTGCAGGTCTGGCAGCAGCTTGGCCGTTCCGGTGCCCCACCCCGGCTTTATGTCGTCGGCAACCGGGGCTGGGCCGACCCGGCGCTGTTCGACCAACTGGCCGTAACGCCCGGCGTGCAGGTTCTGTCCGGCCTGTCGGACGGCGCGGTGGCTGCGTTGTTGCAGGGGGCGGCGGCCTTGCTGTTTCCCAGCCTCGCCGAAGGCTTTGGCCTGCCTCCGGTCGAGGCTGCGGCGCTGGGCACGCCGGTGATTGCGTCACACCTGCCGGTTCTGCATGAGGTGATGGGCGACTACCCGGTTTACCTTGATGCCGCAGACAGTTATTCTTGGGTGGAAACGATCGAAGCACAGGGGCGGGGGGCCTTGCGGCAGGGGGACATCGGATTGCGACGGGTTCCCCCGACATGGGAGGCCCATTTCAACACCGTGTTAAATCTTGCCTGATATCCCTTGGTCTGATCTGTGCCGAAACCCGAAAGGCTGACGGTTGAGCTTTCTGTCGCGTTACATGCTTCGACTTGCCCGCAAGCGTTGGCGCGTTCGCGCATTCCGCAAGGGCCGCGAATTGCGGGCGGTCACCGACCGGACCAAGCTGATCAGACCCGGCCACATCCTCGTGTTTTCCACCCTGCGCAACGAACGGGTGCGCCTGCCCTATTTCCTGCGGTATTACCGCGACCTTGGGGTCAACCATTTTCTGATCGTGGACAACGACAGTGACGATGGCAGCCGGGAATATCTGGCAGAACAGTCCGACGTGTCGGTCTGGACCACGCCCAAAAGCTATAAAAGAGCCCGTTTCGGGGTGGATTGGCTGAACTGGCTCCAGATGCGCTATGCCCACGGACATTGGTCGCTCGTGGTCGATCCGGACGAATTCTTCGTTTATCCGTTCTGCGATTCCCGGCCCTTGCGTGCGCTGACCGACTGGCTGGATGCGTCGTCGATCAAATCGTTCTCGGCCATGCTGCTGGACATGTATCCCAAGGGCCCCTTCGATGCCAAACCCTACCGTGAAGGGCAGGACCCGTTTGAAATCGCCCAGTATTTCGACAGCGGCAACTACGCCATCAGCCGCAATCACCGGTTTGGAAATCTGTGGATTCAGGGCGGCCCCCGCGCGCGGATGTTCTTTGCCGACCTGCCCGGACGCGCGCCTGCGCTGAACAAGATTCCGCTGGTCAAATGGCACCGGAATTATGCCTATGCTTCATCGACCCATATGCTGCTGCCCCGTGGCCTCAATCAGGTGTACGATGAATGGGGCGGCGAAAAGGCGTCGGGTTGCCTTCTCCATGCCAAGTTTCTGGATACATTCCCGCTCAAGGCGCAGGAAGAAATGGACCGCAAGCAGCACTATGCCAACAGCCATGAATACCGCGCCTATCAGGCGGGCATCGCGACCGAGCCTGATCTGTGGTGCAAGTGGAGCGAGAAGTACATCAACTGGCGGCAGTTGGAGATTCTGGGTCTGATGTCAAAGGGCAACTGGGCATGACGGGGGCAGGGTGAGCGTCGGCTTCGTCATGCTGTGTCACACGGCACTGGACCGCGCCGCCCAGGTCGCGCGAATTTGGGCGGTGCGCGACTGCCCGGTCGTGATCCATGTCGATTCGCGCGTCAAACGCAAACCCTATGCCAGGCTGCGCGCCGATCTGGCAGACCTGTCCAACGTGCGCTTTTCGGGCCGCCATGCCTGCGAATGGGGCACCTGGGGCATCGTGGGCGCAACGCAAGAGGCGAGCTCCGTCATGCTGCACGACTTTCCGCAGGTGCGGCATGTCTATCTGGCCTCGGGGTCGTGCCTGCCGCTGCGACCGGTGGACGAGTTGATCACCTATCTGAACGAACGCCCCCGCACCGATTTCATCGAATCCGTCACGACAGAGGATGTCGGCTGGACCATCGGCGGGTTGGATGTCGAACGGTTCACCCTGCGGTTTCCGTTCAGCTGGCGCAAACAGCGCCGTCTGTTCGATGCCTATGTGCACCTGCAACGCCGCGTGCGCTACAAGCGCCGGGTTCCTGCGGGTCTGGTGCCGCATCTGGGCAGCCAATGGTGGTGCCTGACCCGCCAGACCCTTTCGGCGATCCTCGAAAGCCCGGAGCGCGGCGAGATCGACCGGTATTTCCGCCGCGTCTGGATACCGGATGAAAGCTATTTTCAAACGCTGGTCCGGCAAGTGTCGGCCAATGTCGAAAGCCGGTCGCTGACCCTGTCCAAGTTCGATTTTCAGGGCAAGCCGCACATCTTTTACGATGACCACCTGCAACTGCTGCGCCGGTCAGATTGTTTCGTGGCGCGCAAGATGTGGCCCCATGCCGACAAGCTGTACCGGACGTTCCTGTCGGATGATGCGACGAAACAGGCCGCGGCCGAGCCAAACCCCGGCAAGATCGACCGGCTGTTCGCCAAAGCGGTCGAACGGCGGACCAAAGGCCGCGCGGGGCTGTACATGCAAAGCCGCCATCCGAACGAGAACTGGGAAAACGGCCGCACCGCCTCCCCCTATTCGGTGTTTCAGGGCTTTGCCGAAACCTTTGACGGGTTCGAGACCTGGCTGGGCCGCGCCACGGGCACCCGCGCGCATGGCCATCTGTTCGCGCCGGAACGGGTGGAGTTTGCCGGGGGTGAAACTGTCTATAACGGGGCGCTGTCCGACAGCGCCGTGATGCGCGACTACAATCCGAAAAGCTTTCTCTCCAACCTGATCTGGAACACGCGGGGCGAGCGTCAGTGTTTTCAGTTCGGCCCGCATGACAATCAGGCGATAAGCTGGTTCATCGCGGGCGATCCCAATGCCCAGATCTCGGTGATCTCGGGCGCTTGGGCGATCCCGCTGTTCCACTCCAACCGCAACTTCGGCGACATCCGCAAGGAAGCCGCCCGCCTGCAAAAGATCGAGACCGAACATCTGTCCATCCTGCGCAACGCCTGGACCAAGGCAAGGGTCCGCGTCTGGACGCTGGCAGAGTTCGTCGATAACCCGATGGAACCCCTGCAAACCGTGATCGACGAAATCAGCCCGCGTTCGGTGCGGCGGTTGACCGAAGCGCCGCGTCTGGCCGATCTGACCGGGTTCGGCCAGTTCCTGCAAAACCTGCGCAATCAGGGGATGCAGCCGAGCCTGATGGGCGATTTTCCGGCGGGCGAAGATCCGAAACCTTCGGCGGGGCGTCGCGGTCGTCCCTATCTGGTGAAGTGATTTGGCAGACCCAAGGTTCCACAGCTTTGTGATTTTTGCAGAGATGCGTACCGGCTCCAACTTTCTGGAGGCGAACCTGAACGCGCTGCCCGGTATCAGATGCCATGGCGAGGCGTTCAACCCCTACTTCATCGGCGGCGAGAACAGGCAAGAGGCGTTCGGTCTGAACATCACCGCCCGCGATGCCGATCCGTCGGGGTTTCTGCGGACGATGCGGACGCAGACCGACGGGTTGGCCGGGTTCCGCTATTTTCACGATCACGACCCGCGCGTGCCCGATCTGGTGCTGGACGACCCGGCTTGCGCCAAGATCATCCTGACCCGCAACCCGCTGGAAAGCTATATAAGCTGGAAAATCGCGATCGAGGCAGACCAGTGGTGGCTTGCCAACACCCGCCACCTGCGCACCCCCCGGCCCCAGTTCGATCTGCCCGAATTCGAAGACCGCAGCCGCGCTGTGCAGGACTTTCAACTGCGCCTTTTGCGGCGGCTGCAGGTCACGGGCCAGACGGCGTTCTATGTGGACTATGCCGATGTGCTGGACCTTGATGTGATCAACGGCATGGCCGGGTTTCTGGGGATTCCCGCCCGGCTGCGGGCGCTGGACACCAAGTTCAAGAAACAGAACCCCGAGGCGATCCGCGACAAGGTGTCGAACCCCGCCGAGATGGAGGCGGGTCTGGCCCGGATGGACTGGTTCGAAGCGGCCCACACCCCCAATTTCGAGCCGCGCCGAAACGCGGCCGTGCCCAGCTACATCGCGGCCAACGGGGCTGGTCTGTTGTTCCAGCCGATGAAAGCCGGTCCAGAGTCGCAGATGCGGCGCTGGCTCGCGGGTTTCGGCCCGGTGCAGCCGAATTTCGACCGCAGGACGCTGAAAGACTGGAAAGACCGCCACCCCGGTTTCCGCAGCTTCACCGTGTTGCGCCATCCGCTGGCGCGCGCGCATGCGGCGTTTTGCGACTATCTGGCGCGCGACTGGCTGCCAGAGTTGCGCCCTTATCTCAAGCGGGTGCATCGCTTTGAAATGCCGAAGAAAGGCGAGGCGTTCGCCGACGTCGAGGCGTTTCGCGCCGGGTTCAAGGTGTTTCTGGACTTCGCCCATTTCAACCTGACGGGGCGGACCGAAATCAAGGTCGTGCCGCATATCGCCACCCAACTGGCCACACTTCAGGGCTTTGCGTCGATCCAGACCCCCGACATGCTGCTGCGCGAAGACCGTCTTGCCGCAGGGTTGGCATACCTGACCGACGAAATCGGCCTTCAATGTCCGCCCCTTCCGCAGGTCGCCGACCTGCAGCCCTATAGCCTGCAATCCATCTGGGGTGCCGATCTGGAAGACGCGGCAGAGGTAGCCTATACGCGCGACTACGCGGCCTTTGGCTTTGCGCGCTGGCGCAGACAGCGGCCTGCCGGGCCAGACGTCCCGGCCTGAATCAGGCTGCGGCCTGCGGGGCCTTCGCCTCGGTCAGGATCGCATGCAGCTTGGCGGGGTCGGTGTTGGCCCGCAGCTTGGCGCAGATCCCCGGATCGCGCATCGTGCGCGACACCAGGGCCAGCGCCTTGAGGTGGTCCACGCCAGACTCCCTGGGCGCGAACAACCCGAACACCAGATCGACGGGCTGGCGGTCAACCGAATCATAATCCAGCGGCCGCTCCATCCGCAGGAACACGCCGATGATTTTCGTCAGGTCATCCAGCCGCGCATGGGGCAGCGCGATGCCGTGCCCGACGCCGGTCGGCCCCAGGCTCTCCCGCTCCTGCAGCCCGTCGATCGTCAAGGCCGCCGACATGCCATAGGCTTGGGCGGCGATTTCGCCCAGTTCCTGAAACAGGCGCTTCTTGCTGGTCAGATGACCCACGACCCTGACGGCCGACGGTATCAAGAGTTTCGAAAGTTCCATCGGCCGCCGTCATTCCTGCGCAGGTTCTGGATCTGCGTCATTTGCTGTTGCGGGGGTCGATCCAGCCGATGTTGCCGTCATCACGACGATACACGACATTCACCCCCCCATGTCCTTCGTTCCGAAACACAAGCATCCTGTCGCCCGCGAGTTCCAACTGCATCACGGCCTCTCCCACGGTGATGGATGGAATCTTGGTTTCCATCTCTGCAATCACCACCGGAGTTAGCGTGTCTTCGTCGGTATCCTCGACATCCTCGGATGGGGCGAGGATATAGGACGACCCGCCGCCGTATTCAACGGGTTCCGCACGGTCACGGTGATGGCTGCGCAAACGCCGCTTGTAGCGGCGCAATTGCTTGTCCATCTTTTCGCGGCAGGATTCGAACGCGGCATAGATCTCGACGGCATGGCCCTTGGCCTGCGCCGTAAGGCCGGTCGAAAGATGGATGATCGCTTCGCAGACATGTTCATGGGCGACCTTCGAAAACGTCACCACCGTATCCGTCGGGCGTTGCGCATACTTTTCGACCACCTCGCCCAACTCGGCCTTTACATGGGTCTGAAGCGCTTCGCCGATGTCGATCGACCGTCCGCTGATCTGGTAACGCATGGCAACTCCTGTAACAAAGTCATGTGACCCGGCGCCGGGGGCGGCAGGTTCGGGCAGCAAGCAACAAGAAGGGGGGGGCGGGCCCATCGGGTTTTGGCGCGGGGCCGGGGGACGGCCGCTGGGGCAGAGAAAATTCGGGCGAAGGTCGCTCTCATCCCCCGCATTTGGCGACCGCGCTTGCGGCTTGTCAACAGCCCTGTCACGCAGGCGTCACAACTGGCGGTGGTTCGTTCATATGATGCGAAAATTCTCGCCCAGATAGACGCGGCGGACCATTTCGTCGCGCACCACCTCATCCGCCGTGCCGCTCATCAACACCTTGCCGTCATGGAGGATATAGGCGCGGTCCACGATTTCCAGCGTTTCACGCACGTTGTGGTCGGTGATCAGCACCCCGATACCCCGGCGTTTCAGGTCGGACACCAGATGGCGAATCTCGCCTACAGCGATGGGGTCCACCCCGGCAAAGGGTTCGTCCAGCAGCAGGAACTTGGGGTCGGCCGCCAGACAGCGGGCAATCTCGACCCGCCGCCGTTCGCCCCCCGACAGCGCAAGGGCCGGAGCGCGGCGCAGGTGGGTGATCGAAAACTCGCTCAGCAACTCTTCCAGCCGCTCGCGGCGTTTGTGCCCGTCGGACACCGTGATTTCCAGCACCGCCAGAATGTTGCCTTCGACCGACAGCCCGCGAAAGATCGACACTTCCTGCGGCAGATAGCCGATGCCCAGCCGCGCCCGCCGGTACATCGGCAGAGCCGTGACATCGCGCCCGTCGATCAGAACCTGACCGCCCTCTGGCGTCACCAGACCGGCAATCGCATAAAAACATGTCGTCTTGCCCGACCCGTTCGGACCCAGCAACGCCACCACTTCGCCACGCCGCAGGGTAATCGACACATCGCGGATCACCAGCCGCTTTTTATAGCTTTTGCGCAGGTGCCTCACGTGCAACCCTGCGTTGCCCTCGGTAACGGTAAGGTCAGGCATCAGTTCTTGGCCGGCACAAAGGTGGTGGTCACCCGCCCCTCCATCCGGCCCAGACCGGTGACCAGATTGATCACCAGTTTCTGCCCCGAAATCGCCGCCTGCCCTTGGGTCAGCACCACGTCGCCCGTCATCACCACATCGCCGGACGCGATGGTATAGACCGCCTCGGCGCTTTGCGCGGCATCTGGCCCACTGACCAGAACCACCCCGCCCTTGGCCTTCACTTGTGCGATCCCTGCCCCATCGGAGCCGTTTTCAACCTCGACTTCGGCGGCGGTCAGTTTCATCGGACCTTGCGTCACCACCACATTACCGGTGAACACGGCGCGGTTCGTCGCCTGATCGACCGACAGCGTGTCGGAGTTCACTTCGACCGGCAGCGAGGTATCGGCCTTCAGCCCGCCAAACGCGATGTCGGTGCCCTGTGCAGACACCGGCAAGCCGAGTGTCAGAAAGGCTGAAACGGCAAAAATGGTCAGGCGAAGCATACGGATACTCCCATCAATCTGCGGGGAGGTATATCAGCTTGACCCCACCCTTGAAAACCAAAACGTAAGCCGCCCCTTCAAGCCCGATATGCAGCGCACCGGCGTTCAGGCTGCCGATGGGTCCGGTTGCCGTGACATTCCCGTCACTGTCCAGCGAGGTGCGATCCGTGGCCACCCGCAGACCCGGCGTTTCGATCCGATACCCGGTCGACGAGGTCAGAACCACCCCCCCCGACAAAACCACCCGCCCCGCCGCCGCATCCAGCGTCGCACGGCCCGCCACCATATCGGTCGCGCCGCCATCGGGCGTTGCCAGCTTGCCCGTCACAGCGGTGGCTTGCCCTGCATTGGTACTGCCCTCGACCCCGGGACGGGCGTCTGCCGCCTGCAAGGTCAGCGCCGCGCCATCCTCGGTCACCCCGGCATACGACGCATCGGTCAGGCGCGGTTCGCGGACCCGGTCAGCAACATCGTCCTCGGCAAAGGGGATCGCGTTCTGCGGATCGACGCCTTGCGACACCAGAAACAGCGTCGACAGAATCGCCAGCGCCGCCAGCGGCAACACCACCTTCAGCAGCCAGACAATCCGCGAATGCAGGTTGTCCGTCGCCATCAGGCAATGCCGGCGCGCAGGCAGTCGTGAATATGAATGATGCCCACAGCCTGCCGCTGCCCCGGTTCCACCACGAAAAGACAGGTGATCTTGGCGTCGTTCATCACCGCAACCGCCCGTTCCGCCAGCGCATCGGGCGCGATGGTCCGGGGCGCCCTGGTCATCACTTGGCCTGCGGTCAGCGACAACAGCCCCTCCATGTGCCGCCGTAAATCGCCGTCCGTCACGATGCCGTCCAAGGCCCCGTCCGGCCCCGTCACGCCCACCACGCCAAAGCCGGACCGGCTGATCGTCAGCAACGCCTCGCTCATCGGGCTGTCCATCCCGATCAGCGGCAGGTCGGTATGCATCAGGTCGCGGACCTTCATCAGCGTGGTCCCCAGCTTGCCGCCGGGGTGGAAGATGCGGAAATGGTCGGGCGTAAAGGCGCGATGCTCCATCAGGGCGATGGCCAATGCGTCGCCCAACGCCAGCGTCATGGTGGTCGATGTCGTCGGCACGATGCCGGTCTCGCACGCCTCGGGTGCGTCGGGCAACAGGATCGCGACATCCGCCTGCCGCATCAGGGTGGACCCCGCCCGCCCCGCCACCCCGATCAGCGGAATGGCAAAGCGCCGGGTATGGGCAATGATGTCGGCGAGTTCGGTGGTTTCGCCCGAGTTGGACAGGACCAAGGCCACATCGCCCCGCATCACCATGCCCAGATCGCCGTGGCTCGCCTCGGCCGGATGGACGAATTGCGCGGGCGTTCCGGTGCTGGCAAAGGTTGCGGCGATCTTGCGGGCGATGTGGCCGGATTTGCCCATGCCCGATACGATGACCCGGCCTTTGGCCGCCATGATCAGATCGACCGCCGCCGCAAAGGTTTCGTCCAGAGCCGCCGCCAGCAAGCCCAGGGCCCGCGCCTCGCTGGCAATGACCCTTCGCCCGGTGCTGATCAGTTCAGTGGTGGAAGAGGTCATTCGGTTCTTCCCATCCCATCAGGTCCAACTCTGCGCGCGTCGGCAGGA
Source organism: Rhodobacterales bacterium (assembly GCA_038246975.1). Lineage (GTDB taxonomy): Bacteria > Pseudomonadota > Alphaproteobacteria > Rhodobacterales > Rhodobacteraceae > JAIYDJ01. The sequence continues at coordinate 12,627 of JBBRVJ010000018.1, read as the reverse complement.
ATTGGAAACACCGCAACGCCAGCGCCAGCCGATCTTCGCGCAGCAGACACGCCTCCAGCGCGTCTTTCAGCCGGTGCAGATACAGCACGTCCGACGCGGCATACTCTTTTTGCGCATCGGTCAGCACCCTGGCCCCCCAGTCCGAGGTCTGCTGCTGCTTTGACACGTCGACGCCGACCAGTTCCATCAGCAGATACTTCAACCCATGCCGGTCGGTGAACGTGCGCACTAGTTTCGCGGCGATCTTGGTGCACCAGACCGGAGCCGTCACCACACCCAGCGCCTGTTTCAGCGCGGCAATGTCGAACCGGCCAAAGTGGAACAGCTTGACCACCGCAGGATCGGTCAGCAACCGTTGCAGATTGGGCGCCGAGGTTTGGCCACGGGCAATCTGCACCAGATGGGCATTCCCGTCGCCTGAGGAAAGCTGCACCAGACACAACCGGTCGCGGCGCGGGTCCAGTCCCATGGTTTCGGTGTCGATGGCGACGACCGGGCCGAACGACAGCCCGTCGGGCAGGTCGCCCTGATACAGATGGATGGTCAAGGGCGCATTCCTACAGGGTTGGGTCTGCGTCTCGATACAGGCCGCAAGGGGCGGGGGTCAACCTTCGCCGGACCGCATCACAAAAGCCCGCTGATCATCATTCGCTTCGCTTTCAGCTTTTCCGACGATTTGTAGACTTTGCCGATCATCGTGAACTTGCGGTTCGCCATGTCCTGCGTGCCGCCTGGCAGCTTTCACCGAACCTTGTTTTGCTGTCTGCTCTCGATATTTGGTCAGCGGCCCGCTGGGGGTGATGCCGGTGCAGGTCGATAAGACCGGCTTCCACTTATCCGCCCCCAGGCTCCTTCAGGTCTGCATCGGTGAAGGGGCATTATCAGGGTGGCGGAAACAAACGCCGTCGACTATCGCTTGTCCATTGCAGAAATGACGGCGAAAAACTTGGCCGCTGTTTTCTATTGCGATTTCTTTAACTCGATTCTGGAAATAATCATCGTCGCAAACTTCGCTTGATAGACAGTCTGACAGGACATGATCGCCCTGACACAAGGACTACGTGGTGGTGTCCTGGGTGGTGGCGGTGCTGTTTGCCCCGCTGCTGGGCGTCACCATGTTGCCTGCAAAGTGGAAGCATACCGATGGCGAACCGGGCCGCCTTCGCCGCGCGTTCCTGACGGTGCTGGGGGCTGCCATGCGGTTCCGCTGGGTCACGATTGCGGCCACGGTACTGCTGTTCGGGGTGTCGGTCTGGGCGATGCGCTTTGTCGAAAACCCGTTCTTTCCGGCGTCGGACCGCCCCGAGTTGATCATGGACGTGACCTTGCCGCAGAACGGCACGTTTGCCGAGACCACGCTGCAGATCGACCGGCTCGAGGCGGCGCTGCAAGGCGACGAAGACGCCCTGTTTCATACCACCTACATCGGCAGGGGCGCGCCGCGGTTTCTGCTGTCGTTCGACCCTGCCACGCCGGGGCCGAATTCGGGGCAGATCGTGATCCAGACCCCCTCGCTGGAGGCGCGCGACCGTTTGAAAATTCGGCTTGAGGCGCTGGTGGCCTCTGACTTTGCGGGCATTGACGTGTTCGTGAAGTATCTGGAAATCGGCCCCCCGGTTGGCCGCCCCGTGCAATACCGACTGGCCGGACCCGATATCGACATCGTCCGCGACCGCGCGCGCGATCTGGCGGCCTTGCTGGGTCAGGACAAACGGCTGACCGGGATCGTGCTGGACTGGTCCGAACCGTCGCGGGTGGTGCGCGTCGACATCGTGCAGAACAAGGCCCGCCAGTTGGGCATCACGGCAAGCGACATCTCGTCGGCGATGAATGTGGTTTACGCGGGCAGCACCCCGACCCAGTTGCGCGACGACACCTATCTGATCGACATCGTCACTCGCGGCGACAGCACCGTGCGCGGGTCCATCGAGGCGCTCCAGACCTTGCAGATCGAAGGCCCGACAGGGGTCGGCATCCCGCTGGGCGCGATTGCCGCCTTCAACCCTGACATCGAACAGCCCGTGGTCCATACCCGCAACCGGTTGCCGACCGTCACCGTCAAGGCCGCGATTTCCACCGCCGATCAACCCGACACACTCGCCACCGACCTCGCCCCCGCCATCGCCGGTTTCAGCGCAAGCCTGCCGGAAGGCTATGCTGCCGAAGTCGGCGGATCGGTCGAATCGAGCGGAGATTCGCAAGCCCCCGTCGTCGCGGTCGTGCCCTTGATGCTGGTCACGATGCTTGCCCTGACCATGATTCAGATGCAGGGATTTCGCCTGACGTTCGTGGTGATCTGTGCGGCCCCGCTGGCGCTGATCGGCGTCGTGGCCGCGCTGTTGCCTTCGGGCGCGCCGTTGGGCTTTGTGGCGATCCTTGGTGTGCTGGCCCTGCTGGGCATCCTGATCCGCAATTCGATCATTCTGGTGCACGAGATCGAACACCTGCGGGAAACCGGGATGGAGGCGTGGCTTGCCGTCACGTCCGCCACCAACAGCCGGGCACGGCCGATCCTGCTGACGGCGGCAGCCGCCATCCTGGCGCTGATCCCGATCTCGCGACAGGTGTTCTGGGGGCCGATGGCCTTTGCCATGATGGGCATGATCATCGTGGGCACCGCGATCACGCTGGTCTTCATGCTCGCCCTTTATGTCGCGGTCTTCCGGGTAAAACCGCCCTCGCCACTGTCGGCAGAGCCTGCCGGTGCGGTCTGATGCTTGGTCTGGCTGGGCGGGGGGGTTGACCGGGGCCTTGGCCTGCCTCTATCCGGTTGCAGAAGGTTCGGGCAAGATGCCCCGTTCAACGAGCGATCTGGAAAAGGAAGCCAACGATGCGCCTGTCGCGATGTGTCCCCGGTTTGCTTCTGGCGTTCTGGCTATCGCCCGCCCATGCCGATCTGGCGCAGGGCATCGCCGCAATTGATGCCGCCGACTATGGCCGGGCGGTGCAACTGTTGACCGAAGCCTCACAGTCGGGCGAGGCGGACGCCGATTTCTATCTCGGCCGGATGCGCGAACTCGGGCTGGGCATGCCGCGCGACGTGCCCTCGGCGCTTGCCCTCTATGATCGCGGGGCCGACGCGGGCAGCGCATCCGCCCGCAACCGTCTGGGTCTGTTCTTTCTGTCGGGCGACGGCGTGCTGCAGGATTACGAACGCGCCGCCGGGCTGTTCTGCGCTGCGGCCGAAGACGGCGATGCCAACGGGCAATACAACTGCGCCTTGCTGAGGCTCGAAGGCAAGGGGATGGCAGTAGACAAGGCGGCTGCAATCGAGGACCTGAAGCGGGCAGCGGCGCAGAACCATATCGGAGCCATGAACCTGCTGGGGCAGGCCTATGTCGCGGGCGAAGCGGTCGCGAAAGACATCCCTGCGGGCATCGCGCTGATCGAGAAAACCGCCTCGTTCGGCAATCCGGCGGGGCTTTATGCGATGGGTCTGGCCTTTGCCCAAGGCATCGGGGGCGAAAAGGACCTTGTGAAATCGCACGCCCATTTCAACCTCGCCGCGACGACCGGCCATCCGCAAGGCGCGCAGGCCCGGGCCGAGATCGAGGCGCAACTGACCCCCGAACAAGTCATTGCGGCCCAGCGCATCGCCCGCGCGTTCCGGTCGGTTCCCGTGCCGACCCCAGCTCCGTAACGCCCGGCCCATAGCCGGCCAACGGGCCTGCGAACCCGGCGCGTGCAAACCCGCGATCCGGTTCTCGCCGCCCTGCACCTGACGGCACCAACCGCCCGTGTGGGCCTCCACCGCGAACCCGCCCGGACCCGGAAGACCCCGCGGCACCACCCCAAACCGCCAGCCCGGCGCGTGGCGGGCAAACCGCCCTCCCCACCCGCGTAGGGTGCGTGATCTCACGCACCGCTTCCTGCCGCCGCCCGCCCCGCCCACCGCCCGGTCGCAAGGCATCCGGTCAGCAGATAGCCCCCCGTCGGCGCCTCCCAGTCCAGCATTTCGCCGCACACGAACACCCCCGGCACGGCGCGCAGTTCCAACCCTGCGGTGACCGAAGCAGCCCTAACCCCGCCCGCCACCGAAATCGCCTCGTCAAGGGGCCGCGTCCCGTTCAGCGGTATTGCCAACCGCTTGACGGCATCGACAACCGGAACCGCGCGCCTGAACTCCATCACCAACCCGATGCCCACCGGCGAAATCCCCAGCTTGCGCAACCGGTTGGCCAAAGTCTCGCCCGCCCGCATCCGTCCGAGCCTTGCCACGACCTCGGACTCTGCCACATCCGGCATCAGGTCCAACGCCAGCCCCGCCCCGTCGCGCAGCGCCGCCGATACGGCGTAAATCCCGCCACCTTCGATCCCGCGCGTCGAGATCACAAACTCCCCCCGCTCCCGCCGGTCCCCGACCAGCAGGGCGCACCCCTTGACTGCGACGCCAAAGAACCGCGCCATATGGGCCGACCACGCCACCTCAAACCCCACATTCGCGGGCCGAAACGCGGCCACCCCCACACCCCGCGCTGTCAACCACGGGACCCACGCCCCATCCGACCCCAGCCGCGCCCAGCTTGCCCCGCCCAGCGCCAGAACCGTCACGGCAGGGCGCAGCACCTGCACCCCGTCCCCGACCAGAAACCGCAGCCCCTCCCCGTCAAACCCGTCCCACCGCCAGCGGGTGCGCACCTCGACGCCCAGACCCGCCAGCCGCGCCAGCCATGACCGCAGCAGGGGCGACGCCTTCATCGCGACCGGAAACACCCGGCCCGACGACCCGACGAACACCTCCTGCCCCAACTCCCGGCACCAATCGACCACAGCGTCCGGCCCGAAGGCGCGCAGCGCAGGCTCCAGCCATACCGCGCCGAACGTGCCCACAAACGCGCCGAACGGCTGGTCCTTGGTGATGTTCAGCCCCGATTTGCCCGCCATCAGAAACTTGCGCCCGACCGAAGCCTTGGCCTCGCACAGCACGACGCGCCGCCCCGCCAGCGCCAGTTCCTGTGCCGCCATCAACCCGGCAGGGCCGCCGCCGACGACCAGAGCATCCACTTACCCCGCCCCCGCGATCATCGCCTTGATCGCCGCCAGATGCCCCGGTTTGGTGGCCAGCGCGTCTGCCGCCAGCGCCCGCGCCGCGTCCATCAGCCCCGAAGGCTCCACCACCCGGTCCACCAGACCCCAGGCCAGCGCCTCGTCCGCCGTCACCCGCACGCCTGCCAGCAGAACCATCCGCGCCCGGCCCGGCCCGACCAACGCAGCCAACCGCGCGGGGTCGGCAGGTTGCGGCAGATACCCCCGCTTCATCACGGGGTAAAAGACGACTGCGCCGCGCACCGCGATCCGCAGATCGCAGGCCAGCGCCATGCCGATCGCCCCCCCGGCCAACGCTCCGTTCAACGCCGCAATCGTCAGGCCGGGAAAGGCCGCGATCCGCCCCGACAGGCGATCCCAGACCGGATCGACTGCCAGCCCCGCCGCCGCCTCGTCCAGATCCGCCCCGGCGGAAAACACCGAACCCGCCCCGGTCAACACCAGAACCCGCACGTCCCCAGCCGCCGCAACTGCGGCATCCAGCGCCTCCAGCATGCCCCGCGTCAACGCATTCGCCTTGTCGGGCCGGTCCAGCACCAGAACCCGCAGCGCGCCGTGATCTTCAACCCGGATCATCCGATCAGACCGACGGCACGGCGCACCGCGTCATCGCGCAGCTTGATTTCCTCGCCCAGATAGCTGTCCGACCCCGCCCCGCACATCCACAACAACGCCCGCGCGGGCCAGTCCGCCGGAATGTGCACCGCAGGGTCAAGGGCTGCCACCGGGTTGATGCCGCTTGCCTTGATCTTGACCTGCATTTCGGTCGCCACCGTGCCGGGCGACAATCCCATGACCCGCAGCCCCCAGCCGGACTCCTCCAGATGCAGCGCGCGGGTCAGCATCGCCGCCCCGGCCTTCGAAGAGCAATAGCTCGACCACCCCTCAAGCGGCGCGTGTGCCGCACCCGAAGAGACGGTCAGCACCGTTCCGCTGCCCTGAGCTTTCATCACCGGCACCGCCGCGCGCATGCCGTGGAACACGCCGGTCAGATTGACAGCCACCGCCGCCGCCCATTCCGCCGGATCGGCGGCGACCAAAGGCGCAATCGGATCAATCACCCCGGCGTTGTTGATCAGCACATCCAGCCGCCCGTACCGCGCCACCACGGCCTGCATGGCGACCTGCACCGATCCCCAATCCGCCACATCGCAAGGCATCGCCAAACCGCCCAGACGGTCGGCCAACGGCCCGGTCGCCCCGACACCGCGCGACAACAGCACGACCTGCGCCCCCGCCTGCGCGAACACCTCTGCCGCCGCCGCTCCGATCCCCCGGCTTGCGCCCGTGATCACCACTACCTTGCCCTGCATCACATCCCCGCTTTCTGACAAATCCCGTTACACGATGCCACCCCGCGCCGGAAACCCCCCGTCGCCCATAGAAACCCTTGACCGGCTCCCTGTGGCAAGGGATGTTGCCGCATCAGTCATTTTCTGTAGAAAGGCTTCATTCATTATGACCCAATGGACACTGAAAACCAGCACCACCCTCGCGGCACTTCTGGCGGGCACTGCGGCTTTTGCCGATATCACGCCCGAAGAGGTCTGGCAGAATTGGCAGGACACGTCGGCAAGCTATGGCCAGACCGTGACAGCCACCTCCGAAACGCGCGACGGTGACACGCTGACTGTCGAAGGGCTGTCGGTCGCGCTGGATCAGGAAGAGGGTGGGTTCACTCTGACCATCGACGAAGTGAACTTCACCGACAATGGCGACGGCACGGTCGAAATCACCATGTCCGACCGCTTTCCCGTCACGATGGCCGTGCCGGGGGAAGATGGCGAAGGCCCGACCGATCTGACCATCGTCGTCTCGCAACCGGGTCTGGCGATCACCGTCGGCGGCACCAGCGACGAGGCCAGCTATGACTTCGAGGCCCCAACCGTGAACATCAAGCTGGAGTCGATAGACGGTATCGACGCTGATGCCGTTGATGTGACAGCCGACATCACGATGACCGCGATGACCGGCAACTATCTGGTTTCCGGCCCCGCTGACGGAAAATCCATCGACACCGCCTTCGGCGCGCAAAGCATGGCGATGACCCTTCTTGCCAAAGACCCTGAAGAACAATCAGACGTGCGGGTGGTCGCAACCTTGGCCGATCTGGCAGGCACCTCCAGCAGCAGCTTCGCCGGCATGGACCTGATGGCCACCAACATGGCCGACGCGCTGAAAGCAGGCTTCGCCACCACCGCCACCGTCACCAATGGGGCGATGCAATTCGACCTCGACGTGACCGAAGCCGTGGGCCCCACCAAAGTCTCTGCGACCTCTGGCGGCGGCGGGCTGTCGCTTTCTCTGGATGCGGCTGGGCTGACTTACGGATTTGACGGCAAGGCTACCGAACTGACGATGAGCGGGGCTGAAATCCCCTTCCCGGAACTGAGGATGAACTACAGCGAAATTGCCTTCAATCTGATGATGCCACTTTTGGCGTCCGCCGAGCCGACCGATTTTACCTATCTGATGCGAATCGTCGACCTTGCGGTATCTGACGAACTTTGGGCGATGTTCGACCCGACGGGCACCTTGCCCCGCGATCCTGCGACAGTGATCGTCGACACCAAAGGCAAGGTCCGCCTGACGACGGACCTCGTGGACGAGGCGGCGATGGCCACCCTTGGCGAAGCACCTCCGGGCGAGTTGCATGCCTTTGACCTGACCGAATTGCGCGCCAAGGTGGCGGGGGCCGAACTGACCGGGTCCGGGGCGCTGACCTTTGACAACTCCGACCTCGTGAAATTCGGCGGAATGCCGGTGCCGACCGGGAAGGTCGATCTGAAACTGGTGGGCGGCAATGGCCTGTTGGATAAACTGGTGACGATGGGTTTGGTCACGGCCGACGACGTCATGGGCGCCCGCATGATGCTGAGCATGTTCGCCAATGCAGGCGCGGGGGAGGACGAATTGACCTCGACGCTGGAATTCAAGGACAAGGGCTTTTACGCCAACGGCCAGCCGATCATGCCGTAAGGCTTCCGGCGCAAGACCATGAAAGGCCGTCCCGCACTTGGGGCGGCCTTTTTCATGTTGGCAGCCGGAAGATACAGTTGCGGCTGACATAGGCCTGATCTTCCCCCGCCCGTGCCGGCAAACCGCCGTAATCGGCCGTCCCTTGCACGGGGGGCACCGGCAACGGGTTGCCCGGAGGTGCAATCACCGCCCCGGCAGCGGCATTGCCCGACATGTCTGCAATCCCGGTGACTGCGACCTGGGTTACAAAGCTCATGCTGCCGACGCGCGACGCGATCGGCCCGCCGGCAAAACCGAAACCCGCCGACACTGCCGCCGCGCGGGCGGCATCGCTGGCGCTGCGCCCTTCGACCAAGGCCTGCCCACCGGTCGTCATGCCCTGCCCTGTGCTTTGAATGATCAGGATCGTCGCCTGATCCGCCCTGCTCATCGTGGCCCCCGCCGCCCCGATCCCGATGGCCCCGACGGTAAAGGTCCCTACCGCGTTGATCGCGGCCGACCCGACGTTGCCGGTGTCCTGATAGGTGAACGCCCCGCGCATCGCCGACCCCACAGCCAGCGTGGTCATCGCGGTCCCAGTCGTCACACCCGTCATCCCGACCGCCCCAGCCGCCGCAAACCCGGTGCCGCCCGACACGATCCCCGCCGTCACCACCAGAATCGTCGCGCTGGCGTCCCGCACGAACATGGCGGCCGTCAGCGCATTTTCCCAACCGTTCACCACCGAATCAATGCTGCCCGCTGACCGGCTGTTCGCCGACATCCGCTCGGCCCGCAGCCAATCCATGTCGGCACGGGCCTCGCGTACCAGCGCCAGAAGGTTTTCGCGCATCAGACCGGGATAAGTGCGCAACCCGTTCTCGGCAGTCAGCCAATAGCGCCGGGTTTCGGCGTCCAGCTCCGACCGCACCGACCCCCATTCGGTTTCGACACAATAGGTGGTCGGCAACAGAAATCCGTGATCGGTCGGCACCGTCCGGGTGTTTCGCCGCACCAGCGTCGCCCGCACCGCCGTACGGATCAAAAGATAAACCCCGTCGTTGTTGTAGGCCCAGCGCGCGCCGTTGCGTTCGGTGATGATGTGCCAAGCCATCCGGTAAACCCTTCGCCCCGTCCAATGAATACATTCCTCTGCCGTCCAATCGTCCGGCAGCCCTTGAAATCCGTGTCGAAACCATGACTTTGGGCGGCACACAAGTCAATCGCGGGGCGCAACCCGCAGGAGCCTCCATGCCCGTATCCCTTGCCGCCCTGACCGAAGCCCTGCTGTCCGCCGCCCGCGCCGCTGGGGCCGACACGGCGGATGCGCTGGCGGTGTCCGGCGCGTCGGTCAGCATCGACATCCGGGCAGGCGCGCTGGAACAGGCGGAAAGGTCAGAGGCGACCGAAGTGGGTCTGCGCGTCCTGATCGGGGGGCGGCAGGCCTGCGTGTCGGCGTCCGATGTGTCGCCGGCCACCTTTGCCCGTCTGGCCGAACGCGCCGTCGCCATGGCGCGCGAAGCACCCCAAGACCCCTATGCGGGTCTGGCCGAACCCGGCCAACTGGCGCAGGGGTGGGACCTTGCCGGTTTCGAGCTTGCCGATCCCGGCGACGAACCGACCGCCGCTGCCCTTGAACAGGACGCTCGCGTGGCGGAAGCGGCGGCCATGACCCATGCCGGGATCACCCAGGTCGAAGCCTCGGCAGGTTATGCCGAACGCCGCCTGCACCTTGCCACCTCGAACGGGTTTTCCGGCGGCTATGCCCGCACGTCGCGGTCGATCTCTGCCGTGGCCTTCACCGGCACCGGAACGGCGATGGAGCGCGACTGGGCAGGCGAAGGCCGCATCTGGCAAGCCGACATGCCCGCCGCCGCCGAGATCGGAACGCTCGCCGCGACCCGCGCCCTGCAACGCGCGGGGGCGACCCGGCCCGTGACAGGCACCTACCCGGTTCTGTTTGACGAACGGATTGCGGCGTCGCTGATCGGGCATCTGCTGTCCGCCGTCAACGGTGCGTCCGTGGCGCGCGGGTCGTCCTGGGCGCGCGACCTTCTGGGCCGACAGGTGCTGCCCGCGGCCCTGTCGGTGATCGAAGACCCGCACCGCCCCCGCATTTCAGGCTCCCGCCCGTTCGACGGCGAAGGGTTGCCCACCGCCCGCCGCGCCATTGTCGACAACGGCATCCTGACCGGCTGGACGCTGGATCTGGCGACCGGGCGGCAGTTGGGCATGCCTTCCACCGCCAACGCCTCGCGCAGCACATCGTCGCCTCCATCGCCGTCGACGTCGAACATCGACCTGACGCAGGGCACCGCGACCCACGGCGATCTGATCCGCGACATGGGCACCGGGTTGCTGGTGACTTCGATGATCGGATCGACGATCAATCCCACCACCGGCGACTATTCGCGCGGGGCGTCGGGGTTCTGGGTCCGGAACGGCGCGATTTCGCATGCGGTCAACGAATGCACCATCGCAGGCAACCTGCGCGACATGCTGCTGCGGATCATCCCCGCCAACGATGCGCGCAGCCACCTGTCCACCCGCGTGCCGTCGATCCTGATCGAAGGGATGACCCTTGCCGGAACATGATCCGGGGCCGGACCAAGACCTGGCCCTGCTGACCGAAGCCGCCCACCGCGCCGGACAGATCGCGCTGCACTATTGGGGCCACAAGCCTTGGGTGACGGAAAAACCCGACGGTCAGGGCCCCGTCACCGAAGCAGACCTTGCCGTCAACGCGATGCTGGAAGACACCCTGCGCACCGCTCGGCCCGACTATGGCTGGCTATCGGAAGAATCGCCCGATGACCCGGCAAGATTGCTATGTGAACATGTGTTCATAATCGACCCGATCGACGGCACCCGCGCGTTCATCGACGGTGACAGCAGCTTTTCCCACTCTTTCGCCATCGCACGCGACGGTATGGTAACCGCAGCCGTCGTCTACCTCCCCGCCAAATCGCGCCTCTATGCCGCCAGTGCTGCACAAACCGCGCGGTGCGATGGTCAACCGATACGACCGTCCGAGCGCCGCGAACCCGACGGGGCTACGCTTCTGACATCAAAGGCATTTATCGCCCCCAACCATTGGATAGGTCCCCCGCCCGCCGTGATCCGCGTCTTTCGGGCGTCGCTGGCCTACCGCATGTGCCTGGTGGCAGACGGCGAATTTGACGGGATTTTGTCGCTCAGACCGACTTGGGAATGGGACATTGCAGCGGGATCGCTGATCGCCGCGCAGTCTGGTGCACAGGTCACGGACCGGCTGGGTTTGCCGATTGTTTTCAACCAGGCGCTCCCACAAGCCAACGGCCTGCTTGCCGCCAATCCGAGCCTTCACGCGGCCCTCGCAGCCCGCCTGAAACCATAAGGCCACCCGAAGGCGGCCTTATGTGAACGATCATTTCTTTTTCGGCGGCACAAAGCGTTTGGAGGTGTCTTTGGCATCCAACCGGACCGGAGCCGGTTTTGGCCGCGCCGGTTTGGCATATATCTTGCCTTCGGCGGGCTTGCCGAACGACTTGCCTTCGGCAGCATGAGACTTGAACCCGCCAGACCGTGCCGGGCGGTCGTCGCTGCCGCCGTGCGACTTGAACCCCGCCGAGCGCGGACGCGCAGGGCCGTCGGCCTTGGGGGCCCAGCGCGGTTTCGGCGCATCGCCCTCCACGCGCGGCGCATAGGGTTTGCGGTCGGCCGCCGCGCGCGGGGCATAGGGTTTCTTTTCGGCATCACGCGGGGCATAGGGTTTCTTGTCGGCATCGCGCGGCGCATAGGGCTTGCGGTCCACCGCATCGCGCGGCGCATAAGGCTTGGCCGCCGCATCGTCACGCTTCACATAAGGCTTGCGTAGCGCGGCTGCATCCTCCAGCTTCACATAAGCTTTACGGGGCGCCGCAACCGCATCCTCCCGCTTCACATAAGCTTTACGGGGCGCCGCAACCGCATCGTCCCGCTTTACATAGGCCTTGCGCGGCGCCGCCGGTTCTTCGTCCCGCTTGACATAGGCCTTGCGCGGGGCCGGGGCCTCTTCTGCCACCAGGCGCGGTGCGGTCCCGACCGGCTCGTCATCCTCGATGATCCGGGCCGGCTTCGGCACATAGGCGGGACGCTCGGCAACCTCGGGCCGGGGCGCACGCGCCACCGGTTCGGCCTTCGCTGCACGCGGGGCCGCTGGCTTGCGCGGCGCGCGCTCTGGCCGGTCCATGTCCGGCTCGCCCGGCAAACGGTCCATCGTCACGCCGATCTCCAACTCCAGATGCGCGCCGAACTTGCCTGCATGTTCCGTTGCAATCTGCACGAAGGTCCGGTCTTCCTGCACCCGGATCGCCCCGATCGCGTCCTTGGTGATGCCGCCCGCATCGCAGATTTTCGGCAATAGCCAGCGTGCTTCGGCGCGACCCGCGCGACCGACCGACAGCGCATACCAGACCGACGCGCCGAACTCCCCCCGCTCGCGCGGGGCCGCAGCCGCGCCCACCGGCACCACCTGATCGGACAGCACGTCAGGCGCGGCCCGCCCTTCGCGCCACAGCCGCACGAACGCCGCGGCCACTACCGGCCCGCCGAACCGCGAGATCAGCGCGTCGGCCATCCCGGCCTCGTCGCCCATCCCGGCAT
>JBBRVJ010000017.1:0-31288 GCA_038246975.1 Rhodobacterales bacterium | reverse complement strand
GTCCAGGCGTTCACCCGCACGAAACGCAGATCCGCGTCGAAGTGGAACAGCCCGGTCGGACTCGTCGCATAAAGTGTGTCCAATTCGCGCAACTGCCGCGCAACCGTCTCCTCAGCCCGCTTGCGCCCGGTGATGTCCGTGAACATGCCCAGTGCGCCGATCAACTTGCCTTCAGGATCGAACATCGCGTTACACGACGCCACAGTCCATAACTCGCTGTCATCCTTGCGACGGTAGCGCTGGTCCCAGACCTGGGGTACACTCCGACGGCGCAATTCGAGGTCCGCATCCCCCTTGGGCCGATCCCCCTCCCACATGAAATCGGTGTGAACGCGGCCCATTATCTCGGCCCGCGAATAGCCGAGCATATCGGCGATGCGCTGGTTGACAAAGGTTGTGCATCCCTCGGCATCTATCATCCAAATGCCTTCGTGAGCCGTCTCGATGATGGTCCGGTAGCGTTCTTCGCTCTTGCGCAGCGTGTCATCGGCCCGCTTGCGCCCGGTAATATCGCGGGCGATCGCCGCAAACGCGACGACGTTTTGCGTCCCGTTCCTGACCGGCGAAACCGTCAGGTGTATCAGAACCCGGCTGCCGTCTTTCTTGAGCCTTTCCGTTTCGAGATCGAACGGTGCTTCCCCATTTTCAAGAATGGTCAGGTATTCGTGCGCAAGGTCGGCTGGTATCAATCTGGCGAAGTCTTGACCGATCACTTCCGCCGACATGTAACCAAAAAGCTTTTCTGCACTGGCATTCCACGTCAGAATGCTCCCGCTCAGATCATATGAATATATTGCATCCACAGAGGCTGCGACAATTTGCGCATACATGGAATGCAACGCCATATTTTCGAAACCATCTGATGATGAGGAAGTGTCGATTATATCGGAAGGTGCGGACTTTGTAAAAGTCACTCCCGACCCGACAGCGGGATCGGCTTGCTCCAAACCGGACCCCATGACACTCCCTCTGCGACCTGAATTGTCCCTAACGTTGCATGCAGCATGAACAATTTGACCGCGCAAGTCTATCCCTCGGACTGAAAAGTTTGTGGCGATCGCTTGGCGCTTTCAGCCCCCACAACGTCATGAGACGCGCGCCTTGCTCCAGTGCGCCGTAGATAAGGCAAACATTGGTTTTGAGAACGTCTTTAGGGCCGGAAAGCGGCCGAGTCAAAAATGTTCGACGCACCTAACTTACGTCCCAAAGCTGTACAGTTTCTGGTGCAAGCTGGCACTTTCACCGCTACGGCACCAGCCCTGCGAGACTGCTACACCGCCGAGAAGGTTTCAGTTCAGGTCACGGGTTAATGTAAACGAAACTGAAAGTTTACTTGCGTCGCTTGTCAGCCACCGACCAAACCACCGAGCTGATGGTCAGAAGCGCTCCGACCACAGGTTCGATATCAGAGGCTTGGACGTAACCCTTCACGACCATCGCGGTGCCTGCGGCCGTCAAGATCTGGCGGATGTTGCGAGGATGGCTGGTTTCAGCAGGGTGTTCTCCTGTTTGAGTTTCATTGGGGGTCGAGAGGAATTCGCCCGGCTTCACGGTTGGCAGCCGCTGCAGGCGGGGTGGGTAGGTCGCGGGCAAGGCCGACACGGCCGCCAGATCCGCGTACGAAAATCATCAAAGCGCCGGTGATCGGCTGCACCGCCTGTCCGAACATCAGCGAGTTGCGCGCCCAATAAGGATTGTTGCCCAGCGCGCCGACAAAGTGCTTATTGGGCAGGGCCATTCGGATGCATTCCTCGAGGGAGCCCTTCTGATGCCAAAGCAGCCCACGTTTCCTGGCCTCAAGCACGCGATGAAAAAGAAAGATGTCTCAAAGTCGTTGACACGTTCCGGACAGCCGACATGGCGGTCATGCAGCCACGAAAAAGGTCGCCAGATGCCCGTCTCGTGCTTACCAAGGCGACCAAGCCGTCATCTCGGCGCAGCCGAAGCCATTGATCAGACGTTTCGCAGACTGTTAATCAATCGGTCGTAGGTTCGATCCCTATCGCCGGAGCCAAGAAAAAGCCGTCAGCCTAATGGCTTAGGGCTTTTTAATTTTTTCGGTGTTCTCTCGGATGGACTTTTACGTCAAGCTCTTGAGCAGCTGAATTGTGCTTCGGTCCTTTGAAAGATCCAAGGGCCAAACACACCCTTGTCCGAACCGGCAAGGCAATTGTGCCATGCCTTGCGCGGGCGAACTCGGATGCTCCAAAAGTTCTGTCTTGCACGATGATCTGCCGTGCAATCGCTCCGACGCGCCTGTGGTTCCGGCCATCGCGGGCCGCCCTCCGCCGCGTCGATGGTTTGTCAGATCTGCTTTTCCGGCATCTGAACCCGCAAACCGTCCAGCGCGTCAGACACTCGCAACTGGCAGGTCAGGCGCGAGCGGACCGGGTCGGGCGACCAGGCGAAATCGAGCATGTCATCTTCCATCGCCTCTTTCTTGGGCAAACGGTCCACCCAGGCCGGATCGACATAGACATGGCAGGTGGAACAGGCACAGGCACCGCCGCAATCGGCCTCGATCCCCGGAATGCCGTTGTCGCGCGCGCCTTCCATGACGGTCAGGCCTTTGGCCACGTCGACCACATGTTCCTTACCGCCAAACTCCACATAAGTGATCTTCGCCATGCTGTTGCCCTGTCTGCTCGATTTCTCCCGCCGACATAGGGGAATTTTCCGGGCTTTGCCAGTGGGCTGCATGCGGCCAAAGGGTTTCGCCCAAGCGAAATCCCCGCTACGATGGTGAACCGAACAGACCGGAGCGCAGCCGGCGCGGGTTATGCTTCGGCGGGCAGGCAGGATGACGGTATTACGGATCATTGCGGGCGGGGGGATCCTGCTGCTGGCGGCTTGTCAGGGCATCGTGGTCGAGGCCCCCACGCGGGCGCGCTTGTCGGACGAAGTGCTGCGGCGGACCCCACCGAAAGAGGCCCCCGGCATCTGCTGGGCCAGCGACACCAGCCCCGCGATCATCGAAACCGAGACAGTGCAGGAACTGGTTGCCCCCGAGGTCCGCGACGCCGGAGGCCGCATCGAGACGGCGGCGATCTTTCGCAGCACGACCCGGCAGCGCATGGTGCAGGACCGCGAGCAGGTGTGGTTTCGCGCCCCCTGCCCCGAAGAAATGACCGTCGAGTTCGTAGCCACCCTGCAACGCGCGCTCAAGGCACGCGGATTGTATCTGCGACCGTTGACCGGGGTGAAGGATGCCCCGACTGAGGCCGCGATTCGAAAGTTTCAGGCTGAACGCGGGCTGGACAGCCCGACTCTGTCGTTGGCCGCGGCGCAAGAACTGGGGATCATCAATACCGCGCTGGACGCACTTTGACCGACCGTTGGCAAACCGCCGCCGAGGCGGATCGGGGGCAGGTCTGGACGCGCCGCCCACAGCTTTTCGGCGCGCTTGCCCCCCCCGAAACCCCCGAGGCGCGCATCCTGCAGGATGCCGGCCGGCTGGAGACGCTGTGGGCGATTGGCATCGCAACGACCCGATAGGAAAGCGGCGTCCGCTGGATGACCGGGCATTTGCGGTGGACCACTTGCAGGTCAAGCTGTTCGCTCTGGTCGATAAAATGCAGACGGCGCGCAATCGCCCGATTGCGGCGGAACGGACCAAATGAATGGCGACGTTCCGCAGCCGGTTGTTGACCACGGTCGGATAGCAGAATGGCGGCAGGTTACCCCGCCGCCCTCTGACCGTCTGACGCTCCGCCTATTCCAGCGACAGCGCCACAAAGCGCGGATCACCGGCGCGGCGCACCAGCAGCAGCAAGGATTTGCGCCCTGCATCCTTGGCTTCGGTCACGCGGTCCTGAATGTCCTGAATGCGGACAACTTTCTGCTGACCCGCCTCAGTGATCAAATCGCCGTCGCGCAAACCCTTGGCAAAGGCTTCGGAGGCTTGATCCACTTCGCTTACGGCCAGCCCTTCGGTACCCGCTTCAAGACCCAGTTCCTGCACGATCTCGGGGGTCAGCGGCATCAGGGTCATGCCCAGAACCTCTGCCTCGGCCGGCGCAGGGGCGGGGGAGGCGGCGACCGGCGTGGTTTCCGCTTCGGCGTCTTCCCGGCGGCCAAGCGTGATCTGCAGGGTTTCCTGCTTGCCCTCGCGAAGAACGATCACCGCGACCGCCTCGCCAATCGGTGCGTCGGCAACCCTGTTGACCAGATCGCGCGTATCATTGACCGGCTGGCCGTCGAAGGTCTGGATCACATCACCCGCCAGCATCCCACCATCACGCGCCGGACCTTCGGGCACATCGGTGATCAACGCGCCCTTTGCGTCGGTCAGACCGATGGCTTCGGCCACATCCGGCGTCACGTCCTGAATGCGCACGCCCAGCCAACCGCGACGGGTTTCGCCGAATTGCTGCAACTGACCGACCACTTTGGTCACCACATTCGACGCCATCGAGAAACCGATCCCGATCGACCCGCCGGTCGGCGACAGGATCGCGGTATTCACTCCTATCACCCGGCCGTCCATGTTGAACAGCGGCCCGCCCGAGTTGCCCTTGTTGATCGCGGCATCGGTTTGCAGGTAATCGTCATAGGTTCCCGACAGTTCCCGCCCACGCGCCGACACGATGCCCGCACTGACCGAGAACCCCTGACCCAGCGGGTTGCCCATCGCCATGACCCAGTCGCCGACCCGCATGGCATCGCTGTCGCCAAAGGCCACGAAGGGCAGCGGCGTATCGCTTTCGACCTTCAGCAGCGCGATGTCGGTCTTGGTGTCGGTGCCGACCAGCTTGGCGTCCAGTTTCTTGCCCGAAAAGAACTCGATGCTGATCTGATCGGCGCCTTCGATCACATGGTTGTTGGTGACGATGTAGCCATCGGCAGATATCACGAAGCCCGACCCGAGCGCCTCGGACCTGCGGGGTCCCCGAGTACCGCCGTCGCCGTTGCGGTCCTGAAACTCGCGGAAGAAATCCTCGAAGGGCGACCCTTCGGGCACAATCGGGCTGTCCCCGGCTGGGGCTGCCACAAGGGCGGAGGTGGTGATGTTGACCACCGAGGGGCTGATCTGGTCGGCAAGATCGGCAAAACTTTCGGGCGCACCTTGGGAAAACGCCTGGCTGGTCGGGGCCAGCACAAGGGCCAGACCAAGCCCGATGGCCAGCGTCAACCGCGTAGCGGCAGCACGTGGAGCGTCAAAGGTTGCGGACAGGGCAGCGGATCGCATGGGTTCCAAACTCCTTGGTGGATCGCGCAGGGTCGGATGATCGTCTGCGCATCGGATCGTATCAACAGCTAAGCCCGCAGCAGCGCAATGCAAACCCAATCGCGGCGGCTCAACCCCTTGTGAACGGCTTTGTCAGATCGCGAACCCGTTTGAAGGGAAAGCTACCGCAAAAAGGCCACCGCGTCATCCCGTCAACCGCGACAATCCAACCAAAGCCACACCCGCCGCGACCGCAGCCAGTCCGATCATCCGGCGCTGCTCCGCCGACAGGACAGCCAGCAGCGCCAGAAGCTGTTCCATGCGCAAAGGGGCCAGTGCAAGCACCAGCCCCTCCACCACCAGAACCAGCCCAAGGGCCAGCAGGATGATCGTCACGGCACGGGAACGTCTGCCACAGGGGCCTTTTCGGTGCGCAGGTAGTCGAAGAACTCGCTGTCCGGCTGCATCACCATCGACGTGTTCCCCGATTGCAATGCCCGTTCGTAACTGGTCAGCGACCGGGTGAAGGCAAAGAATTCCGGATCGCGGCCAAAGGCTTCGGCATAGATCGCGTTTCGTTCGCCGTCGGCCTCGCCCCGGATCACTTCGGCGTTCTTGCGCGCCTCGGACGTCAGTTCGACCACAGTCCGGTCTGCCGATGCCCGAACCCGCTGCGCGGCCTCGTTGCCACGAGCGATTTCATCCGCCGCTTCGCGTTCCCGTTCGGCCCGCATCCGGCCATAGGTTGCGGCCAGGTTCTGTTCGGGCAGATCGGTGCGGGTCAAACGGACGTCGATCACATCGACTCCCAACGTCTGCGCCTCGCGTTTGGCGATGTCGCGGATCTGGTTCATCAGACCCGTCCGATCCTCGGACAACACGCGGTTCGACGGCACGCGGCCCAGAACCTCGGGGATCGCGTTGTTCAGGATGCCGGCCAACAGTTGCTGCGCCCGTTCGACCCCGACAGCCCCGACCGATTCGCGGAACCGGACCAGGTCAGTGATCTGCCAGCGGGCGAAAGCATCGACGACCAGACGTCGGTCATCCGACATTGTAACTTCCAAGGGCGGTGTCGGCAGGCTGAGGATGCGGCCATCATAGCGCACAACATCTTGAATAAGCGGGATCTTGAAACCCAGCCCCGGTTCTTCCTTGACCTGCTTGACCTGACCGAACTGCAGCACCAGCGCCTTGTCGCGTTCGTCGACGATGAACAGCGACGACAACACCAACACAACAATCGCCACCAGAACGCCGGGAATGATATAAAGGCGCATCAGTTGGTCCCTCCGGTAGTGGCAGCGTTGGCATTGGCGGCGGCGGCGGCGGCAGCCGGAGCCATGCGGTTAAGCTCGTTCAGCGGCAGGAAAGGCACGACGCCCTGCCCGCCTTCCGAATTGACGCCGTCAAGGATCACCTTGTTCATGCCACCCAGAACCCGTTCCATCGTTTCAAGATACATCCGTTTCCGCGTGACTTCCGGCGCTTTGACATATTCGTTGTAGACGGACAGGAACCGGCTCGCCTCCCCCTCCGCGTTGTTCACCACCTGAGCGCGGTAAGCTTCGGATTCCTCGCCCAGTCGGGCCGCCTCACCCCGTGCTCCTGCGGTCACGCGGTTGGCATAGGCGTCGGACTCGTTTTCCAGCCGGACGCGCTCCTGCTGGGCCGCCTGCACTTCGCGGAAAGCGTCGATCACTTCGGTCGGCGGAGCGGCTTTCGAGAAGTTCACCCGCACCACGCTGATCCCCGCCTGATAGCTGTCAAGCGTGGTCTGCACCGCTGTCCGCACATCGTTGGCAATCACCCCCCGGTCACGGTTCAGGATGGGCGACAGTTCGGAACGCGCAATGATGTCGCGCATCGCAGATTCGCTGACAGCGCGGATCGTGTCGGCCGGATCAGACAGGTTGAACAGGAACAGGGACGGGTCGGCCACGCGCCAGACCACCTGAAATTCGATGTCCACGATGTTCTGATCGCGGGTCAGCATCAGGCCGGTGTCCATCTCGCCACCTAAGCCGGTGCCGATGTCGGTCGTCCGTTCGCCCGTCACCTGCACGATTTCCGCCCTGACCAATGGCCAAGGCGCAAAGTTCAGCCCCGGATCGCCGATGGTGCTGAATTCACCCAGAAACAGCTCGACCGAGCGTTCTTCGGGCCGCACCGAATACAACGACATGAACGCCCAAAGAGCCACCGCCGCAAGACCACCGAGGATCAGCCCGTTGCGCGTGACCAGCGGCCCGCCGGGATCACCCCCGAAAGGACCACGGCCGCCGCCACCGTTGCGTCCGCGTCCGCCCATCAGAACGCGCAGCTGCTCCTGACCCTTTTTCATCAACTCGTCGATTTCGGGCATGGGCGACCCCTCACCGGGTCGGCGTCCACCGCCATTCGGACGACGAGGTTCGTCTTCACGATCGTCATCCCCCGGACCTTTGCCCGAGCCCCCACCGCCGCCCCATGGACCTCCGCTACCTGCCATTGACCTGTCTTCCCTCTTTTTGCGTGTTGTTGTGCTAACTGGGCATTATGGCGCGAAAATCAAGCGGCTTGCGCCATCTGGTCTGCGACTGTTAGCCCCGGCGTGTGGGTTTTCGCATCGTCACCAATTCCTCCGACATGGTCGGATGCACGGCGACGGTGCGGTCGAAATCCTCCTTGGTTGCTCCCATTCCGATCGCGATGGCGGCAAGCTGGATCATCTCGCCCGCTTCCGGCCCGACGATGTGGCAGCCCAGAACCCGGCGCGTGGTGGCATCGATCACCAGTTTCATGAGCATGCGGTCCGGATGGCCCGCAAAGGCGGTTTTCATCGGGCGGAAGGTGGCGACGTAAACTTCGATCGGTCCTCGGTCGCGGGCCGCTTCCTCCGACAGACCGATAGATCCAAGTTCCGGCTGGGTAAACACGGCGGAGGGGATCAGGTCATGATCGGCCTTGGTCGGAATACCGCGAAACACCGTGTCGGCAAAGGCATGGCCTTCGCGGATCGCGACCGGCGTCAGGTTGACCCGGTCGGTCACATCTCCAACGGCATAGATCGAGGGTACGGCGGTCTGGCTGTACTCATCGACGATGATCTGGCCCCTGCGACCCAGAGCAACGCCCAACGCCTCCAACCCCATGCCTGCGGTGTTGGGCGTGCGGCCCGTGGCATAAAGCACAAGGTCGAACTCTTTTGCGGTGCCGTCAGTGGCTTTGGCGGCGATGCCGGTCGTCGTCCGGTCAAGCCGCAACACATCGGTGCCGGTGTGAATCGCGATCCCGCGCGCCTGCATGGCGTTGGCGACATGGCCGCGCGCCTCGTCGTCAAAGCCCCGCAAGATTTGCGCGCCGCGATAGAATTGCGTGACCTGGACGCCCAACCCGTGCAAAATGCAGGCAAATTCCGAGGCGATATAGCCGCCACCCACCACCAGCGCGCGGGCCGGGAGTGTCTCAAGATCGAACATAGCGTTCGAGGTGACGGCGAGATCTGCCCCCGGAATGTCGGGCACAAAGGGCCAGCCGCCCGTAGCGATAAGGATATGTTTGGCGGTGACATTCTGCCCCGTCGCCAGTTGCACGGTATGCGGGTCGATCAACATCGCGCGGGTGTCATGAATCGTGACGCCCGCGTTTTCCAGGGTGTTGCGATAGGTCTGTTCCAGTCGCGCCAAATCGGCTTGCAGGGCGGTGCGGAACTTGGTCCAGTCAAACCGCCCTTCGATCACGTCCCAGCCAAAGGCGCGGGCTTCGGCCATCGCCTCGGGGAAGCCCGAGGCAAACACCATCAGTTTCTTCGGGACACAGCCCCGGATCACACAGGTGCCGCCCATCCGGCTTTCTTCGGCAAGACCGACTTTGGCCCCGCCTTCGGCAGAAGCGATCCGGGCGGCGCGCACCCCGCCAGAGCCGCCGCCGATGACGAACAGGTCATAGTCGAAAGGCATGTCAGTCCCCCAGATCGGCAAAGATATTGGCGTCGGGGGCAAATTCGATCCGGTCGTCGCGTTCGGAGCCTGCGTTGATGTCGCGCACCGTTACCCGGCCATCGGGGTGGCCGATGATCACGATGTCGCAGATGTCGATGAACAGCCCGTTTTCGACCACACCGGGGATCTGGTTCAGCACCATTGCGAGTTGGCGCGGGTTGCCGATGCGTTTCAGGTGCAGATCGACCAGATAGTTCGCCTCGTCCGTGACCAGTGGGCTTGCCCCGTTCATCCGCATCGTCACGTCGCGGCCCATCACGTCCATCGACACCAGCATTTCTTCGATCAGCGCCTTTGTGGTTTGCCAGCCGAAGGGGATGATTTCCACCGGAAGGGGGAACTGACCCAGTTGCGCCACCTCTTTGGCGGCATCGGCGATCACGATCATCTGGTCGGATGCGGTGGCCACGATCTTTTCCTGCAAAAGCGCCGCCCCGCCGCCCTTGATCAGCGCCAGTTTCGTGTCGAACTCATCGGC
Organism: Rhodobacterales bacterium; assembly: GCA_038246975.1. Classification (GTDB taxonomy): domain Bacteria; phylum Pseudomonadota; class Alphaproteobacteria; order Rhodobacterales; family Rhodobacteraceae; genus JAIYDJ01. The sequence continues at coordinate 21,660 of JBBRVJ010000017.1, read as the reverse complement.
CCCGTCGATCGTCAGATCGAGCCACTTGGCATCGTCCAGACTGGTCACCGGAATGCCGACCTGACGTGCCAGTTGCGCCGTCCGGGTCGAGGTGGGCACGCCCACCACGCGCAAACCTTCTTCGCGCACCCGTTCACCCAGACAACGCACCATCCACGCGGCGGTGGACCCGGTGCCAAGGCCGACTTTCATGCCCGTTTCGACAAAATCCACTGCCCGCTTGGCAGCCACGAATTTGGCCTTGTCGATGGGGGACAGATCGGCGGGCATCGGCACTCTCCTGACGTGGTGCGATGCTTATAGGCAATGCGCCCGCCCGGGGCAATTGCGTGGGTCAGGCCGCAGGATCAAGGGCTGCGAGCGCGCGTTTGACCTCTGCCAACGTCACGCGGGCATCGCCGTCCTGATCGCAGGCCAGAACGGCGCGGGTCATCGCGGCGTCGGCCGCCGAGACGAGACGCATCGCCTCGGCCCCGGCATGGGTGGTCAGTTCGGATGCGCTGACGCTGCCATCGCTGTTGCGATCGGCACGGGCGTGAGTAGTGATCAGCCGCCCGCGCGTTGTGGCCCCCGCAACACCCGCAGCAACAGCCAACTCGTCCGGTGCTATCGCCCCGTCGCCGTCCATGTCCGCCGCGAGCAACTTGCGGAGTGCGGACGCCCGTACCCCGGCACGTTCCAGCGCAACGGCCCGGTCGATCCCTGCGGCATCAATGCTGCCCCCGGCACCGAACCCATGGATCAGAATCGCCGCATCATCGAAAAAGCGGTCTGGGGCCGCCTTGATCCGTTTGAGCACGGCATCCGGCAACGCCGGGGCCACATCGGCGCGCAGCGGCAGCGCCGCGAACAGGCAGAACAGGATCAGGACAAGCAGGCGCATCGGGTTCCCCTTCGTTCATTCCCCCAACCTGACCGGAAAAGGGTTAATCATCCGTGAACAAAGCCGAAACAATTTGCGCAACATTCCTTTCTTATGCCGGATTGGTGCGCAGGATGTCGGTTTGGATGGGAATCCGGGGCAGAGCATGGTCATACTCGGCAAACCTGTCCAAGGATGTCGTCGATGTATGTGCTGCACTATTACCCGGATACCGCGTCCCTGATCGTTCGGCTGGTGCTGACTGAACTGGGCGTTCCGCATGAATGCCGCCTGATTGACCGCGATGCGGGTGCGCTCGACAGTCCGGCCTACCGCGCGATGCAGCCCTTGGGGCTGATCCCGGCGATGGAGACGCCGGACGGGCCGATGTTCGAGACGGCGGCGATGCTGCTGTATCTGTCGGACCGTCATCCGGGGCTGGCCCCTGCCCCCGATCACTCCGATCGCGCCGCGTTTCTAAGCTGGTTCGTTTTCGTCAACCACTCGATCCACACCACGCTGATGCAGTTGTTTTACCCCGAACGGCTGGCAGGCGCCGCAAATGCGGAAGCTGCGGTCGATCATGCCAAGGCGAACATGGACAGCTACCTGACGCTGCTGAACGACATGGTGGCGACGGCAGAGCCGCAGTGGATGTCGCCTGACCGGCCGTCGCTGCTGGGCTATTACCTTGGCGTTCTGATCCGCTGGCTGGCGGCCTACGGACCCGATCACGCGTTCTACTTCCCGAGTTCGGACTACCCCGCACTGCACGCGGTCCTGGCCATGCTGGAGGCCCGACCCGCCGCCCTCGCCGCCGCCGAAGCCGAAGGGCTTGGCCCAACCATCTTTACCCATCCCATCGCCTGATCGGACACCCATGTTTCTTTCCGTTTTCGACATGTTCAAGGTGGGGGTGGGGCCGTCGTCGTCGCACACCATGGGGCCGATGGTCGCCGCCGCCCGGTTTCTGGCGCTGCTGCGCGCCTCGCCATTTCATCCCAAGGGTTTGAAGGCGTCGCTGCATGGCTCGCTGGCCTTTACCGGCGTCGGCCATGCGACCGACCGCGCGACCATTCTGGGCCTGGCCGGGTTTGAACCCGCCACCTATGATGCGGCGCGCGCCGACGAAACCCTGACCGCAATCAAGGCAACCCACACGATCCATGCCGAGGGTCTGCCGCCCCTGACCTTCGACCCGGCGCGCGATCTGCTGTTCGATTATGGTCCCGCGCTGCCCGGCCATGCCAACGGGATGATCCTGAAGGCGACCGACGCGCAGGGCGACGTGATCCTGCAAGAGACGTATTATTCGATAGGCGGCGGATTCGTGCTGACGGGCGACGAGATCGCCGAGGCGGGGGCCGCCAAAGGCAAGACCCGCGCCGATGTGCCCTATCCGTTCGAAAAGGCCGACGAGATGCTGGCGATGGCCCGCGCGTCGGGTCTGTCGATTGCGGCGATGAAGCGGGCGAATGAACTGCGGTTCCGCCCGGCCGCCGATCTGGACGGCGGAATGACCCGCATCTGGCAGGTGATGAACGACTGCATCTCGCGCGGGATGCTGGGGACGGGGATTCTGCCGGGCGGGCTGAAAGTGCGTCGCAGGGCCAAGGGCATCCATGACGCGCTGCTGGCCGAACGCGGGCTGAACCTGACGCCGCCGCATGTGATCAACGACTGGATGATCGTATATGCCATGGCGGTGAACGAAGAGAACGCTGCCGGGGGGCAAGTCGTAACCGCGCCGACCAATGGTGCGGCCGGCGTGGTGCCTGCCGTGATCCGCTATTGGCTGGACCATGTGCCGGGGGCGTCGGCGACCCGGTTGGGCGAGTTCATGCTGACGGCGGCGGCGATTGGCGGGCTGGTCAAGCACAACGCCTCGATTTCCGGCGCGGAATGCGGCTGTCAGGCCGAGGTGGGTGCGGCGGCGGCAATGGCGGCGGCGGGGTTGGCGGCGGTGCTGGGCGGTTCGCCCGAACAGGTCGAAAACGCGGCAGAGATCGCGTTGGAGCATCATCTGGGCATGACCTGCGACCCGGTGCGCGGGTTGGTGCAGGTGCCGTGCATCGAACGCAACGGGCTGGGCGCGATCAAGGCGGTGTCGGCGGCAAGTCTGGCGCTGCGCGGCGACGGAATCCATCTCGTCAGTCTGGACAACTGCATCGAGACCATGCGCCAGACCGGGGCCGACATGCACGAGAAGTACAAGGAAACCTCGCTGGGCGGGCTGGCGGTGAACGTGCCGAATTGTTGACTTCAGAAAAGTCACATCTTTCCTCGAAACTGGCGCGGCTGAGGCTATTTTTTCCCTTGTCGCACGAAGTTCCCCGGGTTGATGACAGGTGGGTGTTGAGTGGGATTATAGTCTTCAATCGCAATGGCTTACGCTGGCGTGATGCCCCTGCCGACTATGGGCCGTGCAAGACCCTCTGCAATCGGTGATTTCGCTGGAGCCGGATGGGTATTTCCGCCGGCATCTATGTCGGTGCGGCCAGGTTGTTCCGGTTCATGCCTCGCGTGAAATGTCTGCTGGCGGACCGGGGCTACGATGCAGACCGGTTCCGCAATTCATTGAAATACATGAATGTTACTCCATGCATCCCGTCCAGGAAGACCCGTAAAGTGCCAATCCCCCATGACGCCGCCCTTTACAAAAAGCGCCACAAGATCGAAAACATGTTTGGCCGGATGAAGGATTGGCGCAGGGTCGCGATGCGCTTTGACCGACGCGCCGAAATCTTCCTCTCCGCCTGCGCTCTTGCTGCAATCGTATTGTTCTGGCTATCAGTCCTCAGTCTGCGTGATCCCGGCATTCCTGCCCTGCTGCCAAACCTTTTGAACCAACACCCCCAGACCTTGTGAACACATGCGGCAGTCACCCTCCGAGAAGACTGCTGGACAGAAAATGAGCCCTGACTTGCGTGGCCTCGTGGGCTGGTTTAAGCGGAGTTTCTTGCTGCAAACCGAAGGTTCTTCATGATCCCGCGCTATTCCCGCCCAGAGATGGTCGCCCTGTGGTCGCCCGAGACCAAGTTCCGCATCTGGTTCGAGATCGAGGCGCATGCCTGCGATGCGCAGGCGGCGTTGGGTGTGATCCCCAAGGCGAATGCCGAGGCGGTGTGGCGGGCGAAGGATGTGACCTTTGACGTGGCACGGATCGACGAGATCGAGGCCGTGACCAAGCATGACGTCATCGCCTTTCTGACTCATCTGGCCGAACATATCGGCGAACATGATGCGCGCTTCGTGCATCAGGGAATGACCAGTTCCGACGTGCTGGACACCGCGCTGAACGTGCAACTGGTGCGGGCCACCGATCTGTTGCTGATCGGAATGGACCGGGTTCTGGCGGCGCTGAAGATGCGGGCGATGGAGCACAAGGACACGCCGCGCATCGGGCGCAGCCATGGAATTCATGCCGAACCCACCACGATGGGCCTGACGTTCGCGCGGTTCTTTGCAGAAATGTCGCGGGGTCGCACGCGGTTGGTTGCCGCGCGGGCCGAGGTGGCGACGGGGGCGATTTCCGGCGCTGTCGGCACTTTCGCCAACATCGACCCTGCGGTCGAGGACCATGTCTGCGCCATGCTGGGCCTGACGCCTGAACCCATCAGCACGCAAGTCATCCCCCGCGATCGTCATGCGATGTATTTCGCCACCCTCGGCGTGATTGCGTCCAGCATCGAGAACATCGCCATCGAGATTCGCCACATGCAGCGGACCGAAGTGCTGGAGGCCGAAGAGTTCTTTTCCCCCGGCCAGAAGGGCAGTTCCGCCATGCCGCACAAGCGCAATCCGGTGCTGTCGGAAAACCTGACCGGCCTTGCGCGGCTGATCCGCATGTCGGTGATCCCGGCGCTGGAGAACGTGGCGCTGTGGCATGAGCGTGATATCAGTCATTCCAGCGTGGAGCGGGCGATTGCCCCAGACACGACGATCACGCTTGATTTCGCGCTGCACCGGTTGGCGGGGCTGATCGAAAAGTTGGTGATCTATCCGGCCAACATGCTGGCCAACATGAACAAGTTTCGGGGATTGGTCATGAGCCAACGCGTGTTGCTGGCCCTGACCCAAGCCGGGATCAGCCGCGAGGACAGCTATCGCCTTGTCCAGCGCAACGCGATGAAAGTGTGGGAGCAGGGCGCGGATTTCCGGACGGAATTGCTGGCCGACCCCGAAGTGACCGCAGCCCTGACCCCGGCACAGATCGCCGAGAAGTTCGATCTGGCGTATCACATCAAACATGTGGACTTGATCTTTGCGAGGGTGTTCGGCCCGTCCTGCCCCACAAAACCGTGATCGGCGACCGTGCAGAATCGCTTGGGGCACACGCATTGCGTGTTACACTCTGGGATTGATCAAACAGAAGGACGGTCCCGATGACGCAACGACTGCTTGTTGTTCTGACGCTTGCCATGATGCCGACCCTGACACTGGCCCAGCAAAGCAAGTCTTATCCCGGCGCATGTGATCACGCCCGTGCTTGCCCGGAAGGCCAGATCATGGACAGTGCCACCAAAGCCTGCACCACGGTTTCCAGCTAACTGTTCAGCGTCGGTTAACCGGATCCTGCGATCCTGATCCTGACACAAGGATTAGGGGGCCAGAATGGCAAGAGACGGCACAGCCTTGGCGCGGGTCATACCTGCACCCCGCATAGTAGCGGTGGCACGCGGGCCACGCAGCCTTACCCCGCCTGAAAAGGCGGCGGTGATCGTGCGCTATATGTTGTCCGAGGGGGCATCGATTCCGTTATCGACCCTGCCTGATCAGGTGCAGACCGCGCTCGCCGAACAGATGGGCCAGATGCGCCGGATCGACCGGGCAACTCTTGGGGCCGTGGTCGAGGAGTTTGTGATCGAATTGGAACAGCTTGGCCTGTCATTTCCGGGCGGACTCGACGGAGCGCTGGCAATGATGGGCAGCCATCTTTCGCCCAATGCCGCCAGTCGCCTGCGCCGGATGGCGAGCGGGACATCGCGCGCCGACCCGTGGGATAGGTTGACCGCCCTGTCCTGCGACCTGCTGCTGCCGGTTCTGGAGCAGGAAAGCACCGAAGTGGCGGCGGTGATGCTGTCGAAACTCCCCGTGATCAAGGCCGCCGAATTGCTGGGCAAACTGCCCGGAGAAAAGGCGCGCCGCGTGGCCTATGCGGTGTCGCTGACCGGGAACGTGGACCCTGATACGGTGCAGCGCATCGGTCATTCGCTGGCGCAGCAACTGGATCAGCAACCGCTCAAGGCGTTCGAGGTTGGCGCGGTCCAACGGATCGGCGCGATCCTGAACATCTCGCCTGCCCTGACCCGGGATGCTGTTCTTTTGGGGCTGGAACAGGATGATGCCGGTTTCGCCGAACAGGTGCGACGAGCCATCTTTACCTTTGTTCACATCCCGACGCGCCTGTCCGCCCGCGATGTGCCCAAACTGGTGCGCATTGTCGAACAAACGGCACTGGTGACGGCGATGGCAGCGGCGCAGGGCGTCGCGGAACACCTTGCAGCAGCGGAATTTCTGCTGGCCAACATGTCGCAACGCATGGCACAGGGCCTGCGAGAAGACATGGCGCAACGCGGCAAGATCAAGGAGAAAGATGCCGAAGATGCGATGTCATCCGTCGTTCAGGCAATCCGACAACTCGAGGCTGCCGGAGAGGTCGTTCTGAACACCGAGGACGATTGACCCCACCTTGCACAGCCGCTGTCCCGCCCTTATGGTCCGCCGCATCCAAAGGACGGATCGACATGCCCCACCCCGGTCTGGCCGGTGCCAAAGCCGCCTCTGCCAGCCGTGGCATCCTGCTGATGCTTCTGGGGATCGTCATTTTTACGGCGATGGACGCGCTGGCCAAAGGGATGGTTGCGATCTATCCCACGCCGCAAGTCATCTGGGCGCGGTTTGCCGGGCAACTGGCGGTGGTGCTGTTGATCCTCGGACCCCGCGCGCTGCAGTCGGCGCGCACGCGGTTCCCGATGCTGCATGTCGCCCGGTCGGCGACCCAGTTCGGGGCGACCGCGTTTTTCTTCGTGTCACTTAATTACATCGGTCTGGCCGAGGCGACGGCGCTGACCGACATCAACCCGGTGCTGATCACGCTGGGTGCTGCGGTTTTCTTGGGCGAGCGATTGGGCCTGCCGCGCATCTTCGGCGTTTTGCTGGCGATGACCGGGGCGATGATCGTGATCAGGCCGGGGGCGGATGTGTTCAGCCTTGCCGCTCTGCTGCCCTTGGGGGCTGCCATCTGCTATTCGGCGAATGCACTGATCACCCGCCATGTCGGATCGCGCGAAAGCCCATGGGCGTCGATGATCTGGGCCGCCATGTTCGGCACGATTCTGTCCAGTCTTGCCCTGCCCTTTGTCTGGCAGCCCATCGCCACATCCGACCTTTGGAAGTTTGCGCTGATCGGCGTTCTTGGCGCGGCTGCCCAGCTTTGCGTGATCCGGTCGTTCTCCACGACCGAGGCGTCGGTGGTCGCGCCTTTTGCCTATACCGGCATCATCTTTGCCAGCCTGTGGGGAATCGGTCTGTACGGCGAATATCCTGACGGCTGGACGATCGTCGGCGCGGTTGTGATCGTGATGGCGGGGCTTTATGTCTGGGCGCAAGAGGCGAAGACCGCGCGCCGCACCTGACCGAGTTCCCCGATGTCCGAACAACCGCAGTTCCAAGCCGCCGATTTCGCGCAGAATCTGGTGTTTCGCGGCATCATCGTCGCGTTGCTGGCGCTTCCTTATCGCTGGCGCGTGCCTTTGATGGGATGGCTGATGCGCCGCGTCCTTGGCCCTTTGGCCGGGTATCGGCGTCGGGCGCTGGACAATCTGGCGATGGTCTGGCCTGACCTGGCCGTCTCACGGCGCATCGAGATAGCAGGTCATGCGCTGGACAACGCGGGCCGCACAATGATCGAGAATTATTCGGCCCGCGCGTTCAAGGCGCGGATGGCCGGGGCCGAACCCATGGGACCGGGCCTCGCGGCCTTGCGCGCGGCGGTGGCCGAAGGGCGGGGCGTGATCCTTGTGTCGGGCCACTTCGGCAATTTTCAGGCGATCCGGGCCGCTTTGCTGGCACAGGGTCACGAGGTGGGCGCGCTCTATCGCCCGATGTCCAACCGTTATTTCAACGAACATTATGTACGCACCGTCAAGGCGATGGGCGGCCCGATCTTTGCCAAGGGGCGCCGGGGGATGACCGCCTTCATGCGTCATGTGAAATCGGGTGGCATCACCGCGATGCTGTTCGATCTGCGGGCGGCGGGCGGGGTCGAAATGCCGTTTCTGGGGAAACCCGCTAAGACGGCCCTGTCGGTCGCCGAGATGGCGCTGCGGTTCGATGTGCCGATGATCCCGGCCTATGCCACCCGCCGGACCAATGGGCTGGATTTCGACATTCTGTTCGATGCGCCGATCCCGCCCGGTACGGCGCTGGAGATGACCCAACGCCTGACGGAGGGGCTGGAGGCGCGGGTCATGGCCAATCCCGGTCAGTGGTTCTGGATTCACCGGCGGTGGAAGTAGTCAGTCGATCCTGGCTGCGGCGAGGATGCGGCCCGGTCCTTCGCTCTGCACGATGACCACGATCGGCTCCCGACCCTTGGCAGGAGCGGTGACCATGAAAGGCTTGTCCCCGTTCCACGCCCCAAGATTGGCCCATGATGTAACCACATTATGATAGGTGATCGACTTGCCCGCATTCTCGCCCCGTTCGATGTCAACCTTGGCGCTGGACATATAGCGCACCAGTTGCACGCGCACGGTCTGATCCAGCGGCGGGTCGGCTTCGGCGCGGATCACCACCTTGTCGCCTTGGCGGGTAATCCACAGGTTGATCGGGTTGTCGAACCGGCGCTGCCCGCTCAGATGCATGCGGACCTCTTCGGGCACATGACCGATCACCCGGCCCTCGCCTCCGACGATGAACTGCGGGGTATAGATCGTCCTGCTGTTCTGCGCATGGGCATAGGATTTTTGCCGCTCGGTATATTTGGGATCGGCGAACTTGTCGGCCCAACCGATGTAATCCCAGTAATCGACATGCAGGGCCAGCGCGATCACGCCGGGGTCTTTGGTCAGCGTGGCAAAATAGTCGTCGGCCGGAGGGCAGGACGAACAGCCCTGTGATGTGTAAAGCTCGACCACTACCGCAGATGGGGTCTGGGCGGCCACGGCACCGGCCAAACCGATCCAAATGCCGCAAACGGCGCTGACAATTCGTCGCATCATGTCTGGTCCCATCCCCTGAACGTCACTTCTTCTATCCGCTTGAACGGCTTACTGCCAATCAAGGTTTTGCGAGGCTTGGCATATTAAAGTGTTCGTCTTTGTGATCTGACAAAGCATCTCGCAGCGGGCTGGAATTTCGGTATGCAACAGCATACAATGCCCGCAATCCTTGCTTCCCCACACTGATTCCGGGCAAGATCTCGTCAACGCAGCTTCAGGAGCCCCGCATGACCGTCACCGTCGGACACGACAGCGCCAAGACCCGCCAGACCCTGACCGCTGGGGGCCGGACAGTCACCTATTATTCGATCCCGGCGGCACAGGCCGCAGGTCTGGGCGATTTCGCCCGCCTGCCTGCATGCCTCAAAGTCGTGCTGGAAAACATGCTGCGGTTCGAGGATGGCAAGACCGTCAGCCTTGACGACATCCGCGCGTTTGCGGTCTGGGGTGCTCAGGGCGGTCAGAACCCGCGCGAAATTGCCTATCGCCCTGCCCGCGTCTTGATGCAGGACTTCACCGGCGTTCCTGCCGTGGTGGACCTCGCCGCGATGCGCGACGGGATCGTGGGTCTTGGCGGAAATGCCCAGCAGATCAACCCGCTGGCCCCGGTTGATCTGGTGATCGACCATTCGGTGATGATCGACGAATTCGGCACGCCGCGTGCGTTTCAGGCCAACGTCGACCGCGAATACGAGCGGAACATGGAGCGGTATGTGTTCCTGAAATGGGGGCAAAACGCGTTCAACAACTTCCGCGTCGTCCCGCCGGGCACCGGGATCTGCCATCAGGTCAACCTTGAATACCTGTCGCAGACCGTGTGGACCGATACCGACCAGAACGGCGAGATGGTCGCCTATCCTGACACGCTGGTCGGCACCGACAGCCACACGACCATGGTCAACGGCTTGGCCGTACTGGGCTGGGGCGTGGGCGGGATCGAGGCCGAGGCCGCAATGCTGGGGCAGCCGGTGTCGATGCTGATCCCCGAAGTTGTCGGCTTCAGACTGACCGGCACGATGATCGAAGGCACCACAGCCACGGATCTTGTGCTGAAAGTCGTGCAGATGCTGCGCAAACACGGTGTCGTCAGCAAGTTCGTCGAATTCTACGGCGACGGGTTGGACCGCCTGCCGCTGGCCGACCGGGCAACCATCGCCAACATGGCCCCAGAATATGGGGCGACCTGCGGCTTCTTTCCGATTGACGGCGAAACCCTGCGCTATCTGCGCAACACCGGGCGGGACGAGGCGCGGGTGGAACTGGTCGAGGCCTATGCACGCGCCAACGGCATGTGGCGCGATGCGTCCTATGACCCGATCTATACTTCGACCCTGCAACTGGACATGGGCACCATCGTGCCCGCGATCTCTGGCCCGAAACGCCCGCAGGATTATCTGCCGCTCGACACCGCCGCTGCGGCTTTTGGCGATTACATCCGTAGCACCCGAGAACTGCCGGCGGTGACCATCGACCAGAAAGAAGACTGGAAAGACGAAGGCGGCGCGCCGACCCCTGCAGACCTTCCCGGCAATTTTCAGGGTTTTTCCAGCGCGGCTGTCGCGGGCGAGGATTACACCCTGCGCGACGGGTCGGTCGTGATCGCGTCGATCACGTCCTGCACCAATACGTCGAACCCCTATGTCATGATCGCGGCGGGTCTGGTGGCCCGCAAGGCGCGGGCGCTGGGTCTGAACCGCAAGCCATGGGTCAAGACCTCACTTGCCCCCGGAAGTCAGGTCGTGGCCGAATACCTGAACGCTTCCAACCTGCAAGAAGACCTCGACGCCATCGGATTCAACCTCGTCGGTTTTGGCTGCACCACCTGCATCGGCAACTCCGGCCCCTTGCAGCCCGAAATTTCGGCGGCGATCAACGAGGGCGACCTTGTGGCGACATCTGTCCTGTCGGGCAACCGCAACTTTGAAGGCCGCATCAGCCCCGACGTGCGTGCCAACTACCTGGCCTCGCCGCCGTTGGTGGTGGCCTATGCGCTGGCTGGTGACATGAACATCGACATCACCAAGGCACCGCTGGGCATCGGCTCCAACGGCCCGGTCTATCTGCGCGACGTCTGGCCCAGCAACGCCGAGATCGCCGAACTGGTCGAGGCGACCGTCACGCGCGCTGCATTCCTGAAGAAATATGCCGATGTGTTCAAGGGCGATGCCAAATGGCAGTCTGTCGAGATTACCGATTCGGAGACTTATGATTGGCCCGCGTCATCGACCTACATCCAGAATCCGCCCTATTTCAAAGGCATGTCGAAAACGCCCGGCGTCATCGACGACATCACCGATGCGCGCGTTCTGGCACTGTTGGGTGACATGATCACCACCGACCACATCAGCCCGGCCGGGTCGTTCAAGGCGGGCACACCGGCTGGCAAGTATCTGTTGGAACGGCAGGTTCCGGTCAGCGAGTTCAACTCTTACGGTGCGCGGCGTGGCAATCACGAGGTGATGATGCGTGGCACTTTTGCCAACATCCGCATCAGGAATGAAATGCTTGATGGCGTCGAAGGCGGCTACACCGTCGGCCCGGACGGCGCTCAGACCAGCATCTTTGACGCCGCGATGGCCTATCAGGATCTGGGCACGCCCCTGGTGATCTTCGGCGGCATCGAATACGGCGCGGGGTCCAGCCGCGACTGGGCCGCCAAAGGGACTGCCCTGCTGGGCGTCAAGGCGGTAATCGCGGAGTCGTTCGAGCGCATCCACCGCTCGAACCTGGTCGGGATGGGGGTCATCCCGTTCGAGTTCACCCAAGGCATGACTCGCAAGTCGCTGGGCCTGAAAGGCACAGAAACCGTGTCGATCACCGGTCTGGCGGGCGATTTGAAACCGCTGTCGGTTGTGCCCTGCACGATCACCTATGCCGACGGCACCGCCAGAACCGTCCCGATCAAGTGCCGAATCGATACCGAGATCGAGATCGAGTATGTCGAGCATGGCGGGGTCTTGCACTACGTCCTGCGCAACCTCGCGAGCGCCTGACTTTCGCGACCACTTCTTTTGGCCTCAGGCACCTGCTTGAGGCCTTTATTCTTTACACATCAAAAACATGGCCTGCGCTGTCATGCAGGGCCGAAGATTTACCTCAAGCCGCACACCTTTAGGTTGCATACACAGCTTTAAGATGCAATTGTACGGATGCGGTATTCCTTTGGTTGTATGTCGTTCAGCCCTCTATGGGATGTCATCGCCGTGGCAGGACAAAATCAGCGAAATAAAGAGGAAGGACGAAACGCATGAGCTTGCGGGAGACCGATTTCTACAGGGCGACCGGTCCGGTGACACGCGATTCCGCACCGCTTGCTGCGCCAGTGTACCCAGAAAACGCTGAATCATTTCCCATTGGGGCAGGATGGTGGCTTGCTCCGATGGTGATTGCCGGTGGGGCGATCTGGGCTGCCATTCTGCTTTGATCAGGGGCGGGCGTGGACATAAGCCCCCGTTTCACGCTCGCCCATCTGCCTGTTTGGCGACTACATCAATACAGCCGGTCAAGAGGTCACATCCGCTCCATATAACCAGTCAAACCGCCTGATCGCCAACCCCGGAGCCACCCGACCGCCGAGCCGCAACCCGGTATGGGCGATGATCCGCCTGATCCCGCCCAGATGATAGGCCCGCGCATTGCCTGATGCCGCAGCCACGACCCGCGAGACCCGGTCGATCCGCGCTGCCTGATAGGCGGCAAGCCCCGCCGCCATGCCCTCATGCCCGGCCAGCGAGGCCGCCAGCATCCAGGCATCCTCCAGCGCCATCGACGCGCCTTGTGCCAGAAACGGCAGCATCGGATGTGCGGCGTCGCCCAGGATCGCCACCCCGCCCGCCGCCGTCGGCCGTTGCCAGACCTTGGCGACCGGATGACGGAACAGCCCCCACAGGCCCACCTCGTCCACCCGGTCCAGCCAGCCGCGCACCCGCCCGTCAAACCCGCCAAACGCCGACCGCAGTGCTGCGGGGTCGTCTTTCAGGGACCAGCTTTCATCGACCCAGGCATTGCGTTCCTCCACCGCGACGATGTTGCGCATCGTCCCGCCGCGCAGGGGATAGGACACCAGATGCCGCCCCGGCCCCATGTGCACCTCGGCAATTGCAGGATCGGTCGGATCACCGGGAATCACGGCCCGCCACGCCACCTGTCGGGTGAAAAACGCTGCTACATTGCCGTTCAGCGCGGTCCGCACCCCCGAATGCAACCCGTCGGCGCCGATCAGAAGCCCCGCCTTGTGCCCGCCGTTGGCTGTTTCGACGACCGGAGTGTCACCATCAAGCTGCACCCCCAGAACTTTCTGCCCCAGCCGTACCTCGACGCCCGCCTCGCGCGCGCCCTCTGCCAGAAGGTCGATCAAGTCCGCGCGGTGAACAAAGTGATAGCCCTGCCCCGGTCGCAACCGCGCCAGATCAAGCCGTAAGACCCCTCGCCCCGTCAGACCGTCCTTCAACTCGACCGCCTGCGCGCGCAGCGAACAGGCGTCCAGCGCCCCGCCCAGCCCCAGCGCGGTCAGCACCGCCGCCCCGTTCGGCGAGACTTGAATCCCCGCGCCCACCTCGCGGATCGCATCGGCCTGCTCGAACACCGTGACCAAAGCCCCGCGCAGCGCCAATGCGCGGGCCACGGCAAGCCCGCCGACCCCGGCCCCAAGCACCGTCACGGGTTGTCCGATCAGCATTGCAACCCCCTTAGCTACGCAAAACGCCGGACCTTTCGGCCCGGCGCAAAATCATCCCACGCCCCGCAGGACACAAGACGGTCAATCGTCGCGATGCACCTTCTCGCGGCGTTCGTGCTTTTCCTGCGCTTCCAGGGTCATCACCGCGATGGGCCGCGCATCCAGCCGTTTGAGGCTGATCTGCTCGCCGGTCATTTCGCAATAGCCGTATTCGCCATTTTCGATCCGCCGCAGCGCCGCATCGATCTTGCTGACCAGTTTACGCTGCCGGTCGCGGGTCCGCAGTTCCAGCGCCCGGTCGGTTTCCTCGCTTGCCCGGTCTGCGATGTCAGGCACGTTGCGCCCGGAGTCCTGCAGGTTGTCGATGGTTTCTGCCGACTGGCTCAGCAATTCCTGCTTCCACACGATCAACTTGCGGCGGAAGTATTCAAGCTGCCGTTCGTTCATGAACGGCTCACTTTCGGCGGGTCGGTAATCTTCTGGCAGAAAGACTTCGGCTTTCATCGCAGCTCTCTCCTGATCGCCGGGCTGCTCCGACAGGGTGTCATCTGTCATCACGCGCTCCTGATTGGGGACGCTCTAGCCCATAGCAAAAGGTTTGTCACTAGCGGTTGCGACAATTTCCCCAGGCGGTTAGGTTGGGTGTGTTCCCCTGCCATAGGCTTGACTTGCCGATGAAATTCTCAACAACCACCAGTTACGTCGCGACCGAAGACCTGACCGTCGCGGTCAATGCCGCCGTGACTTTGCAACGCCCGTTGCTGGTCAAGGGCGAGCCTGGGACGGGCAAAACCGAACTTGCGCGACAGGTCGCGATGGCGCTGAACCTGCCGCTGATCGAATGGCATGTGAAGTCGACCACCAAGGCGCAGCAGGGGCTTTATGAATACGACGCCGTGTCGCGTCTGCGCGACAGCCAGTTGGGCGATGCGCGCGTGCAGGACGTGTCGAACTACATCCGGCGTGGCAAGTTATGGCAGGCCTTTACCGCGCCGGGCCGCGTTGTCTTGCTGATCGACGAGGTGGACAAGGCCGATATCGAGTTTCCCAACGACCTGCTGCAAGAGTTGGACCGGATGGAGTTTCACGTCTATGAAACCGGCGAGACTGTGCGCGCGCAGCATCGCCCGGTGGTCATCATCACCTCGAACAACGAAAAAGACCTGCCCGATGCGTTCCTGCGCCGCTGTTTTTTCCACTACATCCGGTTTCCCGATGCCGGTACGCTGGCCGCCATCGTCCGTGTCCATTTCCCCGACATCAAGCCCGCACTTCTGACCGCCGCCCTGACCCAGTTCATGGAAATCCGCGATACGCCGGGGCTGAAGAAAAAGCCGTCGACATCCGAGGTGCTGGACTGGCTCAAGCTGCTGTTGTCCGAAGACCTGACCCCCGAAGACCTGAAGCGTGATGCCAAGACCCAGCTTCCCCGCCTGCACGGCGCGCTGTTGAAGAACGAACAGGACGTCCATCTGTTTGAACGGCTCGCGTTCATGGCCCGCGCGGGACGGTAGCAGCGCGGAGTCTGTCGGCGGTTCGAGCCGGCTATCGCGGCTCGATATCTCCCAAGGCCCGCGTGGCGTGAAACTGGGCCACAAAGCCCGCAAGGTTGCCCGCTGCGATGGCTTCGCGCAGACCCGCCATAAGCTGTTGATAATAATGCAGGTTGTGCCAGGTCAGCAGCATTGATGCGATGATTTCCTGTGACCGCAGGACATGGTGCAGGTAGGCCCGGCTATAGCTGGCACAGGCAGGACAGGTGCAGGTTTCGTCCAGCGGCCTCGGGTCGTCCTGATGGCGCGCATTGCGCAGGTTGACTTGACCGCGCGGTGTCCACCCCTGCCCGGTGCGGCCGGATCGCGAGGGCAGGACGCAATCCATCATATCCACGCCACGTTCCACAGCGCCTACGATGTCATCGGGTTTGCCGACCCCCATCAGATAGCGCGGTTTGTCGGCGGGCAGCATGCCGGGCGCATATTCCAGCACCCCGAACATCGCCTCTTGCCCCTCGCCCACCGCCAAGCCGCCGATCGCATAGCCGTCAAAGCCGATCGCGCGCAACGCCTCGGCGCTTTCGCCGCGCAGATGTTCGGTGACGCCGCCCTGCATGATGCCGAACAACGCATGGCCGGGTCGGTCGCCAAACGCATCGCGGGACCGTTGCGCCCAACGCATCGACAGGGCCATGGATTTCGCGACGACCTCGTCAGTGGCAGGCAAAGCCGGGCATTCGTCAAAGCACATCACGATGTCCGACCCCAACAAAGCCTGTATTTCCATGCTGCGTTCGGGCGACAGGTGGTGCGACGATCCGTCGATGTGGGATTTGAAGGTGACGCCTGCCTCGGTCAACTTGCGCAGGCCCGCAAGGCTCATCACCTGAAAGCCGCCACTGTCGGTCAGGATCGGCTTGTCCCAGTTCATGAACCGGTGCAGTCCCCCCAACCGCGCGACGCGTTCGGCAGATGGGCGCAGCATTAGATGATAGGTGTTGCCCAGCAGGATATCGGCCCCGGTGGCGGCCACGCTTTCGGGCAGCATGGCCTTGACGGTGGCGGCGGTGCCGACCGGCATGAAGGCAGGGGTGCGGATATCGCCGCGCGGCGTGCGGATCACGCCGGTGCGGGCGCGGCCATCGGTGGCGGAAACGGTGAAAGAGAACGGTATGGTCATGCCGCCTTTTGCGGCAAAGTCCCGCGCTTGCCAAGAGGGCGGCGGTTTGGCACCAAGGGTCATGCGGATGCTGATCGTTGTTGCCCACCCCTCCCCTGACAGCCGCACCGCGCATCTGGCGCGGTCGGCGCAGTCGTCGGCTGCGGCGGCAGGGCATAAGGTGGACTTTTGGGATCTGACGGCAGAGGGCTTTGACCCGGTGCTGTCGGCGGCCGAATGGCAGGGCTATCGCGCGGGGCTGCCCGCCCCGGCGATGGCCGCCGAGATTGCCCGATTGCAGCGCGCCGAAGCGTTGATCCTGATCTTTCCGACCTGGTGGGGTGGCCCGCCTGCCGTTTTGAAAGGCTGGTTCGACCGGCTGTTCCGGCCCGGTGTGGCGTTCCGGCTCGACGGAGCGGTCTTGCGCCCCGGCTTGACGGATATGCGGCATCTGGGGGTGGTGACAAGTTATGGCGGCCCACGCTGGGCGTGGGTTTTCACCGGAATGCCGGGCAAGCGGATGATCCTGCGCGGCTTGCGCGTCTGCCTTCCGCGCGACGCCCGCTGTTTCTGGCTGGGGATGGCGTTGGCCGAAACTGCCCTGCCCACCGCGCATGACGCTTTCATCGCGCATGCCGTGGCGCGGATCGCCGGTTTGCGCTGACAGGATGGGGTTGCGTCGCGGGATCAAGTCCTTAGATGCTGCGGAGCCGAACCAGGAATATCGGACGGGGGGATACAAGATGCGGGTGACGCGGCGGGTTTTCGCGGGTTTGATGGTCGCTGGCATGCTGGCCGCCACCGGGGCACGGGCGGCACCACGCGACCCGGCGCGGGTGATCGGCGCATGGTACAAGTTGATCCTCGCACTGGTGCGGCATACGCCCACCATGTCACCGCCCGTTGCAAGTCGGGCTATGGGCTATATCGGGGTCGCCCTGTACGAAACCGTCGCCTCCGGGGCTGCCGGGATGACGTCGCTTGCCGGTCAGGTCAACGGGTTGACCCCGCCGCCTTCGCGCGAGGATGATGCCACCTATGACGCGGCGGTGGCGCTGCATGCGGTGTTGGCGGCAAGCGTGGCCGGGTACTTCTCGAACACCGGGCCGACTGGCCAACGTGCCATGGCGGCGATGACCCGGAAACTGGGCGAACAGGTGGCCGAAGGCGTATCCGCCGATGTGGCGGCCCGCAGCCAGACCTATGGGCAGGCCGTGGCCGCGCACATCCTGAACTGGTCGCTGACCGACGGCGGCGCGGACATCATCAACATGGGGTTCCCCTATGACTTCACGCCAGCCAAGGGCCCGGCATATTGGGTGCCGACCAGTCTGGTACGCCAGCAACAGGCCCCCCTGTTGCCCGACTGGGGCACCAACCGCCCGTTTGCAATGCCCCACGGCGCAAGTTGCCCCCTGCCCCCGCCGCCCGCCTATAGCGAAGACCCCGAGTCGCAATTCTACAAGCAAGCGATGGAGGTGGTGACCGTCAAGGCCGGTCTGACCGACGAACAGCGGCTGATCGCGCGGTTCTGGTCGGATGATCCGATGCTGTCGCCCACGCCCCCCGGCCACTGGATCTCGATTGCCTTGCAGATTCTGGCACGCGATGGGGCGGGTGTCGAACAATCCGCCGACGTGCTGGCACGGCTGGGGATGGCGGTGTCGGATGCGTTCATCGGGTGCTGGCAGGCCAAGTTCGAATACGACCTGCTGCGCCCTGTCACCTATATCCGCCGCGTGATCGACCCGACGTGGGAGCCACTGTTGATCACCCCGCCCTTCCCGGAATATCCCTCGGGCCATTCCACCCAGTCGGGGGCTGCGGCCGAAGTGTTGACCGCGCTTTTTGGGGCCGAATTCGTGTTCAGCGATGCGACGCACCTGGATGAGGGGATGCCGACACGCGACTATGCCGGTTTCTGGGCGGCGGCCGAGGAAGCGGGAACGTCGCGCCTCTATGGCGGCATCCATTTTCGCGCGGCGATTGACCGGGGGCTGGATCAGGGGCGCTGTATCGCAGGCTATGTCAATGCGCTGAAAACGCGGGGGGAAGGATGATGCGCTGTCTTGCCGTTCTGCTGTGCCTCGGGGGGCCTGCCGCCGCGCAAACTCCGCCGCTGTTCGTCGAGGAAACCGCCAGTTCCGGCCTGACCGCGACCTACAGCGGCGAGTGGGAGTATATGGTCGGCGGCGGGGTTGCGGCGTTCGATTGTTCGGGCGACGGGCGCGTCGAACTGCTGATCGCAGGCGGGGTGACGCCCGCGACCTTCTGGATCAATGCCAGTCCCTTGGGCGGCGCGCTGGCCTTCAAGCAATCCGACAGCGGTCTGGAGATGGACGCCGTGACCGGGGCCTATCCGCTGGACATCGACAGCGACGGGGTGATGGACGTGGTCCTGCTGCGGGTCGGCGCAAATGCCGTGATGCGCGGGCTTGGCGACTGCAAGTTCGAAAACGCCAACGCGGCCTGGGGGTTCGACGGGGGCGACGGGTGGTCCACTGCCTTCGCCGCGATGTGGGAGGAGGGGGCGGCGTTTCCGACCCTCGCCATCGGCAACTATATCGACCGGATGGAAGAGGCGTTTCCCTGGGGGTCTTGCACCGACAACTGGCTGCACCGGGGTGCGGCTGCGGGTTTTGCCGCGCCGCGGCCGCTGACGCCCAGCTATTGCGCCTTGTCGATGTTGTTCACCGACTGGAACCGGTCCGGCACGCCCAGCCTGCGGGTGTCGAACGACCGCGAATACTACAAGGGCGGACAGGAACAGTTGTGGAAGATTTTGCCCGGCACTGAACCTTTGCTGTTCACCGATACGGAAGGTTGGGCGCGCTTGCGGATCTGGGGGATGGGGATAGCCAGCCATGACGTGACCGGCGACGGATATCCCGATTACTTTCTGACCAGCATGGCCGACAGCAAATTGCAGGCGCTGGCCCCGGCTGCCCAAGGCGCGGTGCCGGTCCCGAACTATGCCGACGTCGCATGGGCCAAGGGTCTGACGGCGCACCGGCCTTACACCGGGGGCGATCTGCGGCCTTCGACCGGGTGGCATGCCCAGTTCGAGGATGTCAACAACGACGGTCGGGCCGATCTGTTCGTGGCCAAAGGCAACGTCTGGGATATGCCCGATTTCGCCAGGGACGACCCCAACAACCTGCTGGTGGCAGGCGGGCCAGAGGGCAAGTTCGTCGAGATGGGCGATGTGGCCGGCGTGGCCAGCATGAAGGCCGCGCGCGGGGCGGCCCTTGCCGACTTCAACCTCGACGGTTTGGTCGACCTTGTGGTGGTGAACCGCAACGCGCCGGTACAGGTCTGGCGCAACGTGACGCCGGATCCGGGCGGCTGGGTGCAGGTGACACTAGCGCAACCCGCGCCCAATGTCGGCAGTATTGGCGCATGGATCGAGGTCCGGGTGGGCAAGGCTGTGCAGCGGCGCGAGATAACATCGGGCGGCGGGCATGGCTCCGGTGTGAACGGCTGGTGGCATTTCGGGGTCGGCATGGCAGAGACCGCCGAAATCCGGGTGATCTGGCCGGATGGCGAGGAAGGCCCGTGGCAAAAGATCGGCGTCGATGCCCATTATGTGCTCCAACGCGGCGCTGAACCAAACGTCTGGAAGCCAGACTGACCGTTGTGCCTTTCCTCTTGGCCCGGATATCCCATGCGAGCAACCCTTGGTGCGCCATTGGGTCGAGAACCGATGTACGCGCGGGGGTGCGAAACCCCGGCAGAGGGCTGGGCGAAGAGATCAACGATCAAAGCAGACCAATCACCACCCACAGCCCCGCCAACCCCGCAATCAGCGCCGCGTCCGCCCGCCGGTACAGGTCCAGCGCCCGGCGGATGTCGGCGGGGCCAAGGTCACGGCGGCCGCCTTCGTTCATCTCGCGGTCCTGGGTGAGTACCCCGCCATAATGGCGCGGGCCTGCGATGCTGATGCCCAGGGCGCCCGCCATGGCGGCTTCGGGCCAGCCTGCGTTGGGGGACCGGTGGTGTTTCGCATCGCGCCGAACAGCGGCAAGGGCGGCTTTGGCAGAGCCCCCGGTCTGGGTCAGCGCCCCTGCGGCCACCAACAGCGCAGACAGGCGCGAGGCGGGCAGGTTGATCCAGTCGTCAAGGATCGCCGCCGCGCGGCCGAAGTCGACATAGCGATCGTTGCGGTGACCGATCATGCTGTCGGCGGTGTTGATCGCCTTGTAAGCGATCCCCCCTGCAGGCCCCAAGACCGCCAACCACAGAACCGGGGCCACGATGCCATCCGAGAAATTCTCGGCCAGACTTTCGATGGCTGCGCGGCAGACGGCGGATTCGTCCAGCCGGTCAGGGTCGCGGCCGACGATCTGCGACACGGCCCGTCGTCCCGCCTCCAGCCCCCCGGTTTCCAACGCGGTCGCCACCGCCGCCACATGGTCATGCAGACTGCGCTGCGCGATCAGGCTGGAGCACAGGACGGCCAGCAGGATCAGGCCAGCGATGCTGTGCAATGGCAGGATCATCAGGGCGATGCTGCCTATGGCAACTGACACCAGCAGCAGAACGGCCACCACAGCCTGCCCACTGTTGCGCCGTTGGGTTGGCGTTCGGGTGCCGAGGTTCCAGCGCCGCTCCAGCCATGCGATCAGCGATCCGATCCAGGTGACCGGATGGCCAATGCGCGCAAACAGGGGTTGCGGGTACCCCACCGCCACCTCGACCAGCATCGCCAGCAGCGCCAGACCGATTGCCATCTCAGACCCTCCAGAACGCGACGGGGCCAGCGGTCAGAAACCCTTCGGCCAGATCCTTGGTGTATTCCGCCCCTCCCACCGTGTGCGCCGTATGACTGTCGGCGCGGGTGTCGATCCATGCGGTCAGCAGGCGGATCAGGTCGGCGGACAGCCGTTCAAGGATGGGCCGGGTATCCGGGCTCAGACCGGGGACTTTGCGCCAGTCTCCCCAGTGCGGATCAGGGCCAAGGATCGTGTTACAGTCCCACTGCCTGGGTGTAGAACCCGCAGGTCTGGGCCAACAGCGGGCGTGATCGTGCAACTGCGCAGTCGTCCGGCCAAGGTTCGCGAACCATGGGCGCAGATCGTCGCCCGGCAAAGGCCCGCGCCCTGTGATCAGGGCGAAGGCGACTGTGGAGCGGTCATCGGTGCGGTGAAGCAAAGTGCCTTCCATGAACGGCAAAGGTTGCGGACAGCGCAGGCCGGGGGTGGCTTGCAGGGTAGCAAGCCAGTCAGGTTCCGACGCGATCT
>JBBRVJ010000016.1:0-31356 GCA_038246975.1 Rhodobacterales bacterium | reverse complement strand
CGCAGCACCCAAGCCAGCGCCATTTGCGCCAACGTCTGGCCCCTCGCCTGCGCCATGCCGTCCAGCGCCGCCACCGAGGCCAGCGCGCGCGGCGTGATCACCGCCGGGTCCAGCGATTTGCCTTGCGAGGCGCGGCTGTCTTCCGGAATGCCGTTCAGGTATTTCCGCGTGAGGATGCCTTGCGCCAGCGGCGTGAACGCGATGGAACCGATGCCGAGTTCGGCCAGCGTGTCCTTCAGCCCGTCGGTTTCCACCCAGCGATTCAGGATCGAATAGCTGGGCTGATGGATCACGCAGGGCGTGCCGAGGTCGGCCAAGATCGCCGCAGCTTCGCGCGTTCTGGCCGAGTTGTACGACGAGATGCCGACATACTGCGCCCGGCCCGACCGCACGATATGGTCCAGCGCGCCCATTGTTTCTTCAAGTGGCGTCTCAGGGTCGTAGCGGTGCGAATAGAAGATGTCGACGTAATCGAGCCCCATCCGCTTCAAGGATTGGTCGCACGACGCGATCAGGTACTTGCGCGATCCCCATTCGCCGTAGGGGCCGTTCCACATGTGATACCCAGCCTTGGACGAGATGATCAGCTCGTCGCGGTGCTGGCGGAAGTCGTTCTTCAGGATGTCGCCGAACGCCTCTTCGGCTGACCCGGCGGGCGGGCCATAATTGTTGGCGAGGTCGAAATGGGTGATGCCGAGGTCGAATGCGGTCTGGCAGATCGCGCGTTTGGTCTGGTGCGGCGTGTCGTGGCCGAAGTTGTGCCACAGGCCCAGCGAGATGGCGGGCAGTTTCAGGCCCGACCGGCCGCAGCGGCGGTAAACCATCATATCATAGCGGGTATCGGCGGGGGCATAGGTCATGGGGCCTCGGAGGAATCAAGGGGAACCAAGGGGAACCCGGGGGGCGGATGGTGCGTTGTTGCGCGTCGTTGTTCCACTTCCGTCCGGGTAGTTCCAGCGCTTTCGCAAACACCGCGACTGGGCCAGGGCGGAGGTGTTTCTACCGAAGGGCGTTCCGGTGGATTGCCCTTTGGCGGTGAAGCGGCGACAGTTCGATTCGATTGTCGCCAGCAAGGAAACGTAATAGTGCGTGTCTCCCCTCGTTTGATGGTTCTGTCGATCGCCATGATGTCATTGGCAAGCGGGGCGGGGCAGGCGCTGGACAGCCTGGATTTCACTGTTGCGGGCGGGGACAAGACGTTGGAGCGCAGCTTGCGCGATGCGTCGGCGCTGGTGTCGGCCGAGCGCGAAAAGAACACCGATCCGCAGGATCTGTTTGCCGATGCACGGGCTGAATATGGGCGGTTGCTGGCCGCGCTATATGCGGCGGGGCATTATTCGGGCGTGATCAATGTGCTGATCGACGGGCGCGAGGCTGCGGGGATTGCTCCGCTTGACGCGCCGGGGGCCATCGGGCGGATCGAGGTGCGGGTCGATCCGGGGCCGAAGTTTGCCTTTTCGCGCACGGCGATTGCGCCTCTGGCCCCGGACACCGCGTTGCCCGACGGATTCCGGGCGGGGCAGGCCGCGCTCAGCGGGCTGGTCGCGCAGTCAGTGCAGGCCGGGATCGCCGGGTGGCGCGCGCAGGGGAACGCCAAGGCCGGGGTCGCGTCTCAGAATGTGGTGGCGGATCATGCGGCCAACACGTTGTCTGCCGAGGTGGCGCTGGACCCCGGGCCGCGCTTGCGCTTTGGCAGGTTGGGAATCGAGGGGATCGAGCGCATGCGCGAGGCGCGGGTGCGCAAGATCGCGGGTCTGCCCGAAGGCGAGCGGTTCGATCCGGCGGAGTTGGACCGCGCCGTCAACCGTCTGCGCCGGACCGGGGTCTTCAGTTCGGTGTCGCTGACCGAGGCTGACCTCATTCGCGCCCCGGATTTCGTGGACATCATGGCGACCTTGGTCGAGGCAAAGCGGCGCCGCTACACGTTCGGGGCCGAGGTTGCGAGTTTCGATGGGGTGACGCTGACCGGAGGCTGGCTGCACCGCAACCTGCTGGGCGGTGGCGAGCGGCTGGAGATCATCGGCAAGGTCAGCAATATCGGCGTCCAGGAGGGCGGGGTAGATTATTCGCTGGACGTGTCGCTGCTCAGGCCAGCCACGCCGGGGCCGGATACGACCGCGGGTGTGTCGTTCGGAATTGGGCATCTGGATGAAGATGATTATCAGGCCGATATTGCGCGGTTTGGCGTCGATTTCACGCATTATTTCAGCGAGCAACTGACGGCGCGGGTGGGACTTGTCTATACCTATGCCGATGGTACCGATCTGACTGGCGATTTCCTGTACCGCTCGCTGGCCTTGCCCATCGGGGCGACGTGGGACCGGCGCGACAGCAAGACCGACGCGACCGAGGGGTTCTATATTGATGCCGAGGCCAAGCCGTTTCTGGGGTTTGGCACCACCGACAATGGCGCAAGGCTGACGATGGACCTGCGCGGTTATCGTGGTTTCGGCGAGCGGTTTGTACTGGCGGCGCGGGTGCAGGCGGGGGCGATTGTGGGGGCCAGCCTGCTGGGCGCGCCGCGCGATGATCTGTTTTACTCGGGAGGGGGGGGTACGGTGCGGGGCCAGCCGTATCAGTCGCTGGGCGAAACGGTGGTGGTCGGCCTCGATACGCTGGAATTGGGCGGCACGTATTTCCTTGGCGGCTCGCTGGAGGCGCGGGTGAAGGTGGGGCGCAGGCTGCGCGTCGTCGGGTTCTTTGACGTGGGGCAGATCGGCACGGGGTTTGGCGCGGCAGACAGCGACTTGCACGCCGGTGCAGGGGTCGGGGTGCGTTATGAGACGGGCTTTGGGCCGATCCGGCTGGACGTGGCGACACCCGTGTCGGGCGACACGGGTGACGGGGTGCAAATTTACGTCGGTTTGGGGCAGTCGTTTTGAGGCGGGCCGCAGCGATCATCGGGGTGGCTTTGCTGCCGGGTCTTGCAAGTCTGCCCGTGGCGGCACAGCAGGATGACCGCAGTTATCTGACGGCTTTGCTGGAGGACAACCTTTCTGGTGCGGGGCGCGAGATCACCATCACCGGGTTTGCGGGGGCGCTGTCGTCGAAGGCCCGCCTGACCACGCTGACCATCGCCGACGATACGGGCGTCTGGCTGACGCTGAACGATGTGGTGCTGGACTGGAGCCGGGCTTCGCTGTTGTCGGGCGCGGTGGTGGTCAGAACCCTGACTGCCGGGGAGATCGTGCTGGACCGGATCCCGGCGGGCGACAGCGGGCCGTCGGCCGAGGCAAAGCCGTTTGCGCTGCCCGAGTTGCCGGTGTCTGTCAGCATCGGCGAGATCAGGGCCGACCGGATCGTGCTGGGCGAAACCGTTCTGGGAGAGGCGGTAGTGGCCACGGTTTCGGCGTCGGCAGAGTTGTCGGGGGGCGAAGGCTCTGGCTCGGTCGTGCTGGAGCGGACCGATGGCAAACAGGCGCGGATCGCGCTGTCGGGGTCTTATGCCAATGCCAGCGGACAGTTGGTGCTGGACCTGTCGGCGGTCGAGGCGGCGGACGGTGTGGCGGTGCGGCTGCTGGGCATTCCGGGGGCGCCTTCGGCCGAGTTCACGGTAAAGGGTGCCGGGCCGATCACCGATTTCGAGGCCGATGTTTCGCTGAAGACCGACGATGTGACGCGGTTGGCCGGGGCGGTCAATCTGACCGGTGACGAGACCGGCAGTGGGTTTACCGCCGATCTGTCGGGCGATGTGGCCCCGGTGTCCCTGCCGCAATACGCCGAGTTTTTCGGCCCCGAGGTGCGGCTGGTTGCGGCGGGCAAGCGCGACACCTTCGGGCGCATGTCGCTCAGCCAATTGCGCGTCACCGCGCAGGCGCTGGACTTGTCGGGGCAGGTGGACATGGCGGCGGATGGGCTGCCGCAGCGGTTCAATCTGCAGGGCCGTTTGGCCTTGGCCGATGGCGGGCCGGTGTTGCTGCCGCTGACGACCGGGGTAGAGACGCGGGTGACGTCGGCCACGATCGCGTTGTCTTATGATGCGACGACGGATGAAGGCTGGACCGGCAGCGCCGATCTGATCGGGCTGGACCGGGCGGATTTCAAGGCCGATACGCTGCGCATCGCAGGCTCTGGCCGGATCAGCCGGGCGGGCGAGACGCCTGTGGTGGGGGCCACGCTCAACTTTGCGGCCGTCGGGTTGGCCCCGGCCGACCCCGATGTGGCGGCGGCGCTGGGGTCCGAAGTCAGCGGTGTGGCGCTGGGCTATTGGGAAAGCGGCACCGGGGTTACCAGACTGTCGCGGCTGGTGGTGCAGGGCGACGATTATGACGCCAATTTGCGCGGATCGGTGGCTGGGCTGGCAAGCGGGTTCAACCTGAGCGGCACGGCGGAGGTCAATTTTGACGAGCTTTCGCGATTCTCGGGTCTTGCGGGGCGGACGCTGGGCGGGTCGGGGTCGGCCAGCGTGACGGGCTTTGGCAGCCCCTTGTCGGGGCAGTTCGACGTGGATGCGACGGTCGCCGGGAACGATCTGGTGACAGGCATAGCGCAGTTGGACGGGGTGTTGCGCGGGGCATCGACCGTGACCGCGTCGGTCAAGCGCGACGAGACGGGCACGGCGCTGCGCGCCTTCGAGGTCGTGGCGCGCGGGGTGACCGCGCAGGCGACCGGGCGACTGGCGACCGGGGCCAATGACATTACGGCGGATCTGGCGTTCAGTGACCTGTCGGTACTGGGGGCGGGTTACGGCGGCACCTTGACCGGGCAGGCGCGGTTGCTGGGCGACCGGGCGACGCTGGATGCGACCGGGCAGGGGTTGTCCATCGGGCAGGCGCAGGCGGACCGGCTGTTGGCGGGGGATTCTGTGCTGTCGGTCGCGGTGGTGGTGGGTCAGGCGATCGAGGTCGAGAAGTTCGAGCTTTCCAACCCGCAGGTCACGGCCAGCGCGCGGGGGCGTTTGGGGGCGGCGCAGAATGCGGCCACTGCAACAGTGGCGTTTGCCGATCTGTCGGTGCTGGGCGGCGGTTATGGCGGTTCGCTGACCGGCGATGTGGTGCTGGCCGGGGACCGGGTGACGGTCGATGCGGTTGGGCGCGGGCTGTCGGTCGGGCAGGCTGGTGCGGACCGCGTGTTGCGCGGCGACAGCACTGTGTCGGTGATGTTGCGGATGACAGACGGTGGGGTCGTGGTTGAACAGGCCGAGGTGCGCAATCCGCAGATCACGGCGACCGCGACCGGGTCGGTGGATGGCGCAGTGCGGCGTATCGCGCTGGACGCGCGGTTGGGCAATCTGGCGCTGTTGGTGCCGCAGTTTCCGGGGGCTTTGACGGTCAGCGGGACAGCCGTGGATGACGGGGCGGGCTATGTGCTGAACCTGCGCGGTCAGGGTCCGGGGCAGATTGACGCAACGGTGCGGGGCCGGATTTCCGGCAACAATGCCGATCTGGCGATTGCGGGGACTGCGCAGGCGGCGCTCGCCAATGCGTTCATCGACCCGCGTACCGTCGAAGGACCGCTGCGGTTCGATCTGGGGCTGCGGGGGCCGCTGGCTCTGTCGTCGCTGAACGGTTCTGTCACGTTGACCGGGGGGCGGATCGTTGACCCGGCGCTGAACTTTGCGCTGCAGAATGTGGTGGCGAACGTCAATCTATCGGGCGGGACGGCGCGGATCGAGGCGACGGCGGGGGTGACCTCGGGCGGGTCGATCGCGTTGCGCGGGTCGGTGGGGCTGGCCGCGCCCTTTGCGGGCGATCTGGCGGTTGACCTGACGCAGGTCGTGCTGCGCAACCCTGACCTTTATGAAACCACGATGAACGGCAATGCAACAGTGACCGGGCCGCTGGCAGGTGGGGCGCTGATTGCGGGCCGAGTTGCGTTGACCGAGACGGAGGTGCGGATTCCGTCGACCGGGTTCGCCGGATCGCGCGATCTGCCGGAATTGAAGCATCTCCGCGAACCAGCCGATGTACGGGCGACCCGCGCGCGGGCGGGGTTGCTGGACGGGAGGCGGGGGTCTGGCAGAGGCGAAGGCGGCAGGGCGTTCGGGTTGAACCTGATCGTTTCCGCGCCGAACCGGGTGTTCGTGCGGGGCCGCGGTCTGGATGCAGAACTGGGCGGCGAATTGACGCTGACCGGGACGACCGCGAACATCGTGCCGTTTGGCGCGTTCAACCTGATTCGCGGGCGGCTGGACATTCTGGGCAGGCGGCTGGACCTGACCGAGGCGCTGTTGCAGATGGAGGGGGCGCTGTTGCCCTATCTGACGGTGCGGGCCTCGACCGAGAATGACGGGTATACCACGACCGTGGCGATCGACGGGCCGGCAAACGATCCGGTGGTCAGCTTTACCTCGTCCCCCGATCTGCCCGAGGAAGAAGTGCTGGCGCGGTTGCTGTTCGGCCAGGGTTTGCAGAACCTGTCGCCGTTTCAGGCGGCGCAACTGGCGGGGGCGGTGGCATCGCTGGCGGGGCGAGGCGGCGAGGGGTTGGTGGCGCGCTTGCGGCAGGGGATCGGGCTGGACAATCTGGATGTGCAGACCAGTGCAACCGGGGGCACCTCGGTCACGGCGGGCAAGTATCTGACCGAGAACATTTATACCGAAGTCACCGTCGGCGATGAAGGCACGACGCGGATCGACCTAAATCTGGACATCACCAAAAGCATCACCCTGAAAGCCGGGTCGAATTCTGAAGGGGCGACCGGGGTCGGGATTTATCTGGAGAAGGATTACTGACGCCCGGCCTCAGATCGGCGATGAGATCAGCGTCTCGATGGTGTTCTGATAGGCCAGCACTTCGGGCGGGATGGCCACAACCATCGGCAGCGCGCCGCCGCCTTTCTTGTTCATCTTGATCTCGGCCCATTCTTTGACATAGGCGACGGTACGGCCTTTCAGGAACGGGTTGGCGTTGACCACGCCTTGCCCCATCACATCGCCGACCAGCGCCGCGTCATTGGAGGACAGCACGATATTGGCCCCTTCGGCCCCGAGGAAGTGGCACAGATACAGGCGCCCCGCCGTAATCTGATGCCCGCGTCCGCGCAGATAGGCTTCACCTTCACGCGCCAGCGCCGTCACCATGTCGCGGCTGATCGTGGGGTCGTTGCGCAGGGCCAGAAGGCTGCTGCGGTCCATGGTGCTGGCAAGGTCGGGGCGGTATTGTTTCATCATGCGCAACCATGTGCTTTCAATGAACTGGCCCAGCCCCGTGGCTGTGGACAGCGGGTTCTTTGCAGTCGCATTGCCGCCGGATTCGATGCGGATGATCTGATCGACCAGTTGTTCGACCGCCGACCCGCCCCCCGCGATCTGCGTGCCGCCCGCAGCACCCAATGGGTCGACCGCCACGCCGCCTTCGTACAATTCGAAATGCAGGTGGGGGCCGGTGGACTGGCCGGTGGTGCCGACATAGCCGATCAGGGTGCCGGACATGACCTGCACGCCCGCCTTGATGCCGTCGGCAAAGGCGTTCAAGTGGGCATAGCGGGTTTCCAGCCCCCCTGCATGGTTGATGCGCACCACATTGCCATAACCCCTGCCATCGCCCGCTGCCGCGATCACACCATCGAAGGCCGCCACGACCGGAGTGCCGATGGGCGCTGCCCAATCGACGCCCTTGTGCAGTTTGGCCACCTTGAGGATCGGGTGCATCCGGGGGCCAAAGCGCGAGGTCATCACCCCCTGCACCGGCGCATGAAGGCCGGAGCGCAGGCCGATGCCGCCCCCCCCGCCCGCCGCCGGACCGCTGCCCTTGCCATAACAGGCGTAGTCCTCTTTGCCGGTCAGCTTGAACACGTTGCATTCCAGATCGCGCCCGTCGCCCTTGATCGAGGCGAACAGCACCTGCCCCGATCCCGGCCCGTCGACGCCGGGGTCGCGGGCATAGAGCAGGGTCATCTTGTCGCCGGGGGCGGCAAACGCTTCCATATCAAAGGACTGGCTCAGCATCATGATGGTTTCCGCCACCACCGACGACGGCACGCCATTGCGGATCGCGGCGGAATAGAACGCATCGAGCAGGCGGTATTTGCGGGTGATGTCGGCATCGGCGACCGCATCATCGCCCGCAAAGGTGAACAGGTCTTCTTCGACCCAAGGGTCGGCCCCGATCGCCAGAGCGCCGGTATCACTGACCGCCAGCGAGCCGAAATAAGTGTCGCGGGTGTAAAGCGACAGTTGCACGGGCACCCGCGCGCCGCCGCGCACCGCGCTGCGCAGAGCAAGGATGTGGCCCGGCCCCAGCGTGCCGGTTTCGGGGATCAAAGGCAGCGCCGCCTCGGCAAAGCGTGTGGCCGCCGCCGGGTCCACCGCGTTGGCGACCATCAGGGCGGCAAGGTCGGTCGCATCCTTGAGCCGCAGAAACACATCCTCATAGGGGCGGGTGCGCTGATCCTCGGGCAGGATGAAGTTCAGGCTGGTGGTGTCTTCGATCTTTGTCCGGGTGAAGGTGTCGGTGGAACCGCCCTCGACGCCGCTCAGATCGTCGCCCCAACTGGAATCCTCGCCGTCGATCACGACGGATTGTTCGGCGGCCGGCGTGGCCGGAGCGGCGGCCACGGGCTGCGGAGCCTGTTTGCGGGCGGTGCGTTGCGACTGAAAGAACGCGAAATCCTCGCGGCTGGACGGCAGGGTGGTGATCAGCCGTTCTTCCTTGGTGATCATCTCGTCGGTCAGCAGGATCAGATCGTTGCCCGCCCTCGCAGACGACAGATCAGCGGGGCGCAGCAGGTTGCGGGTCTTTTCCGAGCCCGACGTGGTGTCAAAGCGCAGCAGCATGGGGTCACCCGCCAGGTCGACGAAGGGTGTCGCGTACGCGCCGCCGCCGTCGGCCACCTGATCGCTTTGTTCACCGACCTCTGTCGTAGCGGTTTCGCTGACAGGGGGGGCGGAAATGGTGAGCACACCACTGAGGAACACACCAGCCACCAGAGCCAGCACCCCGGCACCGACTCCACCCCAGACCAACACTGTGAAAGTCACATTTCGCTTGTGGCGGATCGCGGCGTTCGTTCGGGCAGTCGTGAACCGCGGGTCTATTTCCATGTTCTGATTCTGCAAAACCGACCTAGTTCGTGCCCCCCATGGCGCGCAGCGAGTTGCCGACCTTTTTCTGCGCGGTTTCCGCAGGCCGTGTCCCGTACTTCCCCTTGGTCACGGCATTTTTGGGTTTCGTAACCACCTTTTGCGCGGCCTTCTGTTCATCGCGCCGCACTTTGGCTTGCGGGGTCGAGGCGTAGCGGACCTTGCAGACCACGTTGCTGTCGGCCTTCAACGCGGCATACAGCGCTTCGGTGGGTTCAAGCGTGGTGGGGACGATCTTTTTGGCCAGATAATAACTGGTCAGCGCAGTCCGCGAGCCTTTGCCCCAGTCGCCGTCGACCCCCATCTGATAGCAGCCAAGCCGACGCAATTCGGACTGCACGGCTTTCTTCAGAACAGCCGGGTCGAGGGCCTCGCCCGGATCGCCCAAAACCGGGTCCTCGATCAGCGACGGGTCGATCGCGGCCAGCACGGCGCGGTCGGATTCGTTGTCGGATTGCAGAACGCGGCCTTCCAGACGCAGGCTTCCGCCATCCTCGACGTCGATGCCGCGGGTGTCGAAGTTCAGTGCCGCCAGCCGGACCGGGGCGGTGACGATCGGTAGTTCCGGGGAGTCGGACGGCGCAATCCCGACGGTTACGGTCACCGGAGCCGGTACCAGATCTTCCAGGCTCGGCTCGGCATCTACGGTTTCGACGGGCTTTGGCACGTCCTCGACAGGCTGCAAGACCGGCGCAGAAATCGTGATGGTCTCAAAGGCCACGGTTTGCAGATCGGCCTCGGCCAGCGAAATCTGCGTCTCGGCCTTTTCAAGTGCTGCGGGGTCGAAGCCGGATTGACCCAGCAAGTCCATGAAGGTCTTGCGATCCTCGGGCGACAGTTGCGCCAGAAGTTCGAAGTCTTTCTCGCTCAATTCCTGTTTGCTGGCGGCTTTGGGGGCGACAAAGTAAAATTGCTCGCGCAGCGAGGACTGATCCCACGGGGCCTGCTGGCGCAGGGTTGCCACTTCGACATCGTTGCGAACCTCGATCATCATGTCCGAAATCGAGATGCCTTCGGTGCCGATGTTTTTCAGAAGCGCCGTCGTGAAGGGGCTGTTGGGCGCGTCGCCCACCGCATCGGCGGCCACCCCGCCCGGACTTGTGGCGAAGGCCACGAATGTGCCGACCCCGGTCTGCACCCGCGCCAGACCATCCGACGCGGCCCCGTCGCCACGCACGGTTTTCGGGAGGGGATCGTTGCGGCAGGCGTCAAGGAAGATCAGCGTCTGGCGGCTGCGGCTTTGCAGTTTGGCGATGATGGTGTCGAGGCTGAGCGATTCCCTGATCGACAATTCCCGGCTTTCCAGCTTGGCCCCGACCGGCACCAGATAGTTGACGCCGCTCATTTGAAACGCATGGCCGGAATAGAAGAACACCGCACTTTCCGCCGTTTCGGCGGCGGCGATGAAGGTGTCAAGGTCGGCCCAGAAGGACGGCCCATCGACGTCGGTCAGCAGGGTGACGGTAAAGTCCAGACCCTTCAATGCCTTGGCCATCGCAGCGGCGTCTGTGGCGGAATTCTTGAGGTCGGACGCCCCGTCATATTGCGCATTGCCGACCACAAGGGCAAGTCGCTGGGCCTGCACCGTCCCCACGCCGGCCACAACAAACAGCACGGCGGCAAGAAGCGCCGTGAGCAATCCGAACAAACTGTTCATGCGGATGTTCATCACATTCCCTTCGCACAACGCCTTCACCATAGCCGAGGAAGTGCGGTCTGGCCAGAACTTCGTGGTCAGGGTGTGCCGGCAAGGAACAGGGTCCATCGCTCGGTCTTGGCTGTGTCGACCTCCAGAAACTTTGCCGCGACATGGCCTCTTGTCCAGCAGTCCTTTGCGCCGTTTATCTGAAACTTTCGCGGCGAGATGCACATCTCGTCAGTGCCGCTGCTGACCTGCTGGCCGAAGACATCCTGCGCGTAAACATAGATATAGCGGCTGGTCAGTTCTTCCTTGATCACGTTGGCGCATTGGTTGGGGCCGACGGTCCACCAGCCTTCGGTCCGGAAATCGTCCTGCACTTTCAGCGCGACGGCCACGTTGATCACATCGAACGACTGGTTGCACACGGCAAACTGGGCGGCTGCGGGGCTGGCGCAGGCGAGCAGGATCAGCGCGGCGAGGGTTCGGAGCAATCCCATAGAGCAGATCCTACCGCAGGACCTGCGGCGCGAAAAGCACGTCTTGTCGGCAAAATTCGGCGCATCAGCCTTTTGCAGGCGTATTGAAGGCGGCAGCCCAGCAGTTTCATGTTACGGTTGCAAAGTTGAAACAATCATTTTGCCCGCCATGACGGGACGTTGTATGGAGTTTGCACATGAAACGGGTCTTGTTGATCGCGGGGCTATGTCTGACCGCCCAAACCGCCCTCGCCGCCGAGGGGGATCGGCCCAAACAGCGGCCGGCGTTGTGTGTGGCGGTGGATGATCAAAGGCTGACGGTCTGTCCGGTGGTGTACCGCCTGGCTCCTCCGGTCGCGAAACCCGACCCCCAGCGTACCACCGTGCGCAAAATGGTTCGCCTGCCGTGGATGGTCGGCGTCTACCAATAGGCTGCGGCAATCTGTTGACACGTCCGGCTGGCCGCGCGCAATCATGGTGCAGGCTGCGGTCTGGCGGCCGGGCGGTTCATAAAAAGAAGGATTGCGATCTTGCATCTTCGGGATGGTTTCCAACTGGCGCGCACAGGCGTGATGGCCGCGGCTTTGGCGCTGTGCTGCGGGACGGCTGCGGTAGCGCAGACCGGCAACCTTGAATTGGAGTTGAATACATCTGCCGATGTGGCGGGAGCCTGTCGGTTGACGTTTGTGGCGACGAACGGGACGGGGGTCGATCTGACCAACGTAGCCTACGAGGTGGCCGTCTGGGTCAACTCGGGGGCTGTCGAGACGCTTATGGTGCTGGAGTTCGGCGCACTGCCGCTGAGCAATACGCGGGTGATCCAGTTCGATCTGCCCAGGCTGGGATGTGGCGATCTGGCGCGAATCAACGTGAACGGGCTGGACGCCTGCGAGACGGCGGACGGGCCGAAAGAAGTCTGCACCAAATCCCTCAACGCAAGTTCGCGGCTGCCCGCCATCGCCTTCGGATTGAAATAGGCGCGGCATCAGGCGGTGATGATTACCTTCAGCGCCTTGGTCTCGGCCGCGTTGCCAAAGGTGTCATAAGCCGCAAGAATATCATCCAGTGCAAAGTGGTGGGTCACCAGCTGAATCGGGTCGATCTTCTTGGCGGCTACCGTCTTGAACAGCATCGGGATCGTGGCGGTGTCGACCAGCCGTGTGGTGATCGAGATATTGCGGTCCCAGAGCTGTTCCAGATGCAGGTCGGCCTTCTTGCCATGCACGCCGATGTTGGCGATGGTGCCGCCGGGGGCGATGATGTGCTGACACATTTCGAACGTGGCGGGGATGCCCACGGCCTCGATGGCGGTGTCGACGCCGATCTTGGCGGTCAGTTTCATCACCGCCTCGACCGCCTTGCCGTCGCTGCTGTTGATCATGGCGGTGGCCCCAAAGCGTTTGGCAACCTCCAACCGGTTGTCATCCAGATCAATCACGATGATGGCTCCGGGTGAGTAGAACTGCGCGGTCAGCAGGGCGGCAAGGCCGATGGGGCCAGCGCCCACGATGGCCACCGTGCTGCCCGGCTGCACCCGGCCATTCAGCACGCCGCATTCGAACCCGGTCGGCAGGATGTCGGACAGCATAACCAGCGCCTCTTCATCCGCGCCTTTGGGGATCGGATACAGGCTGGTATCGGCAAAGGGGGTGCGGACGTATTCGGCTTGCGTCCCGTCAATCGTATTGCCCAGAATCCAGCCGCCCGCCTCGCAATGCGAATACATCTGGCGGCGGCAATAGGTGCATTTCCCGCAGGCGCTGACGCAGGAAATCAACACAGGATCGCCTTTTTTGAAGGCGGTGACGGCAGAGCCTACTTCGTCGATCACCCCCACGCCTTCGTGGCCCAGAATGCGGCCCGGGGTGCAAGTCGGCACGTCGCCTTTCAGGATGTGCAGATCGGTGCCGCAGATGGTGGTCTTGGTCATCCGCACGATGGCATCGGTGGGTGCGGTAATCGCGGGCTTGGGGCGGTCTTCCAGGGCCTTGAGGCCCGGACCTTTGTAAACAAGCGCTTTCATGGATGACCTTTCAGGTCTGGAGTTTCAATGTCGGGGCCAGCCCCATTCCGATTGCATCGTCACCGTCGTCTGACGCTGCTGGCCGAGACAGGTTTGTTCATTCGGGACAGGCTTGGTCTTGCCTACCCAGCGGCGGGAACCTGCGCACTGATCGAGGTTGGTTCGGGCGCAGACTTTGTACGTTGGGCATCCGCCACAACCCGCGTCCCGGCCCGGCTTTCGATGATCGCGCGGGCGTCCGACAATCTGCCGATCCCGGCCAGTTTGCCGCCCGCCCGGACAAAGTCGCAGGCCGCGCTTATCTTGGGCCCCATCGAGCCGCGCGCGAAGATCATGGATTCGAGCGCGCCGGGCGTCGTGTCGGCGATGGCGGTCTGTTCGGGCGTGCCCCAGTTCGCAAACACCGCCTCGACATCGGTCAGCATCAGCAGGATGTCGGCGTCAAGCGCCACGGCCAGCAGGCTGGAGGTGCGGTCCTTGTCGATCACGGCCTCGACGCCTTCCATCTGCCCGGTTTTGGTGCGAATCACCGGTATCCCGCCCCCACCGGCACAGATCACGCAAACCCCCGCCTCGACCAGAAGGCGGATCGGCTCCAGCCCCAGAATGGCCACCGGCAGCGGCGAAGGCACCACCCGGCGCAGGCCGCCGGTCGCCTCGCTGACCATCGACCAGTGATGCTGCGCACCCACTTCTTTGCCCTCTTGCGCGGTATAAACCGGGCCGATCGGTTTGGTCGGCTGAACAAAGGCAGGGTCGTCGGGGTCCACCAGCACCCGCGTCAGCAGGGTGGCGACGTTCGACCCCGGCGGCAGGGCGTTCATCAGCTCCTGCTCGATCAGATAGCCGATCATGCCTTCGGTTTCCGCCCCCAGCACATCCAGCGGCCACAGCGTGCCGGGTGCATAGGCCGCTGCCTGCAGGGCCATCAGGCCCACTTGCGGGCCGTTGCCATGCGCCACGATGATCTGATGATCGCGGGCCAGATCGGCCAAGGCCACTGCGGCGACGCGGACATTCGTATGTTGCGCCAGATGCGTCATCGGCTCGCCACGTTTCAGCAGGGCATTGCCGCCCAAGGCTACCACGATGCGCATCTCAACCCCCCAGCGTGGCGACAAGCACCGCCTTGATCGTGTGCATCCGGTTTTCCGCCTGATCGAACACGACCGACGCGGGTGATTCGAACACTTCTTCCGTCACCTCCATGCAGGTGATGCCGTGTGCCTTGTAGGTTGCCTCGCCGATTTCGGTCTCGCGGTTGTGGAAGGCGGGCAGGCAGTGCAGGAACTTGGTATAGGGGTTGCCGGTCAGGTCCATCACCGCTTGGGTAACAGCATAGGGCGACAGCAGCGCGATGCGGTCGGCCCAGACCGAGTCCGGCTCGCCCATCGACACCCAGACATCGGTATAGATGTAATCGCAGCCTTCCGCCCCTTCGGCCAGCTTGTCGGTCAGGGTGATCCGCGCGCCGGTGGTTTCGGCCAGATTGCGGCATTGGGCGATTAGGGCTGCGTCAGGCCACAGGCTTTGCGGTCCGCACAGGCGGATATCCATGCCGATCTGTGCCGCCCCCACCAGCAGCGAGGCCGCCATGTTGCCGCCCGTATCGCCCAGAAAACAGAAGGCCACATCGGACAGATGTTTGTGGGTGTACTCCTGCATCGTCAGGAAATCGGCCAGCACCTGCGTCGGGTGAAATTGATCGGTCAGCCCGTTATAGACCGGGACGCCCGACCATGTTGCCAGGACTTCGGCATCTTGCTGTTTGAAGCCGCGATATTCGATGGCGTCGAACATCCGGCCCAGTACGCGGGCGGTGTCCTTGACGGTTTCCTTGTGGCCGATATGGCTGCCGGATGGGCCGAGATAGGTTACATGCGCACCTTGGTCATGCGCCGCCACCTCGAACCCCGATCTTGTGCGGGTGCTGTCTTTCTCGAAGATCAGCGCGATGTTGCGACCCGCAAGGTGCGGCTGTTCGGTGCCCGCCCGCTTGGCGGCTTTGAGGTCGCGCGCGAGGGTCAAGAGGCTGCGAATCTCGGTCGGGGTGAAGTCGAGCAGTTTCAAAAAGCTGCGGCCGTGAAGGTTCTGGGGCATTGGACGGGCTTTCTTGTGGGAGGAAAAGGGCCGGGCGGGTATTTGATGGCTGCACGTCCCGTCACACCGGGATGCTGAAGTTGACCGTGTGCGGCGCAAGTTCATAGCTGTTGCCGTTGGTGCAGGACCCGCAGGGCAGCAGCAACGGCAACAGGCAGCGGGGACTAACGCGCAACTGGCTCCCTGCGTCTGCGTGTTTGTCCGGGGGCTGGGGAATGGACATGATCGGTCCTTTTGCCGGTCAGGCGGTCACGTCCGCCACCGGGCGGCGCAACGCGAAAGGCATGGGGGCGGCGCGGCCGATTCGCAGCAGGACCGACGGGCGGCCGGAGGTGAGGCCCAGCGTCGCGGCCACGGCGGCGCGTTGTTGCGGCACCTCGACCGCCTGATTGACATGGGCATGGGCAAGGCCAAGCGCCGTCGCCTGCAAAGTCAGCCGGGTCAGAGCGCGGCCGGTTTCCACCCAGTTTCCGGGCGTGTCATCGGCGCTGACCAGCAGGGCGAGCGTGGGGGAACTGTCGATCTGTTCGACGTATTTCGCCGTCTCGGTCGCCTTGCGGAACACCAGCGGAAAGATCAATCCGCCCAGCCATTGCGGCATCGACGGGTTGCCGCTGCATCCAGCGAACAGCCCGTCGCCGGTCAGGGTGGCCTCGTGTTCGCTGAATCGCAACCACTCCAGCAATTCGGCACAAAAAGCCGGATCGTCCATCTGCGCCGCGTTCCCGGCGATGACCAGATCGCGCAGTACGGCCTTTTGGGCAGGATCGTCGATCAGGTGCAGCACCGCCTCGGACCCCGCGACCGATTGCATCAGCGCGTCTTGGTCCGGCGCGCCAAGGGGGGTGCCGTCATAGGGGCTGCGGTTGGACTGACGCCGTGGCACGGCGGTCAGCAGGGGGGATGCCGTCGCGCCGGGCGTAAGGGCAAGGGCGATGATTTCGTTGTCGGGATCGAAGGTCGGCGTCGCGGTCAGGCCATAGGCGGTGGCGGCGATCCGCAGCGTTTCGGCCGCAGCACCCAGGCTGACAAAGGTGTGGTGACGGTCGGGGTCGACGGCGGGCGTTTCGCGCACCGGATCTGTGGCAAGGGTGATCTGCCCGTCATCGCCCGCAAACAGCCAGGCTTGGGTGTTGTGGCTGTTGGGGGCCAGCGTGGCGAACCGCACCAGTTCGGCCATGCGCGCGGGGCCCGTCGCCGCAAGGTCCAGCGGGCGGCGCAGGGCGGTGCCAGCCTTTGCAAAGCCTGCCGTGTTGCGGGTGAACCAGAGCGTCGCGGCGATGGCAGGGACGGCCACAACCCCCCCCAGAACCACCCGGCGTGACGTAATCGCCGCCATCACAGCGCATCCCGGATCAGCGGGCAGGTCATGCAGTGTGACCCGCCCCGGCCCCGGCCAAGTTCGGCTCCGGGGATGGTGATGACCTCGACCCCTGCCTTGCGCAGCAGGGTGTTGGAATGGGTGTTGCGTTCATATCCCACCACGACGCCGGGGCCGATGCACAGCAGGTTGTTGGCGTCGTCCCATTGTTCGCGCTGGGTTTCGTAGGCATCACCGCCAGTAGGCACCGTGCGCAGCGCCGTCAGGCCAAGCGCCTGCGCCACCACCTCTAGGAATGGTGCTGTTTCGGTGGTGACATGCACGCCGCCCGCCTCACCGGGGCGCAGCGAATAGGTCTGGATCGCGTCCGTCACCTCTGCAAACACCGTCACCAGATCGCGGTCGCAGAAGGTAAAGACGGTATCTAGGTGCATGGCACTGCGCGACCGCGGGAACTGGCAGGCGATGACTTGACTTGCCGCCCCGGCCGCAAACAGGCTGCGCGCCACCTGCCCTACCGCCTGCGGGGTAGAGCGTTCGCCCATCCCGATCAGCACCACGCCATTGCCGACGGGCATCACGTCGCCACCCTCCAGCGACGCCTGTCCGTGATCCACCAGCGGATCACCAAACCAGACCGGAAAGCCCGCATCCTTGAAATCGGGGTGAAAGCGGTAGATCGCGGCGATGTTCAGGGTTTCCAGCCGCCTTGCGGGCCAGAACATCGGGTTGATCGTGACGCCGCCATAGATCCAGCACGAACTGTCGCGGGTAAAGATCGTGTTGGGCATCGGCGGCAGCAGGAAATCCTGCGCCAGCAGCATCGGCACCACGACGCCCGCTTCGGGGATCGGCAGTTCGGCCCGGCTCATGCCGCCGATCAGGATCGACGACAGCGGCTCGGCGGGCATTTCCATCAGGCAGGCATGCAGATCGGCGGCCAGTCCCACACCCACCGTATTGTCGGCGATCCGCGCATCCAGCACCCATTTGCGCGCGACCGGGTCGGCCAGAACCTGTTCCAGCATCTCACGCAGGAACACCACTTCGACGCCGCGTTCGCGCAGCATGTCGGTGAAGGTCATATGCTCGACGCGGGCCTGTTTCACCCAGATCACGTCGTCGAACAGCAGCGCCTCGCGGTTGGCGGGGGTCAGGCGGGCCATTTCCGACCC
The DNA here is from genome assembly GCA_038246975.1 of Rhodobacterales bacterium. Lineage (GTDB taxonomy): Bacteria > Pseudomonadota > Alphaproteobacteria > Rhodobacterales > Rhodobacteraceae > JAIYDJ01. Next base: position 13,597 of record JBBRVJ010000016.1, on the reverse strand, counting down.
CGGACGGTGGACAAGAACGCGGCGCAGGGTGCCTGCTTCGGAATTAACACCATAGGTCAGGGTCATGGGGTGGCTCCGGTAAGGGTGGCCAGCGCGAGGGCGGCCATGATGATGACGGTCAGGGCCAGCAGCAGCGGCCAGACAAAGCGCAGCCAACGCTCGTAGGGCACCCGGCCGATGGCGAGGCCGCCCATCACGACGGCGGACGTCGGGGTGATCAGGTTCACCATGCCGCTGCCGGTGGCGAAGGCGGTCACTACCAGCTCGCGTTTGACGCCTGCGAAATCCGCGACGGGAGCGAGGATCGGCATCGACAACACGGCAAGGCCAGAGGTGGAGGGGACAAAGAACGACAGGCCCACCTCGATCCAGTAGATGACGAGGATAAAGGCGGTGCGCGAAAGGCCGGTGATGCTGACCTCGGCGCTGTGCAGGATGGTGTCGGTGATGTGGCCGGCGTCCATGATGACCACGATTCCGCGCGCAAGGCCGATGATCAGTGCGACCCCCAGCAGGTCACGCGCACCGTTGACGAAACTGTCGACCAGCTTGCCCTCGCCCAGCCTGCCCACGATGCCGATCACGACGGCCGCGACCAAAAACAGCCCGCTCATCTGCGCCATCCACCACCCACCCATCGACACGCCCCAGATCATCACGGCAAAGGTGGCGGCGAACAGGATCAGCACGATCTTGTGCAGGCCGGTGAAGGTGGCGGCGTCGGCCGCGGTTTCCTTCAGGAAATGCGCCTCGTTGGCGGCCTTCTTGTCGAACACCAGCGATTTGGACGGGTCGGCCTTGACCCGTGCCGCATAGCGCATGACGAAAGCCACCGTGACCAGCCAGCACAGGCCCAGAATGATCAGCCGCAGCATCAGCCCGTCGGCGAACGTCACCCCGGCGGCATCCGATGCGATGACCGTGGAAAAGGCGTTGATGGTCGAACCGAGCACGCCGACCCCGGCACCCAGCATGATGACGGCAACCGCCACAACCGCGTCATAGCCCGCCGCGATCATCACCGGGATCAACAGCACGTAGAACGCCAGCGTTTCCTCGGCCATGCCATAAGTCGTGCCACCCAAGGCGAACAGGGCCATCAGGAACGGGATCATCCAGTTTTCGCGGCCCTTGAGCCCGGCCATGGCCCGCGCAATGCCTGCGTCGATAGCCCCTGTGGCGGTGACGACCCCGATAAAACCGCCGATGATGAGCACGAACAGCGACACGTCGATGGCGTTGGCGGTGTATTCGACCGGATCGTAGAACCCGGCGATGGGGGCCAGAATCACGTCGAAAAAGCCCTGCGGGTTCGCCTCGGTCGGCGCATAGCTGCCCGCGACGGGCACATCCTTGCCCAACGCCTCGGACGCGACACGGGCGTATTCCCCGGCCGGGATGATCCAGGTCAGGACTGCTACAAAGATGATCAGGCCGAACAGGATGGTGAAGGCGGAGGGAAAGCGGAAGCCCGGTTTGGCGCTGGTTGCGGTATCATCGGCTGGCATGGCAGAGGCTCCGCAAGATTAAGGGGAGGGTGCGCCGTGATTCGACAGCACCGTAGCCAAAGTCTAGCGGGCGCAAGATCACGCGGCCTTGATCCGGATCAGGGCGCGGCACAGCGGGAGCTGCCATGGTCTCGCAGAATCCCCCTGTGGAGTGCCCCCAATGCCCATCAGATACCTCAAGATGATTGTGGCCAGCCTCGCGCTGACCGCATCTGCCGGCTATGCGGACCCGCAAACCCTGCGCAACGGCGACGATCTGTTCCTGTCTGGGGTGTCGGCGTCAGAGACGCTGACCGCCCCGCGCGATGTGCTGGCGGCAGGGGCTTCGGTCAGCCTGCGCGGCACGGTGGCGGCAGATACCCATGTTGCCGGGTTCGATGTCGAGATCGAAGCGGCAACCGGGGGCAGCGTCTATGCGGCGGGGGCGACGGTCAAACTGCGCGGCACCGTCGGGCAGGACCTGAACGCCAGCGGATTTACCGTAAGCACGACGCCCGACGCGGTGACCGCCGGCAACGCCCGGATGTCGGGCGGGGTCCTGACCATCGAGGGGCCGGTGACCGGGGCGCTGACCGCCTCGGGCGGCGAGGTCACGCTGAACGCGGCAATCGGTGGCGACGCGGTGCTGGCAGCCAGCAGCCTGAATTTCGGCCCCGAGGCCCGCATCGGCGGCACCTTGCGGTACTTCGCGCCCGCGGCCGTGACGATCCCGGCTAGCGTCATCGCTCCCGACAAGGTGACCTTCGTCGAAATGAAGATGACCGACAGGTTCCGTGACATGCGGGGTATGATGGACAAGGACATGCGTCCGGCGCTGCCGGGGTTCATGTCGCTGTTCGCCGGCTTTCTGGTGACGCTGGGCTTTCTGGCGCTGGTCGGGGCGGCGTTTCTGGCCTTCCTGCCCGGCCCGGTGGAAAGCCTGCGTCAGTCGGCGCTGGCCCGTCCGGGACGCTGTCTCGTGGCGGGGTTTCTGGGGCTGGCCTGTCTGTTCGGGCTGGTTCCGGTCAGCGCGATGACGATCCTTGGCCTGCCGCTGGTGCCGTTTGTGATGCTGGCGACGTTGGTCTTGTGGACTCTGGCCTATCTGCTGGGGGCCTATGTGCTGGCGCTGCGCCTGCTGGACGCGCTGGGCGGCGCCACAGATCCGGGCAACTGGGCGCGGGTCGGCGCGCTGGTGGCGGGGGTGTTCATCGTGGCGCTGCTGAACTTCATCCCGTTCCTCGGCTGGATGATCAACCTGACGCTGGTGCTGTGGGGTCTGGGTGCCATTGTGCTGATGCTGACCGCGCGGTTCACCGGCCCGGTCGATGCGCCCGTGATTGCGGCATGACTGCGGCATGACTGCGGCCTTGGGGCCCGCAGAGTGGAACGCATGACGTTCGCAGGCAGTCCGCCGAGCCGCGAGGGGGTGCCGTTCTGTCTGGCGTTGCTGGCCTTGCTGGCGGGTACCTTTGCCGTCGATGCGAGGTTTCACACGCTCGATCCGGTCATCGTCGGCAAGTGGCTGGACATTTCGGGCGTGCTGCTGATCTGCGGGTCGTTCGGCCTTGCCGCCCATGGCGCGGTCGCGATCCTTGCAGGGTCGGAGGCGCTCAAACCCCCGTGGCGCATGGCCCTGCCCGATCGCCTGTCGCCCAACGACCCGCTTCCGCAAGGAGATCTCGCGTGAAAGACCCGTATGAAACGCTCGGCCTGCCAAAAACCGCCACCGAAGCACAAATCAAGGCGGCGTTCAAGAAACTGGCGCGCAAGCACCATCCCGACCTGCGCCCCGGCGATGCGGCGGCCGTCGCCCGGTTCAAGGAGATCACCGCCGCCAACGACCTGTTGAAGGACCCCGAAACCCGCCGCCGTTTCGACGCGGGCGAGATTGACGCCGCAGGCGCCGAAACCCGCCCCGAACGCCCGCAGCAACCCTTCTACCGCGATTTTGCCGAAGGCCCCGGTCATGCAGCACAAGACGGCTTTGCCGACAGTGCGGCGATGGAGGATTTTCTGGCCCGCGCCTTTGCCGGGATGGGGGGTGGACGCGACCAGTTGCGCGCCAAAGGGCAGGATGTCAGCTACACCCTGTCGGTGGCGTTTCTGGATGCGGCCAATGGCGCTGTGCGGACCATCACGCTGGCCGACAGCAAAACCCTGCAAGTAACGATCCCCGAAGGCGCCGAAGACCGCCAGATGCTGCGCCTGAAAGGCCAGGGGATGCCGGGCTTTGGCGGCGGTCCGCCCGGTGATGCCTATGTCGAATTACATGTCGATCCCCACGCGTTTTTCCAGCGCAAGGATGACAACATCCATGTCGAGGTCCCCGTCACCCTGCGCGAGGCGGTGCTGGGCGCGCGCATCGACATACCGACAGTGGCGGGCCCGGTGGCAATGACCATCCCGGCAGGGTCGAACACCGGCAGCGTCCTGCGCCTGCGCGACCGGGGCCTGCGCAACCGCAAGACCGGCCTGCGCGGGCATCAGTACATCGTGCTGAAAGTGGTGCTGCCGACGGCCCCCGAACCCGATCTGGTGGCCTTCCTGCAAGGCTGGACCCCGCGCCGCCCCGACACGCCCCGCAAGGAGATGCTGCCATGATCCGCCTGACCGATCTGCTGGCCGAGACGGACGGCCTGCACCCCGACGACTTGTCACGCTGGATCGCCGCAGCCCTGATCACCCCCGAGGATGACGACGGCGAACCCCAATTCAGCGCCCCCCACCGCGCCCGCGTGCAATTGCTGTGCACCCTGCACTACACGCTGGAAATCGAGGACGAGGCGCTGCCGGTGGTGCTGTCCCTGATCGACCAGCTTTATGCGACACGGGCACAGTTGCGGGAACTTGCCGGGGCGGTGGCGGCACAGGACGAAGGCGTGCAGCAGGACATCGTCGCGGCGCTGACCGCACAGCGGGGAGCGTTGCCATAACCCTGCCGCAATCGATCATCGACCCTGCCCGCCGCCTTGCTCGCGGCAGGAGCGGTCGAAGATGTGCTCGAGGGCGTATCTGTGCCGTTCATGATTGGTAAACCGGATGCCGCCGCCATTGGGTTTGAACCAATGGCGCACCAACAGCGGCTCGGTCAGAACACTGCGGATCCCGTAAGGCACGGCCGCGATCAGATTGCGCAAGAGAGAACGGCACCCCCGTGCAGGTCACGACCGCACGGGGATACCGAAACGCCCTTAGATCGGGTTGTCGCAGCGCAGCGTCACCTGCATCCGGCCCTTCACCGCCGAAGTCCAGCGGATGTTGGCCAGCGCCCCCGCCGGCCCCTGCTCGACCTGCACATAGGGCATCAGGTTCTGCACCACGTTGCTTGCGTTGGTGACGGGCCCCTCCGCCACCATCGACTCCACATTGCGCGCCCGCGCCCCGAACGGCAGATACCCCGCCGCATCGACCACCCAAGTGTCGGATGCCGTGTTCTGCGTATGCTCGACCATCACCGGGCTGGCGGTCGGCTGCGAGACGCCGTTGAACACATTGTCGCGGAAGATCACGTTGCGGAAACTGGTATAGCTTACGTTGGCATAGGTGGTGTCGATCATCTCCACCCGGTCGATGGGCGTCGCAACCGAGCGGAACACGTTGCCGGTCACGCTCAACCCGTTGACGAAATGCCCGGGCCCGCGCGGCGTGACCACGAGGAACCGCGCCCACGGTGCCGCGTTCATCGCGACAAACAGGTTGCCGGTGATCGTCAGCCCGCCGAATGAAAATTCCGACCCAAAATCCGGCTGGTCGTCGTGTTCGTTGGTCATCTCGATGAAACAGTTGTCGATGTAGTTACCGGTGATGAACGACTTGCAGTTGATTTCGGTCAGCACCAGACCCGCGCGCCGCACCCCGGTCGGCTGGTCATCGCCCTGGAAGAAGTGGTTGCCCAGAAAGATATGTCCGCTGCCCTTGACAATCGCGAAATGAGCAAAACGCGACACCCGATTGGCGCGGATCTTGGTGTCATTGGCGTTGGAGTTGTAGACGATGGTCGTCCGGTCCTGCACCGGGACCCCCATCTCTGCCGAGTTGAACTGACACTGGTCGATCTGCAAATCCTGACAGCCCCGCCCGGTTGACGTGATCCCCCGGTCCTTGGGCCGGGTCACCACGCAATCCGCCAGCCGGAACGTCTCGCCCGCCGGCGCCAGCATGATGCAGCTTGCAAGGATGTTGCACAGGAATTCGACATTGGTGATCTCGAACTTCGACAGGCTGGAAAAGCCGCTGAAATCGAGCATGTAACGATAGCGTGCAAACGTGTAACTCCGCGTGCCCGCCCCGCCGACCAAGGGCTGGCTCAACTCCAGCGTGCCCGCGCTGACGTTCTTCGAGGTGACATAAACCTCGCGCCCGACGCCTGCGCCACTGATCCGTGCGCCGACCGGAATGTTGGCGACGTTGGTCACTCCGGTCAGACGCGCCGATTGCGCAATTGCGTAAGTCCCGACCGATGTGACCGTCGTGGTGTTCCACGCAGGCCCCGTGACCGCCGAAAACTGCCCGTTGGAAATCAGCCGCCGTTGGGCAAACACCGTCAGCCCCGACAGGGCGGCAACGTCAATCGGCTCGGTCAGTTCGACCTTGCGGCCCGACAGATCAAGGATGACGTGATCGGTGAAATAGAACAGCGCCTGCAACGCCTTCCTGAACCCCGGCAATTCGCCGCCGAACGCCGCCGAATAGGTGTCGAGGTTGTAGTTGCGCGTGCAGGTCAGCCGCTGCTGATCCGGCATCGTGATCGTGCCCTCGAACTGCACCGGATTCTCGAAAGTCAGGTGCGACCCGATGAAGTAATTGCCCGGCGGCACGATCACCCGCTTGCCCACCGCTGCCGAATCCGCCGCATCGAACGCCGCGCGGTCATCGGTAACCCCATCGCCGATCGCACCGAAATCGCGCACATCGACCCAGTCGAACATCACCGAATGGAACGTCGCGCTGACGTCCTCGATCGTGATGTCGTCGATCCGCACCACCCCGCCGGTCGTCCCGGTCAAATCCAGCCCGATATGGCCATAAACCGGGGCCAGCCCCCAGATCAAGCCCACCCCCTGCCGGTTGCCCGACCCGATGATCGCGGTGACGGTGACCACTTCGCCATAGGTGGTCAGCGCCACCGAAGGTCCGGTTTGCGCCGCACTGGTCACGTTGGTCCCCGACGACGACCCCGCCCAGCCCGCGATGCGCACCGACGGCAAGGCCCCCGACATCGCCTTGACCCGCGCGGTCACGCGAAGATACAGCCCCGGCTGTATCGGAATCTGTTGAAAACACCGGAGCTTTTGCGTGGCGCTGGTTTTCTGCAACTCCAGACAGCCCGCGAAATCCTGATCCGCCGGCACAAAGGCGGCATTCGGCTGCGCCAGATAAGACCCGTTGCCCGGCCGCCCATCCTCGCGCGACCACAGGTTCAACCCCGCCGAGAACGGCGGCGGCATCAACACCAGACCTTCGGTTATCGCCTTGTTCATCCCTGATCCTCGTCCGTTGTCCAAGCGGGCAGGCCAGCGGGGCCACCCGTAAGGCAGAGGATTTACCAACGACAGGTTAACGCAGGCTCAGGGCAGCGCGCGGTGGTGGAGCCACCGCGCAACGGCCGTCACAGAGCAGGGATTTCAAACCCCCGCACCAGTGCCGAAGAGCGGGGGTTTCACACCCCCGCACCCCCGTGGGATACTTGGACCAGTTGGAATGGGATCAGGCCCCGACACCCTGCTGCGGCAGCAGTTGCACGGCGTTGATCTGCCAGCCTTCCGGCGTCTCGACCATCATGTAGTCCAACAGATGCGTGGTGCCCGACGTGTCGGTGATCATGACCCGCTGCCACAGATTGCCCGCCACGCGGCGCAACTCCAGCATCCGCACCGCATCGGGGCGGTAGACCATCGGATAGCCTTGCGCCACCATCGCGCCAAAGTTTTCCGCCGTGCCGAACATGCCCTTGATGGTGGGCGAGGCAAAGGTGAAGGCGGTGATGAAATCATCCGCCTTGAGGGCGGCGATCTGGTTCTGGATCACGCCTTCGATCGCGGTGTTTTGCGGCTCTTGGGCAAGGGCGGCACCACCCAGCAGAGCGGCCATAACAAATGCAAGCACAGTGCTGCGCATGTCTTCCTCCTGAACATCCCCTCTAAACCGTAGGACGAAAGGCCAACCTGTCAACTGTCCTGTTTGACCAAAGCCCCCGAAAGAGCGCGGTCAAGCAGGGCGAGCGTTTCATCGACCCCATAGAGGGCTATAAACCCGCCAAAACGCGGTCCCTGCGATGCGCCAAGCAGCACTTCGTAAAGCGCCGTGAACCAGTCTCGCAGCGGCTCGAACCCGGCTTGCGTCCCGACGGCGAACACCATGGTCTGCAACGCCTCGGCATCCACCCCGCCGTCCCACGCGGCCAGCCGTGCCCGCAGAACCTCCATCGCCGAACGCTCGCGGTCAGTGGGAAGGCGAAAGACACGGTCCGGTGCAATCCGGTCATTGAAATACGCCAGCGCATAGCCCGCCGCCGCATCCAGATCGGGATGCGTTTCAGGCGAAGCCTCGGGCATATAGCGACGGATGAAGCCCCAGAGTCCCGACACATCCTTGGCCCCCGCCACCGACGCAAGGTTCAGCAGCATCGAGAACGGAACCAGCATCTTCGACTGAGGCGGCTGACCGCCATGGATGTGCCAGACCGGATTGTTGACCTGCGCATCCACCTCCTGCCCCGGATAGGCGCGCAACTGCTGATGATATTCATCCACCGCGCGGGGGATCACGTCGAAATGCATCCGCTTGGCGGTCTTCGGCTTTTGATACATGAAGTAGGACAGGCTTTGCGACGACGCATAAGTCAGCCATTCGTCGATGCTCAATCCGTTGCCCTTGGTTTTCGAGATCTTCTGCCCCGACTCATCCAGAAACAATTCATAGCTCATGTGGTTCGGTTTGCGCCCGCCCAGCACTTCGCAAATCCCGTCGTAGATCGGGGTATTGGTGGAATGGTCCTTGCCATACATCTCGAAATCCACGTCCAGTGCCGCCCAGCGCGCGCCGAAATCGGGCTTCCATTGCAGTTTGACATGCCCCCCCGTCACGGGCAGCGTCCATTCGCGCCCCATGTCATCGTCGAAGGTGATGGTGTGGTTGACGGCATCGACATGCTTCATCGGCACATACATCACCCGGCCCGTTTCCGGATGGATCGGCAGGAAGCACGAATAAGTCTGCTGCCGTTCCTCGCGCAACGACGCCAGCATGATCGCCATGATCGCGTCATACCTCTCGCAGGCCAGCCGCAGCGTGTCGTCGAACCGGCCCGACTTGTAGAACTCGGTCGCGCTGATGAACTTGTATTCGAACCCGAACGTATCCAGAAACCGCCGCAGCATCGCGTTGTTATGAGCGCCGAAACTGTCATGTTCGCCATATGGATCCGGCACCGAGGTCAGCGGCATCTGCATGTACTGCCCCAGCATCTCGCGGTTCGGCACATTCTCGGGAACCTTGCGCATCCCGTCCACATCGTCGGAAAAACAGATCAGCCGCGTCGGAATCTCCGAGATCACCTCGAAGGCGCGGCGGATCATCGTGGTTCGCGCCACCTCGCCGAACGTCCCGATATGCGGCAGCCCAGACGGGCCGTACCCCGTCTCGAACAGGACATGACCCTTGGCGGGCGGCGCCTTTTCGTAGCGCTTCATCACGGCGCGCGCCTCTTCAAAGGGCCAGGCCTTCGATTTCATCGCCGCATCGCGCAAAGCCGTCATCGCCGCATCTCCTGTGCCAAGGCCTGTCCTCTATTGCCGCCCCGCCGATAGGTCAATAATCTGCAGGCCAGCAACAGGAGTTCCGCTGTGCCCGACATTCTCGCCTCGCTTTCCCCGCAGGATGCCCTCGTCGCGGTGATGATCGCCACCTCTGCAGCCGATGCCCAGTTGCGCACTTCCGAAATGGTGGCGATCCAGCGCATGGTAAACTCGATGCCGATCTTCGCCGGTTACGACGTGGACCGCATCCGCATCATCGCGCAAACCGTGTTCGATCTGTTCGAGGAGGAAGACGGCCTTGCCGCCCTGTTCGGCCTGATCCGCGACGGGTTGCCCGAACGGCTGCACGAAACCGCCTATGCGCTGGCCTGTGATGCCGCCGCCGCCGATGGCCGTCTGCGCGACGTGGAACTTCGGATGCTGGAGGAGGTGCGCGAGGAATTGCAGATCGACCGCCTCCATGCTGCCGCGATCGAATGGGGCGCGCGGGTGCGGCACATGCGGCCCTGACGGCCCAGCCGCCACTGGCCTCTCAACCCTGCCCAAAAGAAAGGGGCGTTGCTCCTTGGCGTGCCGCCTCACCCCAGAATATTTTTGAACAGAAACGTGTGAGATTCATCTGTTCTAAAATATCCCAGCATGAGTCTTCGGCAGATAGGACAGGTACGGCGGCGCGGCTTTTGCAGAGCAACTGCGACCCGCTGAACCGTCAGCCATAAGCCTCGGCCCAGCGTCGCACCAACTGACCCTGCAAGGCCCGCGCGCGTTTGGTCCAGGCCTGCCCGCCTTCGGGATCATCACGGTCGGCCAGCGCCAGCGCCTCGCGTCGTGGCACATCGGCGCTGAACACCGCGAAACAAAGATCGCGGCGCGACCGCGGCTCGATGAACCCCGCCAGCCCCGACACAAAGTTCAGCGTCCCCGACTTGGCCCGCACCTTGGCCGGATGCCCCTCGATCACCCGGTTCTTGTCGTCGCGCACCCCCATATTGCGCAGCAACCCGCGCAGCGGCACGCCGCCCCGGTCTGCCGTTCGCAAGGCGCGCATCATGTCCAGCGCCGTGACCCGGCTGTCGCCCTCCAGCCCGGAATGATCGACAAACCGGGCCGCGATCCCCAACCGCCGCGCCGCCCACCCGGTCATCACCGCCCCCGACCCGTGCAGTGTCCCCGCTTCGGACGACGCGAGCCCCACCGCCTCGGCGGTCAGATTGGTCGAAAACCGCAGCATGTCGCGCAGCACTTCGGTCAACGGCGCGCTTCGATGCTCCACCAGCCGCCGTGCGCCGTCCGTCACCTGCGCCACCACCTCGGCGCGCGGCAGATCGATGCCTTGGGCGCGGGCCAGTGTTTGAAACACCTCGGCCACATAGACCCCCGGCTGGCGCACCGGCAACCACCGGCTGCCATCCTGCCCCAAGGCCCCCCGCGCCACTGTCCAGTCCTCGACCCCCGGCGACACCGCCAGCGTGAACAGCGGCGCCTCGCGCACCACCACCGCCATCCGCGCCATCTTCACGGGCGGAACAAACCGTTCAGCCCGCGCGTCCATCGCAATCGCCCAATCATCTTGCGCGCGCCGCCATTCGAAATGGACCCGGTTGAAGTTCAGGTTCAACCCCGACACCCCCGGATTATACCCCACATGGTCCGGCTGATCCGCCGCGATCCGGTCCAGCGCGGGCAAGGCCCCCGTTACCGCCACAAACTGCCCCGTCACCCGCCGCAACCCCGTCGCGGCCAAGGCGGCCACCAGATCGCCCAAATGATCGGTGTCGAGCGTCGGATCGCCGCCGCCCACCAACAGCAGATCGCCGTCCAGCACCCCGTCGGCAATCGTCCCCACCGCCATCACTTGCGTCGCAAACCGATGCGCAGGCCCCAACCGTTCCAGCGCAAAGACCGCCGTCACCGCCTTGGAGACACTGGCGGGCGGCAGTACAACCGTCTCGCCAAACGCCTCCAGCACCTCGCCGGTCGCCACATCCGCGACGACAAACCCGGTCACGCCGCCCAGCCGCGCGGCTTCCACCAGCTTTTCCGATGCCGACAGCCGCACCGGACGCCGCACCGGGCGCGGCCAGTCGGGAGAGCCGGGCGCAAAGCCCGCAGCCTCCCCCCAGACTGGCCCCGCAACTCCGGCCAGCAACCCGGCCAGCATCCCGCGCCGTGAAATCACTCTGAACCCTCACCCATTGCCCCATTTCCCTTGATGCCGTCCGCCCCGGCTGCGCGAGCCCCCTCGCGCCGCCATTCGCCCCGCGCGCGGATCGCACTCGACGACTCGCCATGCATCGGCAGATTCACGAACGCCCAGGCCGGGGGCCGCCTTTGCCCCAAACCCTCGCCCCGCTCCACCTGATGCACCCGAAACGCCCGCGCCGCGACCGCCAGTCGCGCCGCAACCCCAGACCCCGGCCGTGCCAGCACCGCCAATGGCACCGCTCGCAGAATGTCACGCCAGCGTTCCCACTTGTGAAACTGCACCAGATTGTCCGCCCCCATCAGCCAGACAAACCGCACCTTCGGATAAATCCGCCGCAGCGCCTCGATCGTGTCGACCGTGGCCCGCGTGCCCAACCGCTGCTCCAGATCGGTCACCACGACCTTCGGATGGTGCATCATCGCCCGCGCCTGCACCAACCGCTGCGCCATCGGCGCGGGCTGGCGCGATTTCAATGGATTGCCCGGACTGACCAGCCACCAAACCCGGTCCAACCCCAACCGCTTGATCGCCTCGCGCGTGATGTGCGCATGGCCCTCATGCGCGGGATCGAACGACCCGCCCAGAAGGCCGATCACCATGCCCGCCTCTGCCATGGGAAACCCGTGCCGCAAACCCCGCCCCCCGATCCGGCCAGAACCTGCGCCCGCCACGTTGCCCTTGTCCAGCAATATCGCTACATACAGCGCAACCTCGAACCCCCGGAGATCCCCCATGGCCAGCTATCAATACGTCTATCACATGGAAGGCGTGTCCAAGACCTACCCCGGCGGCAAGAAGTGTTTCGAGAACATTCATCTGAACTTCCTGCCGGGGGTCAAGATCGGTGTCGTCGGCGTGAACGGGTCAGGCAAATCCACCCTGCTGCGCATCATGGCCGGCATGGACACCGATTTCAAAGGCGAAGCGTGGTCGGCCAAGGGGGCGAAAGTCGGTTATCTGGCGCAGGAACCCCACCTCGACCCCACGCTCGACGTCAAGGGCAACGTGATGCTGGGTGTGGCCAAACAGACCGCCATCCTCGACCGCTACAACGAACTCGCCATGAACTACTCGGATGAGACGGCAGATGAAATGGCCGCCCTGCAAGACCAGATCGACGCGGGCAACCTGTGGGAACTCGAGGCCGCCGTCGGCGTCGCGATGGACGCCCTGCGCTGCCCGCCCGACGAGGCGGATGTCGAATCCCTGTCCGGGGGCGAGCGTCGCCGCGTCGCGTTGTGCAAACTCTTGCTCGAAGCGCCCGACATGCTGTTGCTCGACGAACCGACCAACCACCTGGACGCCGAATCCATCGCCTGGCTGCAAAAGCACCTGATCGCCTACAAGGGCACCATCCTGATCGTCACCCACGACCGCTATTTCCTTGACGACATCACATCGTGGATTCTGGAATTAGACCGCGGACGGGGGATCCCCCATGAGGGCAACTATTCCGCCTGGCTTGAACAAAAAGCCAAACGGATGATGCAGGAAGCGCGCGAGGATAAATCCAAGCAGAAGGTTCTGGAAAAAGAACTGGAATGGATCCGCTCGGGCGCGAAGGCCCGTCAGGCCAAATCCAAGGCACGTATTTCCAAATACAACGAAATGGCCGGGCAGACCGTCCGCGAACGCGCCAGCGTGTCGCAGATCATCATCCCCAACGGCGAACGCCTCGGCTCCAAGGTGATCGAGGTCACCGGGCTTAAAAAGCACATGGGCGACAAACTGTTGATCGAGGATCTGACCTTCACCGTCCCGCCCGGCGCCATCGTCGGCGTCATCGGCCCGAACGGTGCAGGAAAATCTACCCTGTTCCGGATGATCACCGGGGTTGAACAGCCCGACGAAGGCACCATCGTGCTGGGCGACACCGTACAGCTGTCCTACGTCGACCAATCGCGCGACGCGCTGGACCCCGCCAAGACCGCATGGGAAGAAATCTCGGGCGGCTCCGAAGTGATCCATCTTGGCGACATGGAGGTGAACTCGCGCGTCTATGCGGGCGCGTTCAACTTCAAAGGCACCGATCAGCAGAAAAAGGTCGGCCTCCTGTCGGGGGGCGAACGCAACCGCGTCCACATGGCCAAACTGCTGCGGTCAGGCGGCAACGTCCTGCTGCTTGACGAGCCGACCAACGATCT
>JBBRVJ010000015.1:0-31458 GCA_038246975.1 Rhodobacterales bacterium | reverse complement strand
TCGCCCGATATGCCAAGCGCGACCTCATGCGCTTCTTCCGTGCCGACGCCGCCTATGCGATCCCTGCGATCTACGCGCGGCTGGAAGAGACGGGCTATTTCTACGCCATCCGGCTGCCCGCCAATGCCGTGCTGCGCGAGAAGATTGCGCACAGGCTGACCCGGCCGGTCGGGCGACCCTCTCTGACCAAGATCAAGCGGTTCTATGAGGACTTCGAGTATCAGGCGCAAAGCTGGGACAGGCCTCGCCGGGTGATCGCCAAGATCGAATGGCATCCGGGTGAGCTGTTCCCGCGCTGGCAAGGTTCGCCGCCACGACTGCACGTCCAGCGCTGGCGCACCGAGCTGAGGCTGACCGAGGCCGAGATCGTCTCGGCGGCTAAGGACACACGCAAAGATCACCCCGAACCTCCCGATGGCCCAAAGGCGCTCGACCGCGCCATGCAGCGCGCAGCCCAGCGCAAGGTGGAAGATGCGGGGCGAAAACGGCGGAAGGGCAAAGCTGCCCCAGCACCGACGGCAAAGCCGATCATCGACCTGCCCGCGTTTTACGCCAATCTCGTGAACGCCGATGGTTTCCTGCCGGTCAGCGCCATAAGCAACACGATGCGCGATGCCATGCTCTGGCGGGGCCTCGTCACGCCGGAACGTCTCCGGATGCGGGGGGTTTGACCAAACGACAATCCGGCTGATGAAACGCCAGAAAATGAATGACGAAGAATCCCGCACCCTCGCCCAAACCCGCGACCTCCTCCTCCCCCGCCTTATGTCAGGCGAACTGCGGGTGGCCGAGGCAGCGCGGGTGGTGGAGAGGGTAGCGTGACGAAAGATTTGGCCCAGTTCCTCCAATCCGGTGAACGCGACGACAGGGGCCAAGCCCCAGCACTGCCGCGCTCCAAGGGTTGGCATTTGAACGACAACGACCTGTCGGTGATTGACGATCTACATGCCAAATGCGTTGAATGGCTTTCTTTCGCGAAAAACGGGAAGTCCGCGCGCGTCATCGCGGCTGCGCTTGAAACTCTGGAAGCCATTTCGGCGGGTCATCCCGTTGCGTCGATGATCGAGATCGACGTCGCGCGAAAGCGGCAGGGCGAAGACGGCCTGTCTGTGGTGCTGCAAATAGCGCCTGATAGGATTGAGCTTTCTTCGATCGAGTGGGTGTGGATGACTTCCGGACAGGGGCACGACCACGCGCACACCTTGCGAGCCGAGCTTTCGAAACGGGGCGGGTTAGATCATGATGCCGTTGACCACTGGCTCTATCTGAGCGATTTTGCCACAGACGAAGACCAAACCGTATTGCTGACGTCGCATAGCCGAGATCGAGACCTGCAAGATGCTGACTGAAGCCCAAGTCGAAGCCGTCCTGCTCGGTCACCTGGGAGCGCTGGGCTATGCCTGCATCAATGACGCCGTATCTGGCCCCGATGGCAGCATCCCTGAACGCAACGCCTGTTCGGACACGTTCCTGTCTGAACGCCTGCGCGCGGCCATTGCTCGCCTAAACCCGCAGATCCCCGAAGACGCCCGCGAGGATGCCTTGCGCAAGCTGCTATCGGTTGAGCGCCCCTCGCTAATCGAAGAAAACCGCCGTCTGCACCGCGCCATGGTTCAGGGCGTGCCGGTGGAATACCGCGCCGAGGACGGCACGATCCGTGGCGACGCCGTGCGCCTGATCGACCCGGAGGACCAGCAGAACGACTGGTTCGCCATCGCGCAGTTCACGGTCATCGAGAACGGCCACAACCGCCGCCCGGATGTGGTGGTATTCCTGAACGGTCTGCCGGTTGGCGTAATCGAGGTGAAAAAGCCCGGAGCCGAAACGGCGACGCTGGGCGCAGCGTTCAACCAGTTGCAGACCTACAAGGCGCAGATCGGCTCGCTGTTTCGCGCCAATGCGGTGCTGGTCACGACCGACGGCATCCAGGCCCGCATCGGATCGCTGACTGCCGATCTAGAACGCTTCATGCCCTGGCGCACGACAGATGGCGTGGATGTGGCCCCGAAGGGGCTCTGTTGCACAAATCGCCTGATTGACGGACTTCCCCTACCCCCGGACAGACTTATCCCACGACCTCTGTGACGGGTATGCCAAGGGCGGTGAAGCCGTTCAGGACGGCGACCCTGACCTGGAACTCCGCGACCTGACGATCAAAGTCCCGCGCGGCCATCGCTGGCCCAGCAGTTTGACACAGTGCATCTTGGTTTCGACGCGGCTTCGGCGGTGGCAGCCGCTCCATCGTCGCCAGATCATCCGGCCGAAGCGTTTGGATGCGCGCAAGGCCTCGTTGCGCGCGATCGCGCCGGGAGTGTCGGGCTTCCATGGCTTGGCGTTCTTGCGCGGCGGGATGATGGCTGCGGCCCCGCGTGCGGCGATGGCTTCATGGCACGTGGCGGGTGTCGAAGGCGCCGTCGGCAGTGACGCTGGCGATTTCCTGATCGTGTGGGATCTGGTCGAGAAGCTCGGGCAACATCCCTCGCCGGTTCGCTTGAACCGGTGGCGCTTACCGGCTCGACATCTCCGACGTCGCTGGTGGTGAGCTCGGCAGCCCGGATTTCCAGTGTTTGCTCGTCGATTCCGATGTGGATCTTGCGCCAGACGCGCCGCTTCGTGCCGCCATGCTTGCGGGCGTTCCACTCCCCTTCGCCCTCGACCTTGATCCCGGTACTGTCGATCAGGAGGTGGAGCGGGCCGCGGGACCCGCGACAGGGGATGTTCACCTTCAGGGTCCTCTGGCGGCGGCTCAGCGTGCTGAAGTTCGGCACGGCCCGGTCCCAGGTCGGTCAGCCTCAACAGACTTTCGACAAACCCCGTCGTCTGCCTGAGCGCCATGCCAAACAGCACCTTTATCGTAAGGCATGTCTGGATCGCGGCATCACTGCAGTCGGGCTGCCGGCCGCGCTTGCCGGTCGGCGCTGCGTCCCACGTCATGGCGGGATCAAACCAGATCGTCAGCGACCCACGGCGCTTGAGCGCCTCATTGTATGCGGGCCAGTTCTTGATCTTGTAGAAGGGAGATGTGGGTTTGCTCATGCAGCCCAGCTACCACACCGGATTCGCAAGATGAATCCCTCATGGGATTTTTGCAACAGAGCCCCTCGCGGCCCGCAAGCCGACCATAGACCAATTGCCGGAACAGCCCGTCAAGCCGGTGAACAGTGTTCTTGCCACGGCGGTTGTCATTGAGGCACCCGACGCAAGATCGGACTGTCCTGGCACGTCATCCAACTCGCGCGTTACCAATACAACGCCATCGGAGCCGAACTGCGTGCCAGGGAAATCCAGCCGCACCCGGCGATCAAAACCAGGCCGTTCATCACCCGTTTCGCTAGCACCCTCTGCGTGATCCATGATCCGCCGCCTTCAGCACGATCTACATGCCAAAAATCCAAGGATTCACTGGCGACAGAAGGTGCGAAAACGCCAAGGTACTTCGGGACTGACGGTCATATCTTGACAAATTTGCTTTGCAAATGAATCCCTTGTTGCGAAATTTTCGGGCGCGACGCATGTTTGGTTCAGTCCTGTAAAGGGACGGGATAACGGCGGCAAACGCCCTAGTCCACGCGATGTCAACGGGAGGAGACTTAATGACGAAATCCAACTTCACACGCCGAGGGCTGATCAAGACGGTCGTCGCGACCGGCGCCGGTCTGGCCCTGCCAACAATTTTCACCAGCGCATCCTGGGCCCAGACCACCGGATTCACCAACGCGCCCCAGGGCGACACCGTGACCCTTGGCTTCAGCGTGCCCCAGTCGGGCCCCTATGCCGATGAGGGTCTCGACGAATTGCGCGCGCTTGAGCTTGCCGTTCAGCACCTCAACGGCGAGGGCGATGGCGGCATGTTGCAGACCTTCAGCTCGAAGGCGCTCGACGGGACGGGCATCCTGGGCAAGAAGGTTCTGTATGTCTCGGGCGACGATCAGACCAAATCCGACGTGGCGCGCGCCACGGCGCAGTCGATGATCCAGAAAGACGGCGCGATCATGATCACCGGCGGGTCGTCCTCGGGCACCGCTGTGGCCGTACAGGCGCTGTGCCAAGAAGTCGGCATCATCTTCATGGCCGGTCTGACCCATGCCAACGACACCACTGGCAAGGACAAGAAGGCCAACGGTTTCCGCCACTTCTTCAACTCGTACATGTCGGGCGCCGCATTGGCACCGATTCTGGCCGCGCAATATGGCACCGACCGCAAGGCTTATCACCTGACGGCCGATTACAACTGGGGCTACACCACCGAACAGGCGATCCGCGAATCGACCGAGGCGAAGGGCTGGGAAACCGTTGCAACGGTTCTGACGCCGCTGACCCAGACCGATTTCTCGTCCTACATCGCGCCGGTGCTGAACTCGGGTGCAGATTTGCTGGTGCTGAACCACTATGGCGGAAACATGGTCAACTCGCTGACCAACGCCGTGCAGTTCGGCCTGCGCGACGCCACCGCCAATGGCAAGAAGTTCGAAATCGTCGTGCCGCTGTATTCCGAGCTGATGGCACGCGGTGCCGGCAAGAACATCGCCGGCATCTTCGGGTCGCAGAACTGGGACTGGAAGCTTGAGAACATCCTTGGCGCCCGCTACTCGGGCACCAACGCGTTCGTCAAATCCTTTGGCGAAAAGTATGGCTTCCCGCCATCGCAGGCCGCGCACACCTGCTATGTGCAGACGCTGCTTTATGCCGATGCGGTCACCCGCGGCGGGTCGTTCAACCCCTGCGCCGTGGTCGAAGCCCTGGAAGGCTACGAGTTCGACGGCATGGGCAACGGCCCGACCCTCTACCGCGCCGAAGACCACCAGTGCTTCAAGGACGTGGTCGTCGTGAAGGGCAAGGAAACCCCCGAGAACGAGTTCGATCTCGTTGAAATCGTCGAGGTGATACCGGTCGAGCAGGTGACCTACCCTGTCGATCACCCGCAGTTCGCGGGCGGTGACCTGGGCAAGTGCAACCCGGGCGCCTGATTTCAGGTTCACCTTATGAAATCAAGCAGCTGCGCCCCATGGGGCGCAGCTGGAATGGGCCGTTGACAGGCCTTTCACTCCTTTAACGCTTTGAAAGGTGGAGCCGATGGACGCCCTCATCCTGCAAGTCATGAACGGTCTGGACAAGGGCAGCGCCTACGCACTCATCGCCCTGGGCCTGACGCTGATCTTCGGCACGCTTGGCGTGGTCAACTTTGCCCATGGCGCGCTGTTCATGCTGGGCGCGTTCTGCGCCGTCACCATGACGCGCATCCTGTCGCTGTCGCATACCGTGATCGACCCGACGCGCACCGATTTCCTCGGCGATCCGATGAAGGTGCAGATGCCCTACATCTATGAATGGTTCGGCCCCGAAACGGGGGCCGCGATCATCGACTGGTCGGTGCCGCTGTCCATCCTGTTCGCCATTCCCGTGATGATCGCCATTGGCGTCATCATGGAGCGTGGGTTGATAAAACACTTCTACAAGCGCCCCCATGCCGATCAGATCCTTGTCACGTTCGGGCTGGCCATCGTGCTGCAAGAGGTGATCAAGGCCTATTTCGGCGCCAACCCCATCCCGACCCCCGCGCCCGAAATGTTTGCCGGGTCGTTCGATTTCGGAGTGTTGATCGGGTTCGACGCCAATTCCATCATCTATCCCTACTGGCGGCTGGTCTACTTCGCGTTTGCCATGGTCGTGATCGCCGCCGTCTTTGCGTTCCTGCAATTCACCACCTTCGGCATGGTCGTGCGCGCCGGCATGGCGGATCGTGAAACGGTGGGCCTTCTGGGCATCAACATCGACAAGCGCTTTACCATCATGTTCGGCATCGCCGCCGCTGTCGCAGGATTGGCGGGGGTCATGTATGCCCCGATCATTTCACCGAATTATCACATGGGAATGGATTTCCTGGTCCTGTCCTTCGTCGTGGTGGTGGTAGGCGGCATGGGGTCGCTCGCCGGCGCCGTAGCCGCCGGGTTCCTTCTGGGTGTGCTGGAAAGCCTGGCGTCGCTGGGCTGGATCATCGACCTGATCCCGGGGATCAACCAGATCATCATTTACCTTGTTGCCATCGCCATTCTGCTCACCCGCCCGCGTGGCTTGATGGGCCGCAAAGGCGTGATGGAGGTATAAGCCATGCTTGGACTGAACACCAAAGACTCCCGCCTGCTGATCATCGTGTTCGGCCTGACCATGCTGGCGCCATTCCTCCTGAACCCCTTCCCCGAAGGCTCGGAACTGGCACAGTTCAACGCCGGATACCCCGATCTGATGCAGCGGTTCGTGATCTTCGGCATCTTCGCCATCGGGTTCAACATCCTGTTCGGCCTGACCGGATACCTGTCGTTCGGGCACGCGGCGTTCCTCGGGGTGGGCAGCTATGCCGCGATCTGGATGATGAAGCTGCTGACGATGAACGTGATCCCCGCGATCGTCATGGCCGTGGTATTCGCCGGCCTGTTCTCGCTTCTGGTTGGCTGGATCTGCTTGCGTCGATCCGGCATCTACTTTTCGATCCTGACATTGGCTTTTGCGCAGATGTCCTATGCCCTGGCCTATTCTGTGCTGACGCCGATTACCGGAGGCGAAACCGGACTTCAGGCTAAGATCAGCGACCCGCGCATCCTCGACTCGAATGCAGGCGAATTCGGTCGCGCCAACATCTTCGGTTTGCAGATGAACACCAGTTGGAAACTCGAACTGGCCAACTGGGAATTCACCTTCAATGTCGGCTATTATCTTGCCGCCTTCGTCATGCTGATCAGCTTCTATGTCGCGATCCGCATCTTCCGCTCGCCCTTCGGGATGATCCTGCGGGCGATCAAGAGCAACCAGCACCGCGTGAGCTACACCGGCCTGAACGCGCGCCCCTATACCCTGGCCGCCTTCGTCATCTCGGGCATG
Source organism: Rhodobacterales bacterium (assembly GCA_038246975.1). Lineage (GTDB taxonomy): Bacteria > Pseudomonadota > Alphaproteobacteria > Rhodobacterales > Rhodobacteraceae > JAIYDJ01. Next base: position 24,582 of record JBBRVJ010000015.1, on the reverse strand, counting down.
TACGCCGGTCTTGCCGGCGGTTTGATGGTGGCGATGGACACCCAGGTTGGCCCCGAACGCATGTTCTGGACCGCGAGCGGCGAGGTGGTTCTGATGACCATCCTCGGCGGTACGGGCACCCTGATAGGCCCGGTTCTGGGGGCCGGCACGATCAAATACATGGAAAACATCGTGTCCAAGATCAACGACACGATTCTGCACCAATGGTTCGCCTTCCTGCCCGACGGGTTTGAGGATTTCGTGGTCGCGATCATCTATCCCTTTGTCGGCAAGGGCTGGCACCTGACGCTGGGCCTGATGTTCATGGTCGTCGTCATCTTCTTGCCCGGTGGCCTGGTACAGGGCGGCCAGAAGATCGCCGCGCTGTTGCGCCGCAAGAAAAAGGCCGACAATACCGACGCCGCCAAGCAACCCGCAGAATAAGGAACCACCGCCATGGGCATCCTCGAAGTCAAGAACGTGAACAAGCGGTTCGGCGGGCTGAAGGCGCTTGATAACGTCAACCTGAACATTATGGAAAACACCCTCCACGCCATTATCGGGCCAAACGGCGCGGGCAAATCCACCCTGCTGAACGTGCTGATCGGCAAGCTGATCCCCGACACCGGTTCGGTCATGTTCGACGGCCAGTCGGTGCTGGGCAGAAAGCCGCACCAGATCAACCAGATGGGGATTTCCCGGGTGTTCCAGACCCCCGAGATCTTTGGCGACCTTTCGGTGTTCGAAAACGTGATGATCCCGATTTTTGCCAAACGTGACGGCGCGTTTCGGATGCATGCCATCGAACACGTCGACGATGAAACCGACATCGTGCACGCTGCCGAACAGATGCTGATCGACGTCAACATGATCGACAAACGCCATGAACACGCCGCGTCCCTTTCGCGCGGCGACAAGCGGCGGCTGGAAATGGCGATGTGCCTGTCGCAAAAGCCGAAACTGCTGTTGCTGGACGAACCCACCGCCGGAATGGCCCGCGCCGACACCAACAATACCATCGACCTCTTGAAACAGATCAAGGCCACCCGCGACATCACCATGTGCATCATCGAACACGACATGCACGTGGTATTCAGCCTGGCCGAACGCATCACCGTGCTGGCCCAGGGCACGCCCCTGGTCGAGGATACGCCAGACAAGATCAAGGGCCACCCCAAGGTCAAAGAAGCCTACCTCGGCGAAGCGGCCCATTAGGAGAAACCGAAATGAACGCCCCCTTCAACAAGAACGCCAACAACGCCGCCACCCACAAAGCCTATCTGTCGGTCTATGATATCCACGCCTATTATGGAGAAAGCTATATCGTTCAAGGCGTGTCGTTCGACATCCGCGAGGGTGAAATCCTCGCCCTGCTGGGGCGCAACGGTGCCGGCAAGACAAGCACCCTGCGCTCCATCGCAAGGATGGACAATCCCGAACTGCAAAAGGGCGAAATCTGGCTGGATCACCAGCCGTTGCACAAGATGAAAAGCTATGAGGCTGCGGGTGCGGGGATCGCCCTTGTGCCCGAGGATCGTCGCATCATCCAAGGCCTGACCGTCGAGGAAAACCTGAAACTGGCGCAGATCGCGCCGCCCATCGGCTGGTCGCTGGACCGGGTATACGACCTGTTCCCGCGTTTGGGCGAGCGCAGGAAGCAGGACGGCATCACCCTGTCGGGCGGCGAACAGCAGATGCTGTCCATTGCCCGCGCGCTGTGCCGCGACATCAAGGTTCTGCTGCTGGACGAACCCTATGAGGGGCTGGCGCCGGTCATCGTACAGGAAATCGCCAAGACGCTGAACATCATCCGCGATCAGGGCATTACCACGGTGATCGTCGAACAGAACGCCGTCGCCGCCCTGAAATTGGCCGATCGCGCCGTGATCCTTGACACGGGTACAGTCGTCTATGACGGTTCCGCCGAGGAAGTGCTGAAGGACGAAAAGCTGCGCGCCGAATATCTGGCGATCTGAGAAGTGACCAACGGAACCCTGCCATGACCGACAAGATGTGCGCCCCTAGAGAGGATTTCGTATCGTCGGAGCAAAAATTCTTGAATGAGGCGGGACGTCGCCCAGCCTCTCGAAATGGCTCTGTTGCATAAATGGCCTGACGGTCAAGGTTCCCCTTCCCCCGGACAGACTTATCCCACGGTTTCATTCACGGGTTTGGCGAGCGCGGTGAAGCCGTTCAGCACGGCTACACGGATCTGGAACCCGGCCACCTGACGGTCGAAGTCCCTTGCGCTCAGTCGTGGGCCCAGCAGTTTGAGACAACACATCCGATCGTCGGGAAAACGATCCCCCGGATCGTTTTCTGATCCTCCTCATATCTCGACGCGGCTTCGGTCTTCGGCAGCGCCGCCATGCGGTCGACCACCGGCGCGATCAGCGCGCTGGTGCGCCCCATCCAGTCCGCCAGCACCGAGCGGTCGATCGGCACGCCGAGCCGGGCCATTACCACGACCTACCGGTTCAGCGACATGTGCTCGGAAGGCTTGGCTGGTGCGACATGGGCGAGCAGCGCCTCGGTGGGCCTGCTGCCTTCCGGCAGATGCGCGGGCGCCTTGGCCTGAACCACCCCGGCCGAGGGGCGGCAGATGGCGACTGTCGGCAAGACGATGTGGACCTGTCTGGTGGCCATTCCGATTCTGTCGGTGCTGACGCTCGGGGGGCTGTTCTGGGCGCTGCGCCGCGGTGCGACGAGTGTGCCGGCGCTGTCGGGGGCGGTGATCGGGCTGGCGGGGTCCGGGGCCGCGGCGGCGGATTATGCCGCCCATCGCATCGAGGACAGTCCGCTTTTCTGTGTGGTCTGGTCCAGCCTTGCGATCATTGGCGTGACGATCGTGTCAGCGGTCATCGGGGTGCGAATCCTGCGCTGGTAACGGGGTCCGGTCGGTGCCGGACCCCAACGGGCCGCGCTGGAGCCGGTGAAAAACCGCCCGCCCTCAGGAAGGTTTTTCAAACCAGTCCAGCGCGAGGGTGGCCCAGCCTTTCGGGATCGTATGCCCGCCGGGGTGCAGCGCGAAATCGAGGCCGGCACCGGGCAGGCACGAGGTCCAGCTGCGCCGTTGGTAAGGGCCATCCGTCGTGATGCGGTCGGGCAGTATCGCGGTGCAGCCATCCGTCTCGCGCCAGACTTGCAGGGCCTCGAACACGTCGCCCTGTGCAAAGCCGGGGCCAAGAGTGCGGCCTTCCAGCGGGACGGTTCGGTCGGCCCAGCCATGGGTGTGCAGCAGGCGCACCGGGCCTGCACAGGCGGCGGGTTCCGGGCGCCAGAAACTGCCCGCGACGGGGGCATAGGCGGCGAAAGCCTCGGGATCGGTGCAGGCGGCATAGCTGGTCATCGAGCCGCCGATGGAAAAGCCCGACAGCAGCATGTGATCGCGGGTCAGGCCAAAGCGCCCGGCGGCATCGTCGGCAACCGCACGGATGAACGCGGTTTCGTCGCGCGTGCTGGGGCGGTTCGGGTCGAAATCCCAACTGCGCCCCGGCCTGCCCTCGCGGGGCTGGCCGTCGGGGGCGATGACGGCGTAACCGCGGGCCAGAAACGGATCGACCATGCCGGAATTGCTCAGGGTGCCAGCCCCCGATCCGCCCCAGCCGTGCAGGAAAACCACTGCAGGGTGCGGGCCGGCAGTTTCTGGGAGAGCGACATGATATGTGCCTTCAGCAAGCGTGCATGGCGCCGGATCGTGCCCGCAGGCAGAATAAGCGACACCGGGCACCAGCAGCATCAACGCCGCAAGGGCGCGGGTCATGGGCGGGCCGCCGCAAGCGAAAGTGTGGCATCCACAGGGCGCATTTCGCGCTGAACCAGCCACGATAGCGGAATGGCCAGTGACAGACTGATCCCGATCGGCAAGAGCCAGGGCGAAAGATCGCCGACTGCGGCCAATGTCAGCAGGCCTACGCCCAAGGCCGTCTCGACGGCATGAAACCGCGCCAGCGCCACAAGCCCCGGGCGCGTGGCACTGTGCGGTGCCCAGCCGCCGTTGACCCCGGCCAGGGTGCGCAGCACGGCACGGACCTGATGAACCATCAATGTGGGTGCCAGCAGGACCGACAACGCCGCCTCCGCCAGGGCCCAGAGGGCAAAGTTGTCCAACGGCCGAGTGCGCCGATGTTCAGTCAGATAGCCCATTATGCCGATCAGCTTTGGCGCAAGCAGCATCAGGGCCACGACACCATACAGCACCCCTTGACCCACTGGCGGCATCGCGGACAGCGCAGGCACCGGTGCGCCGGTGGCAAAGACGCCCTGCAACGCCCAAAACGCCAAAAGAGCCAGCCACCAGACCGACGAAAGGTAAACCATCGCCCCTTGCGCCAGATGAAACCGCGACAAGAGGTGCAGCCCCGGAACGGCCAACAGGCGCAGGTGCTGCATGTTGCCCTGACACCAGCGGGTATCGCGCCGCACATGGCCGGGCAGGGTGGCGGGTGTGTCCTCGAAACTCCCGCGCGCTTGGGGCAACATCCGCACCCCCCATCCGGCCCGGCGCAGCAAAGCCGCTTCGACGAAATCATGGCTGAGGATCACGCCGCCGCGCGGGGCACGGCCGGGCAGATGCGGCAAGCCAGCCGATGAGGCAAAGGCGCGGGTACGGATCAAGGCGTTGTGACCCAGAAAGTTGCCTTCATCGCCCGCCCAAAGCGCAAACCCACGGCCCAGAGTGGTGCCGTAGACTTCCGAGGCGAAAGATTGCAGGTGCTGCCACAAGGTCGTGCCGGGGGCCACGCGTGGCACGGTCTGGACCAGTCCGCAAGACGGGTCTGCGGCCAGAGTGTCGGCCATCAGGATCACCGCCTCGGGTGTCATCACGCTGTCGGCATCAAGGACCAGCATTGCATCATACGCCCCGCCTTCGGCTTGAACCCAACTTCGAACATTGCCGGATTTGAAATCAAGGTTTTGCGCGCGGCGGCGGTAGTGGACCGAAAGGCCGGGATGGCGTGCCGCCACGAGGCGGGCCACGGAGGCCTCGGCAAGGGCTGCGCCCTGATCGCGGGTATCCGAAAGGATGTGCAGGGCATAGCGGTGGCGGGTCTTTACGCGCGACAGGCCGGACAAAAGCGTGATCGCATGGCTGATGGTGGGCAAGGCCGGCTCGCCATACATCGGCAGAAGGATCGCCGTCGTCAGGCCCTGGCGCGCGGCAGGGACAGTAGTGGCCCGCCAGAACAGGCCAAGCGTGGCCGTCGCAACCGACAGCACGACCCAGTAGAACGCAAACACCGCCATCGCGACGAGCACGCCTTCGGTCAGGCTCAGATGCCCGTCCTGCGCAAACCACACCAAAGACAACGCTCCAAGGCCAAGGGTGACGACCATCGGCAGGCCCAGGGTCAGGACGCGCAAAACCAGGATGCCGGGCCGTGTCTGCGTGCCGGGTGCTGCGGGGTCCACAAACTGCACGGTCAGCGATTGGTCTGGCATCGGCAGGGTGGTCTGTGCAGGCAAGCGAAAGGCGGCGGTCATGACATATTCCAACGGTTCAGCCAAACTTCGGCTACGCGGGCATCGTTGCGCCACAACTCGGCTCTAAGTTCGGCGGTGGGGGCGTCGGTCAGCAGGGTCAGGTCCAGCCGCATTCCGCCCGTCGCGGGATTGGACTGCAACAGGGTGTGGGTGATCTGGCCCACGCTGGTCGTCACGCGTGCCTCGATCAGGGCGGCGTCTTCGCCCAAGGCGGGGTGGGGGGCGTAGTCAATGGTAAAGATGCGCCCGGGTTCGAACACGCGTGCGCCGCTTCGGGTCGCGGTGACCGGTGCAACTGCGCCTTCCGTCGGTGCCAAGGCGCACCAATGAAGGATGTAGTCAAACCGATGGGCTTTCCCTGCCATCAATGGGGCCTCGGGGCGCCAGAACGCGACGATATTGTCGTTGATTTCCTTGTCGGTAGGCAGTTCGACCAGACGCACCGCTCCCGGTCCCCAATCGCCCAACGGCTCCACCCAGAGCGAGGGACGGCGTTCGTAGTGGGCCTCCAGATCGTTGTAATCGCCGGGCGTGCGGGCGCGCTGCATCAGGCCAAAGCCGCGGGGGTTCTGATCGGCAAAGCTGCTGGTCTGGACCGTTTTCGGATTGGACAGGGGTCGCCACAACACTTCGCCCGCGCCGTTGTGCATCAAGAGGCCGTCGCTGTCATGCACCGCCTCGCGAAAATCATCAAAGTGGGTACGGTCGATGTCATTGAACAGAAACATCGAGGTACCAGGGGCAATGCCAGCGGTCGCAAGTGCGCTGCGCGGGAAAAGCGTCGCACTGACGGCCATTTGCGTGTCGGCACCTTTGGTTATCGTAAAGCTGTAGGCCCCCGCGACAGAGGGGCTGTCGAGCAGGGCGTGAACGGTGACAGAGGGGGCGTCGGGGGCAGCGGCCTCGATCCAGAACTCGCGGAAGATCGGGAATTCCTCGGGGCTGCTCGTGGCTGTATTCAGCGCAAGGCCCCGCGCCGAAATGCCATAGGCCTGCCCCCGCCCGATGGCGCGGAAATAGCTCGCACCCTGAAAAACCGCGTATTCCTGAAACCGGTCCGGCGCCTCAAGCTCCCCAAGAAGGCGGAAGCCGGCAAAGCCGCTGCCCCCTTCGGGAAGCGCAGGGAAGGCGTCTGTGGTGTCGAACGTGCGCAGCTCGAAAGTTACGGGGCGGGACTGGCCGCCCGAGACCGCGTTGATCCCGATCTTGTGCGGGAAATACAGGCCCGCCACAAAGAATTCGGCCTGAACAGCCCCGGGTTGGCCGCGAAACAGGGTGTGGCGGGTGTCGAACCAGATGCCGCGGAAGGCGTCATAGCTGAGGTTCAGCCAGGCGTCCGATACGGGTGGCGGTGGGGCATAGGGGGCTGCGGCAAGCGCCCGGGCACGGTCGAGTATCAAGCGCGGGTCGAAGGGGGTTGCCGCGCCAAGCGCCATGCCCGCAGGCTCATCCAGCCCCGCGGCCATCGCAGGCGCAAGGCCGAGGGCACCAAGACCCGCCAGGACCGATAACATGTCGCGTCGCGTCACGCCGCCCATTTCTGACCCTCGGGTGTCGCTGCCGGGGTAGTGGTTAGCGCGGTCTTCCACGGCTCGCGTTTGAAGAACGCGGCCAGTTTCGCCACACCGACGATCAGAGCGAAGCCGGTCAGGTTGACCGCCAGCGCCGCAACCGCACCGCCGCCGGCGAGATCGAGTACCGCCCCCAGAACCCGCGCCATCACCATCGAGGCGGCAAACACCGCCAGCGATTGCTGCCCCACGCTGGCAATCAGTGCAACCACAGCCCCACCGCGCCGCAAAACCGCCCCGCCCGGCCCGACGGCAACCCATGCCAGATAGGCCAGCGCCAGAAAATGAACCAGCCGCAGGATACCGAAGTCCGATTTGTCGAACAGCACCTTCCAGTCAGAGCGCCAGTCTCGCACGAATTCAGAGGCATTGATGATCTTGTACCAGGCAAACGGGATCGAGACGATCACCACCAGCAGCGCCACCGCCACCAGAATCCGGCTGACCGGTGGCGCGGGCAACCAGCCCGCCATCAACGCAAACCCCGCAAAGAACACCAACTGCCAGGCGAAAGGGTTGAAGTACCATTCGCGCGCCGAAGGCTTGGCAAACCACAATTCGGCGGGCAGGTTCAGCCCCGCCGCGGCCACCATCCACAGGACCGCTGACGCAAGGATCGCCAGCCGCGCGTCCAGCGACGCCAGTGCCATCATCACCGGGATAAGCGCGAGGATCACCAGATACATCGGCAGAATATCAAAGTAATTCGGCACATAGGTCAGCGTCAGCAGGCCGATCAGGTTTGGTCCCGCGTTGTTCAAAAACGGATAAAGGTTAAGCGCCCCCACTTCGTCGCGCGGAAAGGCCCCGCTTGCGTTCAGCCCGACCAGCAGCGCCAGTGTGATGAAAAACACCCCCAGATGGACCCAATAGACCTGCCAGACGCGGTGGGCGATGCGCAGCGCGCCCATTGCCCATCCCGCGCGCGCAAACACCCCGCCAAAGGCGATGGCCGACGCCATGCCCGAGCAAAACACGAACATCTCGGTGGCGTCCGAAAAGCCGAAGCGGGCCGGAATCCACAAAGTCCAAGGGTTGTCGGTAATATGGGCGATCAGGATGATGAACATGCCGATCCCGCGAAAGAAATCCAGCCGCAGGTCGCGGATCTTGACGCCGGGCATCGTGTCAGACCGCCTTTGCCCGGACGCGTTCGATCAGCGACAGACGCGCATTGGCATAGCCGTCGGCATACCCGCCGCGCCGGGCCAGACGGTCAAGGACCAAGGACTCGGCCGCGTCCATGTAACCGCCGCGCAGAGCGGACTCGATGGTCATGCGGTCGAAGATGTCGCGCTGCGCATGGCTGCCGCCGACGGATTGCACGTCCTGTGCCCCCGCGCGAAGATGGACGAAGGCGGTGGAATAGGCCCCTGCGGTAAACGCCTGTAGCCCCTGGGCGATATGCAGGCCGGGGTGGGCAATCACGCGGTTCGCCTCGTGCGGTGAGGCCTTGGTGCCTTGCATCCGCGCGATAAGGTCAGTCGCCGCCTGATCGCGCGCGCCCCCGCACAGCGCCAGCATGTAATGGAGATCGGCAAAGGCAAGGCAGCCATCGGGGACGCGGGTCTGTGACAGATCGGCCAACTCTTCCCAGCGAAGACCTACATCGACCCCCTCCAGTTCCAGCCGCGACAAAAGCGAGGCTGCATTGGCGATATCGCGGTAATCATCGGTCCGCTCGGCGCGGATGTCGGCATCGTAATGCGCCAGTGCTGCGTCGTATTGGCCAAGATCAAGGTGCATCAGCGCGCGGTGCCACCAGACGTGAAAGCGAAAGTTGTTGCAATGCGCCCAAGCCGCCTCGCGCCCGGTCAGCCAATCCAGACCCTCGGACGCACGGGCCGTCATGTCATAGACATGCGCCACTGCGTGCAGCCCCCACGCATCATCGGGTGCCAACTCCACGCCCGCGCGCCCCTGTGCTTCGGCGCGCGCGTACTCGCCGGTTTCTTCAAGCGTGAAGGCATGACAGCCCAGCAGATACCCGCGCGCTGGGTGATCGTCCCACGCGTCCATGACCCGCTCGGCCGACGCCCGCATTTCCTTTGGGCGGCCCATGACAAAGTGGATCGCCTGCACCAGCTTCATGGCCAACGCGTCGCGGGGGTTCAGCGTCAAGACGACCTCAAGACGCGCTGCGGCACGGGTGGGGCGGCCATCCAGCCAGTCACCAAGGGCGTGGACAAAGGCAATTTCCCGCATCGTGGCGGGGGCTGCGGTCAGGGCGGCGGCGTAAGCCTGCCGCGCTACGGCAATCATTTCAGAGCGGCCCATCAACAGACACGACACGCCCCGGATCGCCTGACCCAGCGCGAAATCGGGGGCTACGGCCAAAACGCGGTTCATGTCTGGCCCGGTGCTGGCGGCGTGCGACAGGATGCCTTTGATGGTGCGGTTCCAGTCCGGCATCGCGGCAGAGGCAAGGCTGGTCGGGATACCGCTGAGATCGTCCGTCAGGGGTCGCTCGGTGCTCATGGGACAGTCTTTCGCATCAGGGCTGGGCGACCGTGCCCAGTCCGTTTCGTTTCGCTGCTCCCGGCGGATTTGTTACAGCGTGCAGCGGATCATGTCAGCCCTTTCACACATGTGTGAGCGGGTGAACGCTTAGAAAGCGCCGTCATAAGCGCGCGTGCCTATTCGTGCGGCAATCAGGCTGAACTGCGGGCGCGACAATGCAGCACGGGCCTCTGCAGCCAGCGCGGTCGGATCGCGGACCGCCACGCCGTAACCGCCGAAAGCGCGGGCAAGCGCTGGGAAATCGGTGCTGTGCGATCCCCCGAAATCGACGCCAAGGCTCGGCCGCCCGCTGGCGCGCTGTTTCATCTCGATCAGCGTCAGGCTGTCATCGACCATTACGCAGATCACGATGGGCAGAGCTTGGGCGGTCAGGGTCGCCAACTCGCCCGCCCCCATCTCAAGCCCGGCATCGCCGACAAAGGCCAGAACGGGCGCGGCAGGGCGGCCCATCCTGGCACCTGCGGCCAGGGGCACGGCACAGGCCATCGTGCACAGGCCCGAGGATTGCAGCATCTGACGTGGGCCGGGGCAATCCCACATCTGGCTGACCAGAATCCGGTGCGCGCCGCTGTCGGCGGTGATGATCGTGTCGTGGGGCATCACTTCACGCAGGGTGCGGAACACCGCGTGGGGGCCCCAGAGGTCGGGGCCCTGAAACGCAGCGCGAAGGGTGGCGCGGGCTGCCCCCGGCTGCCCCTGCGGCCAGCGGGCCGGGGCCGGGTGCGACAGAGCCGCCAGCGTTTCGGCCAATCCTGCGGTCAGCGGATGGGTAGCGTGGTGCATGCCATGGTGGCGCGCCACAGCGGCGACCTCGATCACCGTCTGATCCCCGCGCCACGGATTGCGCCAACCGATGCGCATCTCGATCGGGTCATAGCCCAGCAGCAGGATGCAATCGGCCTCGGCCATCAAGGGCATCAGAACCCGGTCTGCCTTGGGCGACAGGCCGGCGGCTCCCAAAGACAGCGGATCGCCTTCATCCAGCAGGCCCTTGCCCTTGTAGGTGGTGATCAGCGGGATGGCATGGTCGCGGCAAAACTGCGCGATTGCAGGCCCTGCGCCTTCGTTCACCGCGTCCACTCCGGCAATCGCGATCGGACGGCGCGCGACGTGCAGCGCGGCCAAGGCCTGCTTCAGTACGCGCGCAGCGGGCAGGCCGGGGCGGACAGGCAGGATCGCAGGAAACATCGTCTCGGACGCCACGCCTTCGGCCACGCCGATGGGCACATCGAGATGCACCGGCCCCGGCTGGCCGCTGGTCGCCAGCGCAATCGCCTTTGCCATGCCCGCGCCCACAGCGCCCGGTGCAAGGCGAAAGCTGCCCTTGACCACGGGGCGCAGCATCGCCTGATGGTCAAACACCTGATGCGTATAGGTTTCCGCCTCGGCTGCGTCCACGCAGCCGGTCAGAAAGATCAGCGGCACCCGGTCCTGCATCGCATTGGCCACCACATTCACCGCATTGGCCACGCCGGGGCCAAGTGTCGCCACCAGAACCGGCAGCGCGCCAGTGGTGTGCCACAACCCCTCGGCCATGAAGCCACCGCTGTTTTCATGCTTGACCAGCACGAACCGCAGGCCCGCCGCGTCAAGCCCCTGCATCAGCGCCAGCACCTCGCCCCCCGGAATGCCAAAGGCATGGGTGGCCCCGGCCTGTGCCAGTGCCTGCCCGATGATATCTGCGCCGGTGGTCATCTGCTGTCTCCGATCGTGCCCTGTGCGGTCAGGGTATCAAGGGTTTCGTCCGTCAGGTTCAACACACGGGCCAGCACCGCGCGGGTATCCTGACCCAGCGTCGGCGGGGCCTTGGCATAGGTCACCGGCGTGTCGCTCAACTTTAACGGATTGCCGATCAGCGACACTTCACCCCCCGCAGCAACCGGATGCGGCAGGCTCACCACCATTTCGCGCGCGGCAACCTGCGGGCTGGCAAAAACCTGCGCCAGATCGTGGATCGGCCCGGCAGGCACGCCCAGATGCTCCATCGCCGCCAGCCACTCGGCGGCGGGGCGCTGCACTGTCAGCGCCTCCAGCAGCGGGATCAGCGTCTCGCGGTTCTGCACGCGGGCCTTGTTGGTGGCAAAGCGCGGGTCGGCGGCAAGCCCCGGTTGCCCCGCTTCGGCCACCAGCCTGGCAAACTGCGCGTCATTGCCGACCGCGAGGATGATCGTGCCATCGGACGTAGGGAAGCTGCCGTAGGGCACGATGGTCGGATGATCATTGCCGCGCCGGGGCGGCACCACGCCATCGGTCAGATAGCCTACGCCCTGATTGATCAGCACCGCGATCTGCGCGTCCAGCAACCCTATGTCGATATGATGCCCCCGCCCCGTCGCATGCCGCGCCTGCACCGCCGCCAGTATCCCGTTGCAGGCATAAAGCCCGCAGATCACGTCGATGATCCCGACCCCGGCTTTCAACGGCGGGCCGTCCGCCATCCCGGTCAGCGACATCAACCCGCCTTCGCCCTGCGCCAGAAAGTCATAGCCTGCGCGATGGGCATTCGGCCCGGTCTGCCCGAAGCCAGAGATCGAGCAATAGATCAGCCGGGGGTTCAGCCCTGACAGCGTCGGATAATCCAGACCATACCGCGCCAGATCGCCGACCTTGAAATTCTCGACCAGAATGTCCGACTGCAACGCCAGTGCCCGGATCAGCGCCTGACCTTGCGGGTCCGCGATGTTCACCGCGACCGAATGCTTGCCGCGATTGGCCGACAGGTAATAGGCGCTTTCGCGGGTATCTTGACCCAAACCGTCCTTCACGAACGGCGGCCCCCAGCCTCTGGTGTCGTCGCCACTACCGGGGCGTTCGATCTTGATGACTTCGGCCCCCAGATCGGCCAGCAACTGGGTCGCGGTCGGTCCGGCAAGAATGCGCGACAGGTCAAGCACACGCAGGCCCGCGAGGGCGGATCGGGTCGGGTCGGTCACGTCTTGTCCTGTCTGTGGACCGGGCGGGGTTGCCCGGTCCGGTGTTGCAGTATCAGTTCTTGATCGGGGCCGGTGAAGAATAGTCCGGAATGATCTCTGTCGAGGCGGCCTGCGCTTCGAGGTTCGTCCAGTTGGATTCGGATTTGCTCAGGTTGCCCGGAATGTCTTCCTCCCAGAAGCCCACCACGTTCTTGGTGATGTTCAGGTAAAGCTTGCCGTCCACGATCCGCCACAGCGTCGGATTTCCCGGCACCTTGCCACCCTTGGCCACGCCATAGGCACAGTGGCCGTCATACTGGGGCGCGTATTTCGCAGGGTCCGCGACAAAGGCATCGCGATTTGTCTCGGTCGCAAAGGCAAATTTCGCGCCGTTGTAATCGGCGGTGATACCGGCCTTGCCGGGCGTGGGCGCGGTCTGAGTCTTGCCGACCTTCGACTGATCAAGATCGAAATACGACACCACGTCAAAGCCTGATGCGGCAAAGCCGGTCTTGTCGACGTACTGGTCGCCGGCAAAGGCGGAACTGATCATGGCGGTCGAGAGGGCAAGGGCGAGGGTGGTCAGGCGAAACATCGGGGTGATCCTTTCGTTGCTTTCTTCCGGTCCGTTCGTGGAGCGCGTGACACGTGTTACGATCATGTCAGCGCCCTCGCGCCGTCGTGAACGGGGCGATCAGTTCATCGTCAGTTGGCTTGAGATCGCCGCGCACAACGCGCCTTTGCGCAGGGTCAGAAAACGGCGCGCGGCGGCTTCGGTCGGGTGAAACGGGTCCTTGACCTTGCCCGAAGGCGTACGCCGGAAGTTCTGGGCATTGCCCTGATTTTCGGCGATGGTGGCCGGGGTAAGGCCGGGAACAAAGCTGCATCTGCTGCCATTGGCGGCAAAGGCGCGGGCCAGATTCTCCTGCGCCTTTTGGCGCAAGCCAACCACCTTTGCGCCATAGGGCGGGGCAGACGTCATAAAGACGCACGGCTTTCCCGGCGGCAAATCTGCCATCAAAGCGCGGACATCGGCATCCGCTGCCGAAGGACTCGCAGCCCACCGGTCGGCCGCATTGCCCATCAGGAACAGAATCAGCAGTTTCGGGCTGTAGTACCCTTCATGGAACAGTGCCTGCAACGGCGAGCGGTCGGGCGAGCAGAGTTGGAACTGAGCCCCGCGCCCGATCTGGACGTAAGGGTTCTTGCCCTGTGAAAGCGTGCCGTAGGTGCCCGCGTTGACCTTCCATTTGGGGTCGACATCACAGATCGCCCCCTTTGCGCGTTCGGTCCGCCCGGTCCACGAGGTAATGGCAGAGGACCGCACCCCGATCACCCCCACGGTGCTGCCGTGTTCCAGCCCGCAGGTGCCCGCCATTGCGCGCAACCCATCCACAAAAGCAGCACCCGCGCCAAAGCTCAACTGCGAGTCGCCGATGACCAGCACATCGGGCGAGCCCCTGACTTCTGCATGGGCAGCACGGGGCAGGCAAAGCGCCACGAGCAGGAACAAGGCCCAACGGGTTTTTGGCATGAAATATCTCTGAAAGGCGCGGTTTTGCGTCCAGTCGGGCACACGGGGCGTATCGTTACATTGCATCTTGATTCAGGGGATATGCCAGCGGCCTTGCAGCCGCGCCCCGAGGGTGGCGTGCAATCCCAACCGCCTCGGAACCGGGGCGATGAACGCCCAACTCGGCTTCGTCTCGCCGCGAATGTCCGATCACGCGGCATTCACCGGGGATTGATGAACGGGAATGCCTTGGGTGGTGCAGGCTGTCCTTGGTTTTCGGTGTGGTGCAGACAAGGTGACGCGGCGGCGCTTTCGCGCGATGATGGTGGCATCGGCGTTGGTGCCGGGCGTGGTACGGGCACAACCCAATGCACCGCTTCAATTGCAACTGGATGTTGTGAGCGGAACTCAGGGCGAGGCAGTTGGGGCAATAGCGGCCATTGTCGCGGGCAAGCGAACGGACCTGATCGCAGGGCTGATTTTCGCCCTGCGGTTCAACCGCAACCGGGACGCATAGATTCATGAAGCGCTGAGGACCCTGACCGGCGCGGATCGCCCGGCTGAATGGTTCGACTGGATGCTGTGGCAAGAGGCCCGACCAGAGGTCATTCCCGACCCCAGCCACGCTGATTTCGATGGACATGGTTCAACCCCTGCCCACCAGACCCTTTACCTCTTCGGAAAATCCGACGACCTGTTTGTAGCACGGCTCGCCTTGTCAGCCTCGGGTGCTTTGCACCGGGCGGTGAACTTCCGTTCGCCGCTATCTCCGTGATTGACTGCGGTTCGGCCAAAGATGTCATTTTCCCAGATCGTCTTGGGATGCAATCATGACGCTTTTGCGGCCTTCAGGCCTTCAACACCCGGTAGATCGCCGGAATCACGAGGACGGTCAAAAGCGTCGAAGACAGCAGGCCGAACAGCAGCGAAATTGCCAGCCCTTGAAAAATCGGGTCCGACAAGATCACGACCGCCCCGATCATCGCCGCGATTGCCGTCAGCAGGATGGGTTTGAACCGGATGGCACCTGCCTCGATCAGGATATCGACCGGGGTCTTGCCTGCAGGGTCCGCATGGCGGATGAAATCGACCAGCAGGATCGAATTGCGGACAATGATCCCGGCAAGGGCGATGAAGCCGATCATCGAGGTGGCGGAAAACGGCGCGCCGAACAGCCAGTGGCCCAGAACAATGCCCAGAAAGGTCAGCGGGATCGGTGTCAGGATCACCAACGGCAGGCGGAACGAGCCGAACTGCGCGACGACAAGGATGTAAATCCCCAGCAGCGCCACGCCGAAGGCCGCCCCCATATCGCGAAAGGTGACGTAGGTGACCTCCCACTCGCCGTCCCATAAAAGCGTGGTCACGGTTTCGTCTTGGGGTTGGCCGTAAAGGCTGATCACGGGTTTGGTGCCCGGTGCCCAGTCCATCGCGTCGAGTGCCTTACCCACAGCGATCATGCCGTAAAGCGGTGCCTCGAACGCGCCGGCCATTTCGGCCGTCACCATTTCAGCGTCCCGCCCGTTGCGGCGAAAGACCGGGTAGGAGGCGCGTTCCTCGGCCACGCGGATCACGTCGCCCAATTCGACCACACCGCGCGCGCCGGGCAGCACGTTGGCGGGGATCGGGGTGGATAGGAACCGCTCGTCCAAGCTCCGGTCGCCCTTGGCGCGCGCGATGCGGATCGGGATCGGCTGGCGGCCATCCGCGCGGTGCGAATAGCCCACAGTCCGCCCACCGTTCAGGATGGCAAGCGTATCGAACACATCGCTTTCCTCGACGCTAAAGAACTCCAGATCATCGGTGCTGATCGTGGCGCGCAAACGCCGGGCCTGGACGCCGAAACTGTCATCGACGTCGACGATAAAGGGGACGGATTCAAAAGCCGCACGGATTTTGGTCGCCGCAGCCCGCCGGGTTTCGGCATCGGGGCCGTAAACCTCGGCCAGCAAGGTGGCGATCACCGGGGGGCCGGGGGGCGGCTCGATCGTCTTGACGCTGGTGCCCTCGGGCATGGTCAGACCCGCCAGCCGGGTGCGGATATCAAGGGCTATGGCATGGCTGGGCCGGTCCCGGTCGGCCTTCGGCGACAAGGTGATCTGCACCTCGCCCAATTGAGGTGCGGCGCGCAGATAATAGTGCCGCACCAGCCCGTTGAAGTTGAAGGGCGCAGAGGTCCCGGCGTGGGTCTGCACAAAGACGACCTCGGGCAGTTGCAACACGACGCCCGCGATGTCCTGCGCCACACGGTCCGTCGCCTCGACCGACGCGCCTTCAGGCAGGTCGATGACCACAGAGAGTTCGGATTTGTTGTCGAAGGGCAGCAGTTTGACGGTGACATCCTGCGTATAAAGCAATCCAAGCGACCCGAAAGACAGGGCCGCCGTGACTATCAAAAACAGCAGACTGCGGGACTTGCTGGCCAGCAAAGGCCGCGCCACCTGGTTGTAAATCCGCCCCAGGAACCCGCCGGCATGGCCGCCATCGGCATCGGCATCACCATGTGCGGCCGTTGGCGCGCGGCCCGCTACCTTGACCATCAGCCAAGGCGTGATGATCACCGCCACGAAGAACGAAAAGATCATCGCAGCACTGGCGTTCGCAGGTATCGGGCTCATGTAGGGACCCATCAGGCCGGACACGAACAGCATCGGCAACAGCGCGGCCACGACTGTCAGGGTCGCCACGATGGTGGGGTTGCCGACCTCGGCCACCGCATCGACAGCGGCGGTCACGCGGCTGCGGCCATCGTTCATTCCCCAGTGGCGCGCGATGTTTTCGATGATGACGATGGCATCGTCGACCAGAATCCCGATCGAGAAGATCAGCGCGAACAGCGACACCCGGTTCAGCGTGTATCCCATGATCCAGGCGGCAAAGAGCGTCAGCAGGATCGTGACCGGGATGACAACCGCCACCACCACCGCCTCGCGCCAGCCTATTGCCAGCCACACCAGGGCCACGATGGACAGGGTCGCAAGGCCGAGGTGGAACAACAGCTCATTTGCCTTTTCATTCGCGGTCTCGCCGTAATCGCGGGTGACGATGATGGCGATGGTTTCGGGGATCAGGCTGCCCTTCAGCGCCTCGACGCGGTGCAGGATCGCCTCGGCCACGATCACCGCATTCGCCCCGGCGCGTTTGGCTACCGCGAGGGTGACGGCTGGCATGCGGGTAATGGTGCCATCCCCGGCGCGGCTGACGTTTGCGACGATCACGTCGGCACTGTCCGACACGAAACTCACCTGCGCCACGTCGGCCACATAGACGGGTCGGCCGTCGCGCGTGGTCAGCAGAAGATTGGCGATTTGCGAAGGTGCGACCAGCGTTTCGCCGACCACCAGATCGATCTGCTCCCCGGCATCGCGCAACCGGCCGGTGTTTTGCGACCGGTTGGCGTTGGCCACCTTGGCCGCCAGTTGTTGCAACGTGACCCCGTACAGCGCCAACCGCTCGGGGTCCGGGGCGATGCGGATCAGTTCGGGCACTTCGCCCACCAGATAGGTCAGCCCGACATCTGGGGTCTTGGCCACCTGGGTCCGCACTTCGCGGGCGATGCGGGTCAGATCATTCGCGCTGATCCCTTCGACACCCGGCTTTGGCGCCAACGTCAGCGACACGATCGCCACATCGTCAATGCCGCGCCCCACGATCAGCGGCTCGGGGATACCCACCGGAATCCGGTCCATGTTGGCGCGGATCTTGTCATGCACCCGCAGCACCGCCGCATCCGCCGAGGTGCCGACCTTGAAGCGCACCGTGACCAGTGCGTGGTCGTCGCTGGTCGAGGAATAGACATGCTCGACCCCGTCGATGCCTTTGACGATGCCTTCGAGGGGTTCGGTCACCAGTTTGACCGCATCCTCGGCCCGCAAGCCCGGTGCCTGCACATGGATATCGACCAGCGGAACCGAGATCTGCGGCTCTTCCTCGCGCGGCAGGGATGTCAGGGCTACCAGGCCCATCGCCAGCGCCGCCAGAATGAACAACGGCGTCAGGGATGAGGCAATGAACGCCCGCGTCAAACGCCCGGCGATGCCGAGATTTGGCGGTTTGGAGGCCTCACTCATGGGGCGCAATCACCCGGTCACCGACCTCAAGGCCTGACAGAACCTCGATCATCGCCGCCCCTTCGTTGGCCTGGCGCTGACCCAGAACGACCACGCGCAGGGCCGGTCCGTCAGGGCCCGCTACCCCTACAAAATCAAGGCCGGTCCGCGTGATGACGGCGGTTTCCGGCACCATCAGCGCGGCGCGTAGAGCGACCGGAAGCCGGACCAGCACCCGCGCGTCGATGAAATCTTCCGGCAGGCCGGGCACCTCCACATCCGCAATCACCCGGCCGTTTTCGATCAGCGGGTAAATCCGGGCCAAGGTGCCCTGCGAAGGTCCGGTTGCGGTTTCGATCTGGATCGCGGCACCCGTCCGCAAGAAGGCGGCATGACGCTCGGGCACGGCGATGCGCAGAAAAATCCCGCCACCGCCAATCGTTGCCACGGCCTCACCGGGCAAGATCACGGCACCTGCTGCAACCGGCACCGACAGCACGCGGCCCGCAATCGGGGCCAGAACTGCGCCTTCAAGCTCCTGCTGCTCGACCACCTTGCGGTCAGCGCCGACCGCCGCGATCTGACCTGTCAGCACATCGACCTGGGTCCTCAGCGCGTCCAGCCTTTGCGCCGTAGTCACGCCGCGCGCCAACAAATCCTCACCGCGCGTCAGTTCGACCTTGGCATTGCTCAATTGGGCCGCGAGCGCCTGCAACTGCGCATCGATGGCCGCAAGCCGGTAGCTGATCTTTGCATCGACGACCCGCGCCAGAACCTGCCCAGCAGTCACCATATCGCCTTCGATGACATCCAGCGCCACAAGCGTGCCCCCCAACCGGGCACGGGCCGGAATACGGATGCGCGCCTCTATCCGGCCATACACCACCTTCCATTCGGTGACCGACACCTCGGCCAACGGGGAATCTTCGGCGAATGTCGCAAGCGGGACGAAAGCCGCAAAGGCGACCAGGGCAATCAAAGTTCGCACGATCATTCCACTTCGTCATCCGGGAACCGTAGCCGTCCGGGGTCGGCTGCGGCAGTATCTACAAGATCAGAATGCGGTGCCGGATTTGGCACCGAACCATTTGAACGCCATCGCTGCCGGGCAAAACCCGGTGAAGGCGGACTGGATCTGGTTCACCCCGACGAAAACCGTCAACCAGATGAAATAGGGCGAGACCCAGACGGTCAGCGCCAGTGACAAAAGCACCATGAAGCCTGCGAAGGCCATGACCATGCGATCAAGAGACATCCGGTTTTCCTTTCTGACCCCATCACGCGCCTGCAATGGGGAGTTTTGGTTTGCTTGACTGGGCAGGCCTTCAGGACCCGGTCTCGAGGTTGACCTGTTTCAGCTTGTCGATCCCGAGTGCCTGCATCGCCAGCCGCTCGTAGAACGGTTCGGATTTGCCGCTGCGGATCTTGTGCAGGAAGTATTTCTCAAACCCGATCTTGGCCAGATGCACCCACTTTCCCGACGATGACCAGTTCACATTGCGCGGCGGGATCTGCGGTTGGGCCACGAAAGCGATGCCGCCGTCGCCGAAGTCTGCAAGGCAGACGGCGTTCCAGGTGGCTATCGCGTTGGGTTCAAGCCCCTTGATCAGTTGGCTGATGTTTTGCACGGTCGCGGTTACCATGGATTCGATCATGAACCCGGTTTTGGGCACGCCCACGGGCACCGGCGTTTTGCCAACCGGCGGGATCGCCACGCAGACCCCCACGGCAAACACCTCGGGGAAGGCCGGATTGCGCTGGTACTTGTCGGCCAGAATGAAGCCGCGCGGATTGGTCAGCCCTTCGATCCCCCGGACTGCCTCGATGCCGCGAAAGGCGGGCAGCATCATGGTGAAGACCTGCGGAACCTCGTGGGCTTTGAGAACCGACCCGTCCTCCGCGATTTCCGAGACGTGAATCTTGTCCGCCTCGACCTTGTCCAGTCGGGCATTGCAGATCCATTTGATATGATGCTGCCGCATTTCGCCTTCCAGCAGCCCTTTGGTATCGCCCACGCCATCCAGCCCCAGATGCCCGATGTAAGGCTCCGAAGTCACAAAGGTCATCGGCACCCGGTCGCGCACCTTTGCGTCCCGCAGCGCCTTGTCGAGGATGAAGGCGAATTCATAGGCCGGGCCAAAACAGGACGCGCCCTGCACTGCCCCGATCACCACCGGGCCGGGGTTGGCGATCAACGCATCCACCGCCAGCTTTGCCTGAAGCGCATGATCGACATGGCAGATCGACTGGGTATGGGCAGCGGGGCCAAAGCCCTCGATCTCGTCGAAGGCAAGGTCGGGGCCGGTCGCGATCACCAGATAATCATAGGTGACCTCATCGCCACCGATCAACTCGATCCGGCGCTCTGCGGGGTGTAACCGCTTGGCACCCTGGGGATACAGGGCGATGTGGCGCTTGGCAAAGACCGCTTCCAGATCAACCTCGATCGCCGCCTTGTCCCGCCACCCCACGCCGACCCAAGGGTTCGATGGGACGAAGTGGAAACGGCTGCCTTTCGTTACGACCGAAACCCTGTGATCCGCACCAAGCATGTCGCGCAATTCGTAGGCCGCGATCGTGCCGCCAAGTCCTGCGCCGAGGACTACTACATGTGCCATCCGAACCTCCTTGACCGAACCGGCGAGAAACCCGGTTTCGGCACCCCACCGGTGCCGTTTGACGAGATGGTACCATATTCAGCCGAGGCGTCTTTGATGTAGGTCAAGGCATTCCTTGCCGTTCGGGCAGGCGAAAAATCACTCCGCTTCAAAGAAAGGCAAAAGCCGCAAGTCCCTGACCCCGCCCCATCTGTCATCGCCAAATGCAAGGTTCACGCGCAAATGGCAGAAAAGGTATCGTTGCAAGAATTACCACCGACCGCCTTTTGCTAGGAGCGGTCATTCGCTGCACTGCGGAGGCTGGGATGCGGATTTACATCATATCCGCCGGGCGGATGATCTCGGGGCTTGCCCAGAGGCTGCGAAACGGACTGCGTATCGTCATGCGGGAAAGCGGAACAATCGCTCACAGGCGATCAATGAAATTTACTTTGTTACCGTCAACCCGTGCAGTCCTAGCCTCCGGCCATGTAGGGCATCAGAACCACTTCACTTTGCGGTCCGATCTCGGTGAACCACGCTTCACGGTAGATCCGACCGTCCAGCGCTAGGGAGACCCCACGCTCGATCTGGGGTTTCAGGCCGGGGTAATCTTGTGACAGGCGATCCAGCAATTCCTTGAAATTGCTGGCTTCGACTTCAACCTGGCCCTGCCCGTCAGTGAACCGGCGCAGCGAGCCCCATATTGTCACCGCGACCACCCCGTCAACCTTTCGACAACGCCTTGAGGATCCGGGGCGGCGACATCGGCAGGCTGTTCAGCCGCGTGCCGATTGCCCGTGACACCGCATTCGACAGCGCGGCCAGCGGCGGGACAATCGGAGTCTCGCCGACACCGCGCACGCCGTAAGGGTGGCCGGGGTTCGGTATTTCAAGGATCACCGTCTCGATCGGCGGCAGGTCCGATGCGACGGGCACCCGGTAATCGAGGAACCCTGCGTTCTGCAACCGCCCGTCGGCGCCATAGATGTATTCCTCGTTCAGCGCCCAGCCGATGCCCTGCACCGCCCCGCCCTGCATCTGTCCTTCGACATAGGACGGATGCACGGCCTTGCCCGCGTCCTGAAACACGGTGTAGCGCAGGACCTTGGTGGCCCCGGTCTCATAGTCCACCTCGACATCGACGAGATGGACGCCAAAGCTGACGCCAGCGCCATCGGCGTTGAATTCGAAATGGCCGGCAATCGGCCCGCCGGTGTTGAAGGACACCGCCGCAATCTCGGCCAGTGTCATCGGGGGAAACTTGCCCGCGTTCGGTCCTGCCGGCATGGCGGCCCCGTCGACCCAGACCACGGCCTCCTCGTCGATGCCCCAGATCCGGGCGGCGCGGCTGCACATCTTGGCGACGGCATCCTGCGCGGCCTTGATGGTCGCAAGGCCGACCGCGAAGGTCACACGGCTGCCGTCCGTTACGTCGTTATGGCCCAGCGAACTGGTATCGGCGATGATGGTGCGGATCTTGTCATAGGGAATGCCAAGCTCTTCTGCCGCCATCTGGCTGATCGCGGCGCGCGAACCGCCGATGTCTGGGTTGCCTTCGGTGATGCCCACCGTGCCGTCGGTGTTGACGTTCAGCGACACGCAGGTGTTGCCGCCAAAGTTGAACCAGAATCCTGCCGACAGACCGCGACCCTGCCCCGTGGCCAAGGGCGCCACATAATGCGGATGCGCCTTTGCCGCCTCCAGCGTGGCAATCAGGCCGATGTCGTCGAAGGTCGGGCCGTAGGAAGACCTGGTGCCCTTGCGCGCGGCGTTCATCAACCGCACGTCCAGCGGGTCGAGCCCCAGTTTCTGGCACAACTCGTCCACCACGCTTTCAACCGCATAGATCGCTTGCGGCGCGCCGGGGGCACGGTATGCCGCCTCTTTCGGGCGATTGGTCAGCACGTTCCAGCCAAGCGTGCGCACCGCCGACAGGTCATACGAGGCGAACGCCGATTGCGCGCCCATGTCCACGGTGCCGCAAGGGAAGGCCCCGCCGGAATAGCGCAGATGCGCTTCGGCAGCCGTGATGCGGCCATCGCGGGTCATGCCGATCTTGACGTCGATGGAGGACGAAACGGTCGGGCCGGTTGCCTTGAAAACTTCGTCCCGCGACATGACGATTTTCACCGGGCGGCCCGTCTTGCGCGACAGCGCAAGGGCGACCGGTTCGATGAACACCGTGGTCTTGCCGCCAAACCCGCCGCCGATTTCCGAGGCGGTGACACGCAACTGGCTCGCCTCCATCCCCAGCATTGCCGCGCACAGGGTGCGGACGTTGTATTGCCCTTGCGTGCAGCACCACAGATCGGCCTTGCCGTCCGCGGTCATCGAGGCAAGGCAGGCGTGGGGTTCGATGTAACCCTGATGGGTGGCGGCTGTCGTAAAGCTGCGCTCGACCACCAGATCGGCTTTGGCAAAACCTGCCGCAAGGTCGCCATGGCCGAACTCGCAATGGCTGGTGACGTTCTGCGACATGCCATCCGGCACGGTTTCCAGACTGCGGCCTTCCTGAACCACCGGCGCATCCACGCGCATCGCGACATCGACGTCGGTCACATGCGGCAGCGCCTCGTAGGTCACCTTGATCAGCTTCAGCGCCGCTTTGGCGATGGCGGGCGTGGTTGCGGCCACAGCGGCCAGCGCGTGGCCGTCATACAGCACCTTGTCGCGCGCCATGCAGTTATCGAGCACGTCGCGCAAAGATCCATCGTCCTGCCGCACAAAATCCGCAGCCGTCACCACTGCCTTGACACCCTCCAGCGCCTCGGCCGCCGAGGTGTCGATGGAAACGATCGCGGCATGGGGATGCGGGCTGCGCAGGATATGCGCCGTCAGCATGCCAGGGGCGGAAACGTCAGCGCCATAAAGCGCGCGTCCCGTCACCTTGTCGACGCCGTCCGGGCGCGGCGGCCGGGTGCCTACGACCTTGAAGACGCGTTTGGGGGTGTTGTCCAAAGCCATGTTATGCGGTCCTCATCTTGTGGGCCGCGTCTTGGACGGCGTGGATGATCTTGTCGTATCCGGTGCAGCGACAAAGGTTGCCTGCCAGCCAGTAGCGCACTTCGGTATCGGTCGGGTCGGGGTTGCGGTCCAGCAACGCCTTGGCCGCGACAAGGATGCCGGGCGTGCAGATACCGCATTGCAGGGCAGCGTGGTCGATGAAGCTTTGCTGCAACGGGTGCAGCGTGTCGCCGTCGGCCAAGCCTTCGATGGTGCCGATTGCGGCGCCTTCGGCCTCCGCCCCAAGGACGAGGCACGCGCAAACGAGACGGCCATTCAGCGTCACGCTGCACGCGCCGCAATCGCCGGTGCCGCAGCCTTCTTTCGCCCCCGTCAGGCCCATGCGGTTGCGCAGAACGTCCAGCAACGAGTCTTCGGGCGCGCAGATGAACTCCATGGCGTCGCCGTTGACGGTGGTGGAAACGTGGATGGATTTCACCTTGTGCCTCCGGCGCGGGAATAGGCGGTCAGGGCGGCCCGCTTGGCCAGTACGCCTGCGACCTGGGTCCTGAATTCGATGGTGCCACGTTTATCGTTGATCGGGCTGCAGGCCGCCGAACAGGCGGCGGTCATCGCCGTGATGGCCGCAGCGTCCAGCCTGGTGCCGACGATGGCCTCGGCCGCCGCTGGGACAAGTCGGACCGTCGGGGCGACGGCGCCCAACGCAACGCTGGCGTCGATTACGACTCCCGCAGCATCCAGCGTCAGGCTGACGGCCGCAGAGGCGACGGCGATGTCCATTTCGGTGCGCGGGATGAAGCGCAGATAGGCGTCGCCGGATCGCTCCGGCCGCGCCGGAAGGAAGATCGAGGTCACGAATTCGCCCTTGGCCAGAGTGGTCTTGCCGGGGCCCGCGGGGATGTCTGCGACGAGGCAATCCCGTTCGCCCCTTGGCCCCACGATCCGCGCCACCGCCTTTGCCGTCACCAGTCCCGGCACCGCATCGGCGGC
>JBBRVJ010000014.1:0-31711 GCA_038246975.1 Rhodobacterales bacterium | reverse complement strand
CCGACCAATGGGGCAATCTCGCGCGCAAGGGCTGCGATGCGGGCGATCCGGTCGGCCTGCGAGCCGAGTTTGTTGTGGAAAGTCACCGACGCCAAGCCGCGGGTCCATTCGCCCATCCCGGCCTTCGCCACCACCAAGTCCTTGTCGTAAAAGAACTTCGCGTCCGACAGGCGAGCCGACAGCACCTTCTGGTTGCCCGCAAGGATCGTTGCCCCATGGTCGGCGGTTTCGGTGTTGGCGATGGTGACAAATCCTTCGATCCGGCCCGTGCGGGGGTTTCTGACCGAGAAGAACTTCTGATGTTCGCGCATCGAGGTTTGCAGCACCTCGGGCGGCAGGTCCAGAAACGCCGCGTCGATCCGCCCCATCAGCGGCACCGGCCATTCGACCAGCCCCGCCACTTCGGTCAGCAACCCAGCGTCCGGCACCACCTCCAACCCTGCCGCGAAGGCCAGGTTGGTGGCGCCCTGCCAGATCGCCGCCTCGCGCTCGGCGGAGTCCAGCACCACGAAGGCGCGTTTAAGCTTGACCGCGTAGTCGTCGAACCCGGTCACCGCAAAGCGCATCGGCGCAAGGAACCGATGCCCCGCGGTCGTAGCCCCCGCGTCCATGCCGTCAATCGACAGCGGCACCACCGTAGCGCCTGCTTCGTCCGACAACAGACACAGGATCGACTGCAAGGGCCGCACCCAGCGCAAGGCCCCCGACCCCCAGCGCATCGACTTGGGCCACGGAAAACCGCGCACCACAGCGTCGAGCACCTCGGCCACAATCGCCGCGGCCGCGCGACCCGGTTTTTCGAGCACGGCGAAATAAACCTGCGCCTTCTTGTCGTCGCGCACCTGCAACTGGTCGC
The DNA here is from genome assembly GCA_038246975.1 of Rhodobacterales bacterium. Taxonomy (GTDB): domain Bacteria; phylum Pseudomonadota; class Alphaproteobacteria; order Rhodobacterales; family Rhodobacteraceae; genus JAIYDJ01. Next base: position 30,855 of record JBBRVJ010000014.1, on the reverse strand, counting down.
GCGCCAGCCCGGTGGACCGCAAGAACCCCTCCAGCGCCGCCGCAGGGGCATCGACGCGCGGCCCTTTGCGTTCCTCGCGCACCGCTCGGCTGTGCCCGGTCAGCCCGTCAATCGCCAGAACCAGCCGGCGCGGCGTCGAAAACGCACCTGCCCCGGCATAGGTCAGCCCAGCCGCCACCAACCCGTCCGTCACCATCCGGCGCAGATCGTCGCGGGCACGGGTCTGCATCCGCGCCGGGATTTCCTCGGAGAACAACTCGATCAGCAGGTCGGGCATGGGATCACTCGGTTCCGGGGTTCAGTTGGTGCCAGGCATAGGCCCGCCCATCGGGGAAAACCGCAACCACGCGGTCGATCTCGGGGGCGATGCCTTCTTGCGAGAGGAAGGCCAGCGCCTCGCCCGATTCCAGCGCGTCGCCAATGGCTTGCGCGTCGAAGCAGTCGAACCAGCGGGGGGCGATGGTGGGAACTGCTCCGTCATACACCTTGTAAGTCTCGCTCAGCGTAGCAAGCGTCAGCGGCGTGGTGAAGCAGGCGCGAAACCGCAGCGGCGAGGAATTTGCGTCGATGCCCTGCACGTCGCCGACCACGATCGCCTCGGGTGTCTCGCCGATGATCGGGGTCAGCATGATTTCGGCCCCCGGCGTGAAGGACACGGGTTCATAAAAGGCATAGACCTGCAGCCAGTACATCGCGATGCCAGCGGTCAGACCGGTCAGCACGAGACCCACTGCCACGATTTTTCCATTCACGCTGCCCACCCGCCGGCTGTTGTGGTCACATAGGCATCGGCGCAGGCCTTGGCCAGCGTGCGGACCCGCCCGATATAGGCCTGCCGTTCTGTGACGGAAATCACCCCCCGCGCATCAAGCAGGTTGAACAGATGCGACGCCTTGATGCACTGGTCATAGGCCGGATGGACCATCACGATCCGTTTGCCGGACTTGGGGTCCGCCGCGTCGAAGGCCAGCAACCGGCTGCATTCGGCCTCGGCATCCTCGAAATGCCGCAGCAGTTGCGCGGTGTCGGCGGCGTCGAAGTTGTGGCGGCTGTATTCTTCCTCGGTCTGGCGAAAGATATCGCCGTAGCGCAGGGCAATCGGCGATTGGGGATCGTTGAACGGCATGTCCATGACGTGATCGACGCCCAGCACATACATCGCCAACCGCTCCAGCCCATAGGTCAGCTCGCCCGACACAGGATGGCAGTCGTGACCGCCAACCTGTTGAAAATAGGTGAATTGCGACACTTCCATCCCGTCGCACCACACCTCCCACCCCAGCCCCCAGGCACCGAGCGTGGGGCTTTCCCAGTCGTCCTCGACAAAACGGATGTCGTGCAGACGGGCGTCGATGCCGATGGCCGCCAGCGACCCCAGAAACAGGTCCTGCAGATCGGGCGGCGACGGTTTGATGATCACCTGAAACTGGTAGTAATGCTGCAAACGATTGGGATTCTCGCCATAGCGCCCGTCGGTCGGGCGGCGCGACGGCTGGACATAGGCCGCAGCCCAGGGGCGCGAGCCCAGCGACCGCAGCGTGGTGGCCGGGTGAAACGTGCCCGCCCCCACCTCCATGTCGTAGGGTTGCAGGATGGCACACCCTTGCGCCGCCCAATAGGTCTGCAACCGCAGCAGGATTTCCTGAAACGACCGGGGGGAAGACGGTGGTGCGGACATCGGGACGGACCTTTCGGAAACCTGACGCTTCCATAGGCAACGGGCGATGCAGGGTCAATGCACCCCCCGGCACGGCTCACGCAAAAGGGACGTGCATCCGCGGTTTGCTCTGTTAAGTTTGGCAAAATGTCGCGCGCAGGGGCGGCCCTTGCGGATGGGCCGCAACGACAAGAGGTTGATTGAAACGATGAAGCTGTTGGCGATGATCCTGGGCCTCGTGGCCTTCTTTGGCTCGGCTCCGGTGTCGCAGGCGCAGGAACAGGCCTGGTTGCAGATCGAGGCGCATCCCGACCTTGCCGTGGCGCAGGACCGCGCCCGCGCCTACGAGTCGCTGTTCCTTGATGTGACGGGCTTTGCCACCGGGCGGGGCTGGTATCTGATCGCCCTTGGCCCCCAGGCGCCCGAGGCGGCGGCAGGCCGCCTGATCGACCTGAAACGGCAGGGCCAGGTACCGCAAGACAGTTTCATCTCGGACGGCGCGAACCATGGCCAGCGGTTCTGGCCGCAGGGCGCGCTGCCCGAACCGGCCCCCACGGTCACCCCGCTGGACACTACCGCCGCTGTCGAGCCTTTGCCCGAAGTGACCCCCTTGCCCGCACCCGAACCCCTGCCGGTGGCGGACCCGGACGAAACACCTCGTCAGGCCCGCGCGTCAGAAGAGGCGCTGAACCGTGACGACCGCCGCGCGCTGCAAACCGCTCTGCAATGGTTCGGCTTCTACACCTCGGCCATCGACGGCGCGTTCGGTCCCGGCACCCGCAATTCGATGGCCAACTGGCAGGCCGCCAACGGGTTTGAAACCACCGGCGTGCTGACCACCCGCCAACGCGCCACGCTGGTCGCCAACTTTCAGGCCGATCAGGCCGAGTTCGGCTTTCAGACCGTCAGCGAACCCGAGGCCGGGGTCGAGATCACTCTGCCGCTGGCGCTGGTCGGCTTCGACCATTACGAGCCGCCCTTCGTCCATTTCGCCGAGAAAAACGGATCGGGCCTGCGGATCATGCTGATTTCGCAACCCGGCGATCAGGCCAGCCTGTCGGGCCTCTATGACATCCTGCAAACGCTGGAAGTGGTGCCCCCCGAAGGCGAGCGCAGCCGGGACGAGCGAAGCTTTACCATCAACGCCCGCAGCGCCACGGTGCAAAGCTACGCCTATGCCGAAACGGCGCGGGGGCAGGTCAAAGGCTTCCTCGCCAGCTGGAATCCTGCCGATGCGGCGCGGATGGACCGTATTCTGCCCGCGATGAAGGCCAGTTTCCGGTCTTCGGGGGATGTGGCGCTGGACCCCGGTCTGGTGCCGATGGGCGACGAGGTGCGGCGCGGCCTTTTGTCGGGGTTGGAGGTGCGCAAGCCCCGCTTTTCCCGCTCGGGCTTCTACGTCGATGCGGGCGGCATGGTCCTGACCACGGCAGAGGCTGTGGCCCAATGCGGACGGATCACGCTGGACCGCGAAACCGAGGCGACCGTGACTTTGATCGACGCCGTCAGCGGGGCCGCCCTGCTGCGCCCGGCGACCCCCCTGTCGCCCGCCGCCTTTGCCAACCTCGCCCCCACCCCACCCCGCATCGGGGCCGAAGTGGCCGTCGCGGGCTATTCGTATGAAGACGCCCTGCCCGCCGCGGTCCTTACCTTCGGTGCGCTGGAAGATATCAAAGGGTTGAACGGCGAACCCGACCTGCGCCGCCTGACCGTGCCGGTGCTTCCGGGCGATGCCGGGGGCCCCGTACTGAACGATAAGGGGTCGGTGATCGGTCTGTTGCTGTCGTCGGCTTCAGGCGCGCGCAAATTGCCCGAAGGCGTGGCATTCGCGCTGGGGGCCGAAGGCGTGTCGGCCCTGCTGACCGGCGCCGGGGTCGTCCCGACCACAGCCATCGGCACCGCTCCCCTGACGCCCGATGCCTTGTCGAAACAGGCGCTGGGAATGACTGTGCTGGTATCCTGCTGGGACTGATCAGCGCTGCCAGAACCGGGGCAGCACAATCACCAGCATCGCCAACAGCCCCAACCGGCCCATGAGCATCGTGACAATCATGATCCCCTTCGCCGCATCCGGAAAGTTCCGGTAGGTCCCGTTTTCCTCCATCATCGGCCCGATGCCGTAGCCGATGTTCCCGATCGACGACCAGATGGCATACAGACCCGTGAGCATGTCCACCCCGGTCAGCGTCATTCCCACGCTCATCACGCCCATGGTCAGCAGATAGCCGGTGACATACAGCATCAGCGCGCCCATCACGTCTTCGCCCACCGTGCGCCCGTCATACTTGACCGGGCTGATCCGGCTGGGGTTGTCGATCCGCCGGATTTGCGCCAAAAGCGCCGCCCCGGTGACCTGCACCCGGAAAACGCTCAGTGCGCCGGAACTGGACCCCGAACACCCGCCGATCAGCCCGACAAGAAACGCGAGCACCAGCGCAAAGCCACCCCAACTGGTGAAGCTGCCGGTAAAGAACCCGGTGCCCGACAGGATCGAGATCAGGTTGAACAGGGCCTCGCGAAACGCCGGTTCCAGGGCCATATCGGAACTGGCAACCCGCCACAGCGTCAGGATGCCGACGCTGATCGCGATGATGCGCAGGTAACTCCGCACCTGCGCGTCCCGCCACAGCGCCGCAGGCTGGCCGTTCACCAGTTGCACATAGCGGATGTAAGGCAGACTGGCCACGACCAGAAAGAACGCCCCCGCATACTCGCCCGCCCCGGCATAGGCATTGAAACTGCTGTCGCGCGGCGAAAATCCGCCGGTCGCAATCGACGACATCGCATGAACCACGGCGTCCAGTTCGGTCATTCCCAGCGCCGCATAGGTCGCGCCACAGATCACCGTCAGCCCGAAATACACGGCCAGCAACTGTCGCGCGATGTCGGTCGCGCGCGGCAGGGCCTTGCCGAAGGTGTCGAACCCTTCGGTGCGGAAAAACTGCATGCCCCCGACCCGCATCACCGGCAGAAAGATCATCGCGACAAACGCGATCCCCAATCCCCCCAGCCAATTCAGCATCCCGCGCCACAGGTTCATCCCCGGAGGCAACGCATCCAGCCCGAAAATCACCGTAGACCCGGTGGTGGTGATGCCTGACACCGCCTCGAAATAGCCATCGATGAATCGCAGATGCGGCGCGCCAAAGATCAGCGGCAACGCCCCGAACAGCGGCACCAGCACCCAGATGGCCACCGTCAGCAGATAGGCCTGCCGCGCGTTCAGCCCCTGCCCCAACCCGTTCACGGTGGCCAACGACAGCGCGAATCCGCAGAACCCGGTAATCACGGCCGCCTTCAGGAAATCGCTGCCATTCGCCAGACCCGACCGATGGTCGATCACCGCCGGGGCCAGCATCAGAACGGCCAGCACCATCAGAATCCGGCCGACGACATAGACGATGGGGCGCAGGTCGATCATGGGCCGGGTCTAGCCCCGCCCATGATGTGCGTCAATTCAGCCGACGTGATACAGGCTGGCAAACAGGCGCGGGTCCAGACTTTCGGCGGAAAAAGTAGGCCCCTCGGTCAGCACCGACACCGCGTCATGGCTGTGCAGGCTTTCCTGATGGCTGGCGACAATCCGGAAATCCCCGATCCGCCCGTCGTTCTGCAAGGCCAGACAAAAGCTGCGCGCGGCATCTTCGACAAAGATCGGATTGGCGGCATTCAATTCGGCAAATGCCTGCTCGTCCTCGCGCTTGACCATCACCTGCGTTTCGGTCGGAACGCCGTTGCGCGCCAGTTCGATCAGGTCCTCGAACCACAGGCACGACCCGCCCTTCACCTCGACCGAGATGCGCGCGACCGACCGCTGCGAATGCGGCGTCGCCATCTGACCCCGCGTCATGCGTGCGTGTTCCGACAGTTCCAGCGAGCATGGGCAAGTGCTGGAATAGACGTAATCGAGGTGCATTATCTTCTTGCGCACCCCGCCCGCGTCCACCAGTTCCAGCGCAATCTCGTAATACTGCCAGCCAAACAGCCCCGAGCGCAGGCTTTCCACCTTTACCGGAAACGAAAACCGCATCTGAATCCGCGCGTCGAACGACCCCAGATCGCGCTTGTAGTCGTCCAGCGCATGTTCGATCACCCGAAAGCTGAAATCCTGCCCGGCATGGGCATAGAACGACCGCATGATGCGGCTCATGTTGATGCCCTTCTTTTCCGCCTCAAGGCTGACGGTGCCGGTCACCGATGTTTCCAGCGTCAGATCGCCGTTGTCGCGCGTCTTGTAGCGCAGAGGCAGGCGAAAGTTCGAGATGCCGACATGCTGGATCACCTGCTTTGCGCCCACGATCAGGCTGGCGGGCCCGTTCTGCAGGTCAGGCAGGCTGTTCTTGTAGGCGTCATCGACGCGGAATGTGGCGGGGTATTCCCGGCTCATCACAGGATAGCCCTGCCCGACCAAAGCCCCGGCCGCAGGGTCCAGTGCCACGATATCGGCATCGCTCGCCCGGTCGGCCCACTGCCGCAGCACGGCCAGCGCCGCCTCGGCCTCGGCCCGCGACGGTGTGCGGTCCATCTCGGATGTGTGGATGTTCATGGCTGAGGTTCCTTCGGTTCCGGCGAGGACGTAGCGCCCTACGCCTTCAATGTCACAGTGCAGATACGCGCCAATGCGGCAGTTAGATCATATAGGGACGTCCCCGCTATCCGGAAAGTCCTTCCCTGACTCCGACCCCCCTGCCATGTTGCCGCAACCCTGCTGCCCCGGTCGAAAGGCCGACTTTGCCGGAAAACGCCTTCCTGACCGTTCCATTCGTCCGCAACTCCGCCATGTCCCGCCCGTGAAGTGCAGATGTCCCGCCTCAAGCCGTGAAAGCCTGTTCCAGATCGGCGATCAAATCACCGACGTCCTCCAGCCCGACCGACAGGCGCACCAGACCCGGCGTGATGCCCAGCAGGTCTTTCTGGTCTTGCGGCAGGCGGGAATGGGTGGTGGTGGCGGGGTGGGTCACGATCGACTTGGCATCGCCCAGATTGTTGGAAATCTTGATGATCTGCAACGCATTAAGGAATCGGAACGCGGCCTCCTTGCCGCCCACGTCAAAACTTACCAACGTGCCACCCGACCCCATCTGCGCCATCGCAAGCTGATGCTGCGGGTGGCTGACCAACCCCGGATAGATCACGCGGTCGACCTGCCCCAACGTCTCCAGCACCGTGGCGATGCGCAATGCGGCATCTGCCATCGCCCGACAGCGCAGGTCCAGCGTCACCATCCCGTTCAGCATGATCCAAGAGGTGAATGGGCTCATCGACCCGCCGGTATGCTTCATGTAGGGTTCCAGCACTTTGCGGATATAGTCCTTGGTCCCACAAACCACCCCGCCCAGCGCACGGCCCTGCCCGTCGATATGCTTGGTGGTGGAATAGACCACCACATCCGCCCCTTGTTCCACCGCGCGCGAAAAGATCGGCGTGGCGAACACGTTATCGACGATCACCAGCGCACCAGCGGCATGGGCAATCGCAGATACGGCCTCGATGTCGACCAGTTCCAGCGTCGGGTTCGACATGCTCTCGAAGAACACCGCCTTGACCCCCGGAACCACCGCCGCGCGCCACGCCTCCAGATCCACCCCGTCGACGAAGGTGACCTTGACGCCATAGCGCTGCAACACCTCTTCCAGAACATACAGGCACGACCCGAACAGCGCGCGGGCCGACACCACATGATCCCCCGCCCGCAGCAGACTGGCCAACGACCCCATCACCGCCGCCATGCCGGACGCGGTGGCAAAGGCATCCTCGCAGCCCTCAAGAGCTGCAATCCGTTCTTCGAACATCCGGGTGGTCGGGTTGCCGTAACGGGCATAGATGAACTCATCCTCGCCCGCCTTGAGGAACCTCGCCTCGGCGGCCTCGGCGCTTTCGTAGACGAACCCTTGGGTCAGGAAAATCGCCTCGGCCATTTCGCCGTACTGGCTGCGTCGGCTGCCCTCATGCACCAGTTGGGTCCGCGTCTTCCATCCGTCCATGCCAGCCTCCGGCCATAAAAATACCCCGGACCAACAGGTGCCGGGGTGAAACCCACACCTCTTTAGCGGTTTGTTTAACGTGGCCCGCAATCGGGTAACAAAGCGCCACGGCTATGCAGATAGCCCCGGGTCCGCCCCGCGTCAACTGTTGCAGGCGCGCATCGTCACGGTCCTGTAACGCGGGGTTCACCCAGGCGTTGCACCGTGGCCCCAATGATGCCGCAAGTGCAGAAAACAGGCCCCCATGCCCCACATGCCTGCCCCGATCCGCGCCGATGTGACTGCCAAGGGTTTGCAGGTCGATGCGGCATATCTGGCGGAAAGGCTGGTGGGGTTGCCCGCAGAGGCTCCAGTGGTGGTGATGATCCACGGCTACCGCTTTGCACCGGGGATAGCGGGTCATTGCCCGCATGGACACATCCTGTCGATGAACCCGCCAACCGATGACCGCAAGGCGATAAGCTGGCCGCGCCACCTTTGTCTGACGGGCACGCAGGGTCTGGCCATCGGGCTGGGCTGGGCGGCGCGCGGATCGGTGCAGGGGGCTTATCGCCGCGCTGCAGCGGCGGGACGGGCACTGGCCAACCTCGCGACCCTGATCCGGCAGATCGACCCTGACCGTCAGATCGACGTGATCGGCCATTCGCTGGGCGCGCGCGTCGCGCTGCAGGCCCTTATCCACGCCCATCCGGGTGATTTCCGCCGGGTGATTTTGCTCGCTGCCGCTGAAACCCGCCGCCCCGCGCGCGTTGCGATGGACACGCCCGCCGGGCGCACCACACAAGTCATCAACGTGACCACCCGCGAGAATGACCTGTTCGATTTTGCTCTGGAATGGCTGGTCAGCGTCGGCACCGATACAGCCCTTGGTCAGGGTCCGGGCCGCGCCCTGCCGAACTGGCTCGACCTGCAGATCGACCAACCCGGCACGCTGTCGGTCCTGTCACGGCTGGGCCATACCCTGCCGCCGCCCCCCGCGCGCATCTGCCACTGGTCGCCCTACCTGCGCCCCGGCATCTTTGCGCTGTACCGCGCGATGCTGGACGGCAGCCTGCCGTTGCCACACCTGCGCGCCAGCCTGCCGCAAAAACCCGACCGCCGCTGGTCCCGCCTGATCCTGCGCGTCGGCGCAGAGCGGCTGCTAGGCCCGGCCTGACCGCAGATTGCCCGCGACTTTGGGCGGAAACGTGGTAGCCTGCCAATATTCATTTTCCCCGAGGTGTTTTCCATGACTGGTTTCGGCTATCGCCCGCCCCAATACCGTCTGTTGGACAGCAAACTGATGCTCAGCCCCGAAACGCAAGCATTCCTGGACCGGATAGCGGCGGAAATGGCGGCCAAGGCGTGGATGGACAAACTGATGGCCCCCGACTTCGAACTGTCGATGCCGGTGTTCCACGAATACCTGCTGCAACCCCCGGTCACGCTGACGCCGCCGGGCATGCTGTGGCCCGCCGCCACCCCGCAAAGTGCCCCCAAGCCGCCCAATCCCGGCCCCTCCACCCCGAAACCGGGCGAGATGAAGGACGTGGCCAAGGCGATCTACAAGCTGCCGATCGTCCAGGGCATCGTGCAGCGCGCGAATGACGAGGCGATGAAGCATCTGCGTGCGCTCAAGGTCGAATGGGGTGCAATGCCGACCGGGGAAAAGGTCATTGCCGTGTCAACCTCGGTCATAACCGCCGCCGCCTTCATCACCCCGATCCTTGCCAACAAGGAAACCCGGCTGCTGGCCTTCGACTTCATCAAGGGCAAGGACATTCCGGTGCCGGGGGTCACGGGGCTCAGCTTCAAGATCCTCGACCACGGCGGCGGCGCGTCAGTGCCGCTGTATGTGCCGGGGCTGAAATTCGACGGCAGCCTGCAAGTGCCGCCGCAAGGCCCGGTGAACTTTAACGCGATGGTGACGTGGGACGTTACGGAATTCTGGCGTTCACGGGAAAAGAAGTAGCTGCGGCTACTCTGCCTCGTCCTTCACCCCAAATTTCTCCATGAGCTTCCCCTGTGCCATGAAGAACACGAACAGCGCCGCCGTCAGACCGAAGGTCTTGAAATTGACCCAGACATCCGTCGACATCGTGCGCCAGACCACCTCGTTCGCCACGGCAAGGCACAAAAAGAAGGCCGTCGCGCGCCGCGTCAGGATCATCCAGCCCTCGGCCTGCATCGGCAGAGCTTCTTCCATCACGACCTTCAGATAGGATTTGCCGCGCAGCAACCCAATTCCCAGCACGCCTGCGAACAGCAGATAGATCATCGTCGGCTTCATCTTGAAGAACCGCTCGTCGCGCAGCCAGACCGACAGCCCGCCGAAAACAATGACCAGAACCACCGTCGCCACCTGCATCTTCGACAGCTTGCCGGTCAGCGACCACATCAGCCCGGTCGACAGGATCAGCACCGGAATGAATGCCGCCGTGACCACGATGAAACCGGAATAGTCGGTGCCCGCAATCGTGAACACCTGATCCTTCAGCCGCCCATAGGCGATGAAGAACGCAACCACCGGCCCAAGTTCCAGCACCAGCTTCAGGATCGGGTTTATCTTTTTCTCGGCCATATCGTCCTCCGCCTACCCGATCTGCACCAGAACCGCGCCCAAGGCAATCAGCCCCATCAGACAAGCCCGCACTACCCCCACCTTTTCCCCCAACACCGCCCAACCGATCCCGGCGGCAATGACCGGCGAGGTTTCGCGCAGCGCCGCCACCTCGCCCACCCGGCCCGACCGCGTGGCCGGCATGACGCCGCCAAAGCTGACAAAGCTGACAAAGGCAATCGGCGCGCCGAAAATCTCCCGCACGATCAACGGCCGCCGCACGGGCAGACTCACCCGCCCCCGCCACAACCGCCCCGCCAGCCGCGTCGGGAAATCGACCGCCCAGATGAAAAAGAACCAGGCGAGGAGGGTGAACGGGTCCGGCGTCAACCGGATGCCCCAGCCATCACAGGTGGTATAAACTGGGACGAGTACCCCCCCGGCAGCGCCCCGGCCAACCCGGCCCACAACGCGCTCCGCCCGATCTGAACCCGCGCCAGGTTGACCACCGCCAGCATCAGGATCGCCCCCGACAGCAACGCCGCCCCGCCCCATTGCAGCGCGCGGTAATGCTCACCCAGAAACGGCGCCGCAAAGCCCGGCGTCGCCAACTGCCCGGTCCCCCGCGCCACCGGATAGACCACGGGTTAAGCCGCGCGCTCGCAGGCCAGTGCCATGGTCAGCTTGCAAGCGAAATGAATGCTCAGCGCCGTCGGCAGCACCGCCCATTCCCCGCCCTGCAGCCAAGGGACGTCAGATAGGGCCACTGGTGCGGCAAACACGAAAATCCACAGATCAATCGAGGTTCGGGTCAGCCATTGGTCATGCTGCCCTTCTGCAACGCGTCAAACACCGTGTGGGCGATGGCGGACGTCAGTGCAAGACACAAGGGCCAGCGTGGTGCGGGCAGGGGTGTCTTCGTTGGCGATGAGCCAGTCTGTCAGCCGTTGCTTTGGTGGGAAGGCCGGGGGTTTCACACCCCCGGACCCCCGTGGGATATTTGGGCCAAGAGGAAAGGGACGAGGAGATTATGGATCTAGCCCCACCAGCGCATGCGCGAAGTCGTCGGGGTCGAACGGAGCAAGATCGTCGATCTGTTCGCCCACCCCGATCGCGTGGATCGGCAAGCCGAACTTGTCGGCGAGCGCCACCAGCACGCCGCCCTTGGCCGTGCCGTCGAGTTTGGTCATCACAAGACCCGTCACATCGGCGATCTTGCGGAAGATCTCGACCTGGTTCAGCGCGTTCTGCCCGGTTGTGGCATCGAGGATCAGCAGCGTGTTGTGCGGCGCAGTGGGGTCGACCTTGCGCAGGACGCGGACGATCTTGGCCAGTTCCTCCATCAGATCGGCGCGGTTCTGCAAGCGACCCGCGGTGTCGATCAGCAGCAGGTCCGCGCCTTCGGCCCGCGCCCGGGTGAAGGCGTCGAAGGCGAGGCTGGCGGGGTCCGACCCTTCGGGCGCGGTCAGCACCGGCACGCCGGCGCGGGTACCCCAGACCTGCAACTGTTCCACCGCCGCCGCGCGGAACGTATCGCCCGCCGCGATCACCACCGATTTTCCCGCCGCCTTGAACTGCGAGGCAAGCTTGCCGATGGTCGTCGTCTTGCCCGACCCGTTGACCCCCACCACCAGCACCACCTGCGGCTTTTGCGGATAAAGCGGCAGGGGACGTGCGACCGGCGCCATGATCCGCGCGATTTCGGCGGCAAGCGCGGTGCGCAACTCATCCGTGGAAACCCGCCGCCCCATGCGGCCTTCGGCAATGTTCGCCGTCACCCGCAGCGCCGTACCCACGCCCATGTCGGCCCCGATCAGCATTTCCTCAAGGCTTTCCAGCATCGCATCGTCGAACACCCGGCGGGGGGCGTCGGTGGCGGTGAACAGCCGCCCGATCAGCCCCGGCTGTGGCAGGGGTGCGGGGTCGGCAACCAGCGCCTCCAGCCCTTCGCCGATCTTGTCCGACGACCGGAACATCCGGTCCCGCAGTTTCTTGAAGAAGGACATCGTGGCCCCTTGCCGCTGGCGTCTGCCCTCACCTAGTCAAATCGGGCGCGCGAGGGAAGGGGAGCGTGTCAAATCCGATCTTGGGCTTTCCCTTGAGGAGCCGCATGCTAAACTGTGATCCGATGCAGCAAAACCCCGCCCAACCCGTCACATGGTTTGCCCTTGCCGCCGCCAGCCCGCTGGTCCTGTTCGCAGCGGGTGCGGGGGTGGGCGGGTTCTGGCCGCTGGCGGCGCTGATCTATATGGCGGGTCTGGCGCTGGTTCTGGACGTGATGATCGCTCATGCCACCGCCAACGCGCCGGACGATACCGAATTTCCGGCTGCCGACGCGTTGCTGGTGGGGCTGGGGTTGGGCCATCTGGCGATGCTGCCGCTGGTCGTCTGGGCTATCGCAGGGCCATCGGGGTTGACGACGACCAACCGAGCGCTGCTGTTTGCCGGGGCGGGGCTGTGGATGGGGCAGGTGGCACACCCGGCGGCACATGAATTGATCCACCGGGGCAACCGCTGGATGGGGCGGCTTGGGGTCGCCGTCTATGCTTCGCTGCTGATCGGGCATCACGCCTCGGCGCACCGGCTGGTGCATCACCGCCATGTGGCCAGCCCGCAGGACCCCAACACGGCGCGGGCGGGCGAAGGCTTCTGGCGCTATCTGCCCCGCGCGTGGATCGGCAGTTTCCGGGCAGGTCTGGTCGCAGAGTCAGCGCTGCGCGGCGGTCGGGGGGTGCATCCATATGCGGTGTATGTGGGGGGGGCGGTGGTCAGTCTGGCCATTGGCCATGCGTTGGCCGGTTGGGCGGGCGTTGCGGTCTGGGCGGGTCTTGCCGCGCATGCGCAACTGCAACTGTTTCTGTCGGACTATGTGCAGCACTATGGCCTGGCCCGCGCCGTCCAACCTGACGGGCGGCTGGAGCCTGTCGGCCTGCGCCATTCGTGGAACGCGCCGCACTGGTTTTCGGCGCGGCTGATGCTGAACGCGCCGCGCCATTCCGACCACCACGCCCATCCGTCCCGCCCCTATCCCGCGCTGCGGTTGCCCGAACCGGAAGAGGCCCCGCACCTGCCGTGGCCGCTGCCGGTGGCCTGCGTTCTTGCGCTGGTCCCGCCGCTGTGGCGCAGACGGATACGCCCGCATCTGGCCCGCTGGAAGACCCCGGTCGCCAAGGCGTGACTGGCGTTTGCCCCGACGCTCTGCCAGATTGCCCGTGACAACAGGAGACCTGCCTTGCGCCGATTTGCCCTTGCCCTGTGCCTTGCCGCCACCTTTCCCGCCGCCATTCTGCCCGCTGCCGCACAAACCGCGCCGATGACGGGGGCCGAGTTTGAAACCTACGCCAACGGCAAGACGCTGACTTACGCGCGCGATGGGGCGATCTGGGGGACCGAGCAATATCTGCCGGGCCGCCGCGTGATCTGGGCCTTTACCGAGGATGAATGCAAGGACGGCACGTGGTACGAAGATGGGGACGCGATCTGTTTTCTTTATGCGGATGAACCCTTCCCGCAATGCTGGCACTTCTTCGCCGAGGCCAATGGATTGCGCGCGCAATATCTGGGCGATCCGGAAAGCACGCCCTTGTCCGAGGTCAACCAGTCCGACGGGCCGATGCCCTGCATGGGGCCGGACGTCGGGGTCTAGGATCATCCGCCCGCAGGCACGGTCCGCAGTTCCAGTTGCAGGATGCCGGGGGTAGGCCCGGTGTCTGCCTCGTCCGACAGCGCGGTTGCGCTGCGGGTCGTCGTTCCAAACCCGGCCTCTGCCAGCGCATCGGTCAACCTCCGAGGCCCCACGCGTACCTTTCGGGTCAGGTTCAGCGCGTCTTGCGCCAGAAAGTCCAGATTCTCGACCGGGGATTGCGGGGCGGCAGGTGTCAGCACCACCACCATCCGCTCCGACCCCAAAACGGAGTCGCCGATCTTGAACAATCCCTTCTTCAAGGTATCGCCCGGCTGCATCCGCTCTGCCGCCCAATGGCTGATCGAATAATCGGCCCCGATGTACAACACGTTTACATCCACCGGGATGTCCATGTTGTTGCGCGCCAGAATATGCACCTCGTCATCGGGAACAAGGCGCGGCACGGTGTTGGTCGGCAACGCCCGCAGCGTGCGATCTTGGGGCGTGCGGGTCTGCATCTCGACCGAAACATCCAGCGACCCCACCCCGACCCCTGCCCCGAGTTTCAACAGATTCAACGCCTTGGCCATCGTGCCCAGCGTATCTGCCAACGTAAGGCCCAGCGTTTCAGTGTCCTTGTCCGCCGTGGTGACCGACGGAATGGTCGCATAGTCGGTATCGGCCAGCCCCGTCCCCGACAGCACCCAGATCGCATCGGGGCGCGGGCTGTCGGGCAGCACGGCCAGCGTCAGGTCTGCCTCGGCGCCGGGTGGCACAAAGATCAGACGCGGACCCGCCTCGGCCAACAAAACCTTCAGCGCCGCCGTCAGCGCAGCGGCGGGGGCGTTGCCCGGTTCGGGCAGCGCAATGGTCAGCGTGAAATCAATGTCCTGCCCGATCTTGCGCAAAATCAAACCCTTGGGCAATTCGGCAGGCAGCACCTTGTCGCCATAGGCGACAGGCGCAGCAGCCGCCGCAAACGTCTCGGCGCCGGTCACCTGCACATAGCCCAGCGCGGCCGAGGTTTCATCGGCGGCAGATGCCATGACCGCCAGCACCTCCCCCACCGCCAGCCCATGCAACGTGCCTGCGGGCAGGGTAAAGCTGTCGCCATCCCGCGATGCCGCCCATTGCGCGACCCGCGCGCCCGGAGAGCCCGAGAACGCCACCCGGTCAAGGTCGCCCTCGAACATCGGCGTCGACCGCGCCAGCGATTTGGTCGCGTATCTGCGCAGCACTTCTTGGCCGATCTGGCCATAGGTCGCGGCGGGATATTCGGCCAGCACCTCGAACAGCGCGTAGGTGAATACCCCCTGCGGCACACGGCCCGGCTTGCCGCGTGGCAGGTTCTTTTCCGGCGTCACCTCGTTGGTCTGTGCGGCATAGAAGGCGACGAAACTGCCCGGCTCATCGCCCGCGTCGATGGGCGCTTCGGGAGCCGCGCGCGGATCGCCCACGCTGCGCGTCACGGCAGGTTCGGGGATGCCCAAAGCGTCGGGCGGCAGTCGGCGGGTGCGCACCTCTTCGCCGTCCATCGGGGCGGCACGAGTCACCGTGCCCGAATGGCAACTGTCAAACACCGCCCAGACATCCGCCCCTTTCGCACGCAACCGGTCGATCAACCGGCCAATCTCGTCATCGACCAGCGCGTTTTTGACCACCCCCAGACCATCGGCCCATGGCCCGATGTCGGTCGGCAAAAACAACTCGTCCAGCCCGTCCAATTCGCTATCCGGGTCCAGCGCGGGCGATTGCGTGCCGTGCCCCGAAAAATGCAGGTATACGAAATCCCCGGGCGCCACGCGCGCCGTCAAGTCGGCAAACGCCCCGCGAATCGCGGCCAAAGTCGGCGGCACCGTCACCCCATCCGCCAGCACCGCGATATTTCCGGCAGCAAACGGCACCGGGGCGGCGGTGGTCAGGTAAGTCTCGACCAGTTTCACATCGTTGGCCGGACCCTTCAGCCAATAGCGCTCCTCCAGCCCCGGATAGGTGCTGGCCCCGATCAATATCGCATAATTCTCGCGCGCCATCGCGGGCCCAGCCAGCAGCGTCAACGTCAACAGCGCACGAAACATGGCTACCTCAGTTCGTCATCAAGGCATAATTGGCGCTCGTCGGTCCGTTATTCTCGACTTTCAGAACAAACCCCCCGGAATCGGCAGGGCGCCAGCCGCAATAGGCGATGTGGCTTGCATCGGTATCCGAACAGACCAGCCGCCCCTTTGCATCGGTGATCGTCAGATTCAGATCGGTGGCCGCCTTGGCCTCGACATATACCTCGGCATATTCTCCGCCGATGAAATCGACCACCGGATAGGTGTCGGCCCCCCCGTTTCCCAGGCTGCCGATGTTGTAGACCGGCCCCGAGGAGACACCCTTGGTCGTCTCGGCCCGCACATCGTCGATCATCGCCAACAGGGCGTCATCATCAGCGGCCAGCACTTCGGCCTCTGCCAGCATTTCTTGCCAACTCAGCGGCGTATCTTCCGCCGCAGCCCCCCCTTGCGCCGCACGGTCCGTCGGCACCGGAGCGATGGTCTTGCGCAGTTTGGCGGCCGACAGGATCAGTACCGGATCGCCCATCTCGACGCCCACACCATATAACCGCGCCGACAGTTCGGCGGTTTTCACCGGCGAGGGCGGCTCGGCTGCGGCAGGGGTGGCCAGCAGGGCGGCCAGCAGGAAAGGGCGCAAGGTCATCGGATTTGTCCCGGTTGGTGATCTCTGAAACTATAGATGCTCAATGGCAGGCTCCCTGTAAACAAATGATTTTTCCGTGATCGGCTTTGTCATGTGACCCCGCACCGGGCGGAGCGCAGCCTTTGGAACATACCAGAACACGAGGCGATCCATGCAGTCCCGACCCTTTCGTTTGCCCACCCTTCTGTTGCTGCGCTGGGGGGCCGAAGCTTTGGCCCTTCTGATGGCGCTGATCACGGTCGCGGCCATCCGCCCGGTCCGCGCCGGGCCTGCCGGACGACATTCGCGGCGAGGCGTTTGAACGCTTTGTGCGCGCAGACCGCGACCGGGCCGAACCGAGGCACGGGCTGGGGCTGGCGCTGGTCCGGGCCATCGCCGCGCGGCATGGCGCCAGGCTAAAGGCGCCAACGGTCGAAAAAGGGTTTGTGCTGGAAATCGGCTGGCCTAAGCTGCCCGCATGAGTCGCATTTTTCGGCCCCTGATATTTTGCCTGACCCTGCTGGCCGGATGTGCGGCATGGAACAAGCCGTTGAACCAACCCCTTGCGCACGCAAACATGAGCCTCGTCGAGGTGACGCCCGACAGCATCGGCAAGGGCGATCTTTATGTGGGTCTGGCGTTTTCAGGCGGCGGTATGCGCGCTTCGGCCTTTGCCTTTGGCATGTTGCAGGAATTGCAGGCGCAAGGTGCTGTGACGGACACGCGCGACGGGCTGCTGGACCACGTGAGGCTGGTTTCAGGGGTATCGGGCGGGTCGGTCACGGCGGCGCAGTTCGGGCTTTACGGCCCGCGCGGGATGGACGGTTACCGCGAACGCTATCTGATCACCAATGCCGAGAAATACATGGCCAACTCGGCCTTGAACCCTTTGACGATCGTCAAGGGTCTGTCAGGCGGAGCCAATGGCCGGTCAACCTTCGCCCGCTATCTGGACGAGGTGCTGTACAAGGGTGCGACTTTCGGCGAATTGCGCGGTCGCAGCCGGATCAAGACCTGGATCAACGCAACCGACATGGCGAACAACACGCCCTTCCTGTTTTCGCCCGAAACCTTTGATGCGCTGTGCTCTGACTTGTCGCGGATGCCGATTTCCGAGGCTGTGGCGGCCTCTGCGGCCTTCCCGCTGGTGTTCTCGCCCGTGGTTCTGGAATCGCATCAGGGCAAATGTGCCTACAAGGAACCCGACTGGCTGACGGCAGCCCGCTATAACCCCGAGGCGACAAGTGCGATGAAAGCCCACGCGCGGGCGCTGGAAAGCTATGCCAACCCCGCCGAGGTGAAGTTCGTCAAACTGCTGGACGGCGGTATAACCGACAACTTCGGCACCACCGGACTTGCCGTCGAACGCGCACGCGCCGAGGCGCCTTACGCGCCGATGACACCGGAAGAAGCGGTGCGGATGACCCGGATGCTGTTTCTGGTGGCGAATGCCGGGGTCGAAACGGATTTTTCATGGACGCAGAAAGTGCCGGGTCCGGGCGGCGTGGGCCTTGGCATGTCGATCGCCACAGCGTCGATGAGTGCGGCGACACGGTCAGGCTACGACGCGATGCGCGGCGAATTGAAGGTCTGGCAACAGGAACTCGTCGAATGGCGCTGTGCCCTTTCTCCGGGCGATGTGCGGCGGCTGCGTGGGTCGCTCGACGGTTGGGCTTGTGCGGACGTGAAACTGTTTGTCGGTCAGGCCAGTTTCGAAGGCCTGCCCGCCCCGATGCGCGATCAGTTGAACAAGGTGCCGACGCGGCTGAAGCTGGAAACCGCGCAGGTCGACCTGGTGATCGAGGCAGGCAGGCTTGCGACCCGCGCGACGCCCGAGTTCAACGGCTTTATGGCCTCTTTGGCCGGCAATGACGTCGAGGCAAGGATTGCCGACGGCATCAAAGCCGGCGGCCGTAGAATCACGCCGGTCGGCAATTAAGCGCGAACCCAAAAATTTTCAGCGAAAATTTTTGGACCCCTCCCGCGCAGCGACAGCCCTACTCGGCCAGAGTCGCAAGCCATTCCATCAAAGCAGGCCGTGCCGACTGCGCCCCCGACGCGCGTGCCCCATCAATCACGGCGCGAGCCTGACCCAGATCGACCCGGCGCAACAAAGCCTTGACCGGGCCGACTGACGCAGGCCGCATCGACAGAGCGCGCAGACCGATGGCGGCAAAAGCCAGCGCCTCGACGGGCCGTCCGGCATCCTCGCCACAGAACGACAACCGCGTGCCCGACGCGGCGCAACGCTGGACCACCAGTTCCAGAAACGACAGGAACGACATGTTCAGCGTGTCATACCGCTTGCGGACCCGTTCGTTCTCGCGGTCGGCGGCAAAGAAGAATTGCTTCAGATCGTTGCCGCCGATCGACACGAAATCGGTCAGATCAAAGAACGCGCGGGGCGCATAGGCCAGACTCGGAGTTTCCAGCATCGCACCGATCTCGATGCTTTCGGGAACGACATGCCCCAGCGACCGTTCGCGATGAATCTCGCGCAGGGTCTGACTGCGCGCCTCCTGAAACTCGAAATGCTCGGTGATGAAGGGGAACATCACGATCAGCGGCCGCCCCTTTGCCGCCCGGATCAACGCCTGCAACTGCATCCTCAAGACACCCGGCTTGTCCAGACCGACCCGAATTGCCCGCCAGCCCATCGCCGGGTTGGGTTCGTCCTGCGGTTTCATATAGGGCAACACCTTGTCCGACCCGATGTCCAGCGTGCGAAACGCCACCGGGCGGCCCCGCGCCGCGTCCATGACGCGGGCATAGGTTTGCGCCAGTTCGGCGCGCTGCGGCATCCGGTAGCGGACGAGGAATTGCAACTCGGTGCGGAACAGGCCGACGCCTTCGGCCCCCGAGCCTTCGAGACTGGGCAGGTCGGCCATCAGGCCTGCGTTCATCATCAGGGTTATGGTCTGCCCGTCCAGCGTGATGGCGGGCAGGTCGCGCAAACTGGCATAGCGTTTCTGCGCCTCGGTCTGCATGGCGATTTTGTCGCGGAACGACCGCGCCACAGCGTCGTCGGGCCGCAGATGGACCAGCCCCTGATCGCCATCGACCAGAATAGCATCGCCGTTCAGCGCCTCGGTCGTGATGCGGTCGGCGTTGATCACCAGCGGTATGGCCAGCGCCCGCGCCACAATCGCCGCGTGCGACCCGACCGAGCCTTCCTCCAGCACCACACCACGCAGTTTGCGGCCATATTCCAGCAACTCCGCTGGCCCGATGTTGCGGGCCACCAGCACCGGATTTTCGGGCATCTCGGCCCCGGTATCGCGGCCCTGCCCGGTCAGGATGCGCAGCAGGCGGTTGGACAGGTCGTCCAGATCGTGCAGCCGTTCGCGCAGATAGGCGTCCGGCACCTGTTCCAGCCGGTTGCGCGCAACCGATTGTTCCTTTTCCACCGCCGCCTCGGCGGACAACCCGCGTTGAATATCCTCTTCCATCCGGCGTAGCCAACCGCGCGAATGGGCGAACATCCGGTAGGCCTCCAGCACGGCCTTCTGATCCTTGTCCAGACTTTCGGCAGACAGCAGATCATCGACCGACACCCGCAGCACCCCCACCGCCTCGCGGATGCGGTCAATCTCGGTCAGCGGGTCATCGGCCACCGGGTTGGTCACCACCACGCGGGGTTCGTGCAGCCAGACCCGGCCCTCGGCGGCGCCCTCCTGCCCCGTACCACCGCGGATCAGCACTGGCTGCTTGTGCTTGGCCCCCATCGCCTCGCCTTCCCCGGCAAAGGCCCCCAGTTCCGCCATCTCGGCCAGCACCATGGCGACCACATCCAACCCATAGATGTCGTCTTCGGAATAGGTCCGCGCCGCCTTGGACTGCACCACCAGCACGCCCAGCTTTTCGCCAACCCGTTGTATAGGCACACCAAGGAACGAAGTAAAAATCTCCTCCCCGGTTTCCGGCATGAACCGAAAGCCTTTTTCGGCGGGAGCGTTGGCGGTATTCACCGGCTGCCCAAGACGGGCCACGCGACCCACCAACCCCTCGCCCAGCTTCATCCGCGTCTGGTGGACGGCGGATTTGTTCAACCCCTCGGTCGCACAAAGCTCCAGCGTTTCGACATCGCGGAACAGGTAGATCGAACAAACCTCGGTCCGCATCGAATCCGCGATCAGATGGGTGATGCGGTCCAGCCGGTCCTGCCCCTTGCCCGGCGTCGCAAGCGTGTCACGCAAACGGCGCAAGAGCTTGCGGCTGTCACTTTCGCTGCGATCTGGCATGGTTCCCCCGCAGTTAAGGGGCGGTCAAACCGCCTTTTCCAATGCAAACGCATCATGCAGCGCCTGTACCGCAAGTTCCATGTATTTCCGGTCGATCAGCACCGAAATCTTGATCTCGGAGGTGGTGATGACCTTGATGTTCACATTCTCGGCGGCCAGCGCCTTGAACATGGTCGCCGCAACCCCCGCGTGTGACCGCATCCCGATGCCCACGACCGAGATTTTGGCCACATCGCTGTCGGTCACCAACCCGCCATAGGCAAATCGCCCCGCATCGCGGGCATCCTCGATCGCCTTGGCCGCGCGCATCACCTGATTGGTCGGGCAGGAAAACGTCATGTCGGTATAGGCGCGCGTGTCGCCCGCCACCTCGATCTCCGAAATGTTCTGCACGATCATGTCGACATTCACCCCCGCCTCGGCCAACGGGCCAAAGATCGCGGCGGCAATGCCGGGGCGGTCCTCGATGCGCACCAGCGTCATTTTCGCCTCGTCGCGGGAAAAGGCGACGCCAGAGACAACTCTCGATTCCATGATTTCATCCTCGTCGCAGACCAGCGTTCCAGAGTTTTCGTCGCTGTCCTCGAACGACGACAGCACCCGCAACCGCACCTTGTAGCGCATCGCCAGTTCGACCGACCGGGTTTGCAGCACTTTCGCGCCAAGCGAGGCCAGTTCCAGCATCTCTTCAAAGGCGATGCGGTCCAGCTTGCGCGCTTTGGACATGATGCGCGGGTCGGTGGTGTAGATGCCATCAACATCGGTATAGATGTCACAGCGTTCCGCAGCAAAGGCGGCGGCAAAGGCAACGGCGGTGGTATCCGACCCGCCCCGGCCAAGAGTGGTGATGCGGTTCTCGGGCGATACGCCCTGAAACCCCGCGACGACCGCGACCTTGAACCCTTCGGCGAATTTCGCGTCGATGTTGGCGCGGGGAATGTCGACAAACCGGGCAGACGAATGGGCAGAGGTGGTCTGGATCGGCACCTGCCAACCAGCCCACGACCGCGCCGGTACGTCCATTTCCTGCAAGGTCAGGGCCATCAGGCCGGCGGTCACGTTTTCCCCGGACGACACCACGGCATCATATTCGCGGGCGTCAAACAGCGGCGAGGTCGCCTCGACCCAGCCGACCAGCTCGTTGGTCTTGCCTGACATGGCCGACACGATGACGATCACGTCATAGCCGCGATCAACCTCACGCCTGACCTTGGCTGCGGCGTTCCTGATGCGCGCAAGGTCGGCCACCGAAGTTCCGCCGAATTTCATCACCAGAAGCGGCACGCTATCCTCCGACGGCCCAAGAAGTCGCGAGATTCTTTATGCGGGGGCGGAAGGTTGTGCAAGAGGGCCGGGCTTTGGAGGCAGGATGGGCAAGACTGCCCATCCCGTTGGCTAAGATCAGGCGCCGATCACGCCGCCGTCTTGCCGGGTGATGACCAGAGTGGCCGAACGCGGCACGGTGCCGTCATAGTCCGGGAAGCCCGAGCCGAAGTTGCCAGCCGCAAAGTCGGCATCGCTGGCATGGCCGCCGGGATGCTGAAGGTTGACGAACAACGTGGTGCCATCGGGTGTCGAGATCACGCCGGTAACCTCCTGACCCCACGGACCGGTCAGAAAGCGCCGGATTTCGCCGGTGGCGGGATCGGCGCAAAGCATGGCGTTCATGCCGAAGTCCTTCAGCGGGCCCGTATAATCCGGGCCGATGTCGCCCATGTCGGTCTGAATCCACAGACGCGAGTTCTGATCGCACCAGATGCCATCGGGGCAGGCAAAGGTGTTGTCATCCGTCAGCGCCGCGTCGTTGAAGACCTTGGATTGCCGCTTGGAGCCTGCGATCACGAACAGATCCCAGGTGAACGTGGTCGCGCTGTGGTCGTTGCCTTCGTATTTCCAGCGCACGATCTGGCCGAAGTTGTTTTCGGCGCGCGGGTTGGCGGCATCGACCTGGGTCAGATCGCGGCGGTTGTTGTTGGTCAGGGTGAAGTAAACCTCGCCCGTTGCCGGATCGACGGTGCCCCATTCCGGGCGGTCCATCTTGGTCGGTCCGGCCAGATCGGCGGCGGCGCGGGTGTTGACCAGAATGTCGGCCAGATCGGCAAAGCCGTTTTCCGGGGTCAGGCCGTTCTCGCCGGGGGCCAGCGCCAGCCATTCGCCGGTGCCGTCGTCGCTGAACCTGGCGACGTAAAGCGTGCCGTTGTCCAACAGCGCGCCCGAGGCGGTTGCGGGGTCGTAGACGGCGGCAGAGACGAACTTGTAGATGTATTCAAACCGGCTGTCGTCGCCCGAATAGCAGACCACCGGCTTGCCCGCGACGGCGGGGGCAAAGACCACGCCTTCATGCCCGAAGCGGCCAAGCGCGGTGCGTTTGACCGGCACCGAGGCCGGATCGAAGGGGTTGAATTCGATCATCCAGCCAAAGGTGTTCGGCTCGTTGCGGTAATCGTCCGTCGCCGCCGCGCCGGTGGCAGCAGCGTTGAAGCGGATGCATTCATCCGCGCCGCCTGCGGTCTTTTCCCAGCCATAGCGCGAGGCCTCGTCGGACAGCCCGTACCGCTTTTGCTCGCGCGGCATGTCGGCATCGGCGTTCACGAAATAGCCCGCCCAGTTTTCCTCGGCCGACATATAGGTGTTCCACGGTGTCACACCATGGGCGCAGTTGTTCAGCGTGCCGCGCGTGCGCATGCCATCGGCTGAGAATTTGGTGACCAGATGCGCAGAACCGGCGGCGGGGCCTGCGATCTGCATTTCGGTCAGGGCGGTGACGCGGCGGTTCATCGGGTCGGCGAGCACGGACCACTGGCCATCGGCGGCGCGCTGGATGCGGACCACCGAACAGCCATGCGCGTTCATCTCTTTCAACACCTCGTCCCCGTCGCGGCTGCCATCGGCGGCCACAACGACCGTATCGCCGTCCAGCGCCTGTCCCGCCCATTTCGCCGCATGCAGAAAGCGCGGCTCGATATATTCGTGGTTGAACACCAGAAGGCCATCGGTCGAGGACCCGTCGATGGCAAAGAAATGCATCCCGTCGTGGTGCATGCCGACCTGCATGCCCTGTTCGGCCCCGGTGTTGCCGCCCGGAACATAGGCGGGCATGTCGCCGGTGATCGGCGTGCCCCATGGCACCAGAACCTGCACCTTGTAGCCTTCGGGCACGATCACCGTATCTTCGACCGACACCGGGATCGCGGTAAAGCCCAGCAGACCCGAGGTGGCGGTGCTTTGCGCCAGGGCTGCGCGCGGCGACAGGCCGGCACCATAGAGACCAGTTGCAATGGCGGCCAACCCGCCCATCAGGAAGCCCCGCCGCGATGTGCGTGCTTCGATCACCTGATACATGGTGCGGTTGACCGAGGCGTTCGACGGCACCTCATCGCCATGTTCATGGAACGGCGTGTCGCGGAAATCGGGATAGTCTTTTTCGAAGTCGGTCATGGCTGGCTCCTACTCGGGCTAAAGGCAAAACGGGCAGAGGCTGATGCGCAGTTGCGCAAGGCCGCTCACGCCGCGAAGTCCGACAAGTCTCAGTGATTCTGGAAACAGGTGTATTTCAGTCTTGTATCGCTTTGACAAAATACCCTGCGTCAAACTGCGCGCCAGCCGACGCTGCGGCAGCACACGCAGCCTGGCCGGTCAATGACATCTGCCCACGCAAAGGCGCGGGTGCCCAAAGGTCAGCCGCAGAGGTTCAGAACACGAAATCGTGGACACCCCGAAGGATTCAGTCAAGAGACCGCTTTTTGTGTTTAGCAAGAGGACCCGCCATTGGGTGCCACTGGGCCCACACGCTACAGCGCGCGCCAGCCGATATCGCAGCGGCAAAATCCCTGCGGCCAGTCGATGGCATCGACCATCGCGTAGGCCCGCGCCCGCGCCTGCGCCAGCGTTTCGCCTCGCGCCGTCACGTTCAGCACCCGGCCACCCTGCGCGGTAATGAGCCCCCCCACTTCGCGGGTTCCGGCGTGGAACAGCATGTGGAAACTGTCCTCGGGCAGCCCTTCCAACCCGCCGATCGCGCTGCCGTTGGCGTATGCCCCCGGATACCCCTCTGCCGCCATCACGACCGTCAGCGCATGGTCGTCGGCCCAAGCCACCTGCGCCTCGGCCAGCCGCCCCTCGGCACAAGCCAGCATCAGGTCCAGCGCCTGCGCGCCCAGACGCATCATCAGCACCTGACATTCCGGGTCACCAAACCGCGCATTGTATTCGACCAGCCGCCCCTGCCCGTCCTTGATCATCAACCCGGCAAACAGCACGCCTTGATAGGGCGTGCCGCGCCGCGCCATCTCGGCGATGGTGGGCCGCACGATCTGCGCCATCACCTGATCAATCACCGCATTGGTCATCACCGGGGCGGGCGAATAGGCCCCCATGCCCCCGGTATTCGGCCCGGTATCGCCATCAAAGGCGCGCTTGTGATCCTGCGCCGTGCCGATGGGCAGCGCATTGACCCCATCCGTCAGGACAAAGAAACTCGCCTCCTCGCCGGCCATGAATTCCTCGATCACCACCACCGTCCCGGCTGCGCCGAACTGCCCGCCGAACATGTCGTCAATCGCGGCGTGGGCTTCGTCAACCGTCATCGCGACGACAACCCCCTTGCCCGCCGCCAACCCATCGGCCTTGACCACGATCGGCGCGCCCTGTGCTGTGATATAGGCATGGGCCGGGGCGGCTTCGGTGAACCGCGCATAGGCGGCAGTCGGCGCCTGGCAGGCATCGCAGACCGCCTTGGTGAACCCCTTCGACGCCTCCAGTTGCGCCGCCGCAGCCGATGGCCCAAAGGTCAGCAACCCCGCCGCCCGCGTTGCATCCGCCACACCCGCCGCCAAAGGCGCTTCGGGTCCGACGATCACGAAATCAACCGCGTTCTCCGCGCAGAACACCACAACCGCCGCCCCATCCAGAATGTCGATATCCGCACATTCCGCCAGCATCGCGATCCCCGCATTGCCGGGGGCGACGATCAGCCGATCCGTCTTGGGGTTCTGCTTGACCGCCCAGGCCAGCGCATGTTCGCGCCCGCCCGAGCCGAGGATAAGGATATTCATGCCACGCCCCGCTTGGTCTTTGGATCACCGCGTCATAAGGTCGGCGGGCAACAGAGGCAACCGCCATGGACCTGATCGACGACCCCGCCCCCCAAGGCAACAGCCCCGAATTCACCGTCTCGGAACTGTCCGGCGCGGTCAAACGGGTGATCGAGGGCGAATTCGGCCTCGTCCGCGTGCGCGGCGAGGTGGGCCGGGTATCTCGCCCCGCCTCGGGCCATCTGTATTTCGCGCTGAAAGACGACCGCGCCAGCCTTGATGCCGTGTCGTGGAAGGGTCAGGTCGCGAAAATGCAGGTCCGTCCCGAAGAAGGGATGGAGGTTATCGCCACTGGCCGCATGACCACCTTTCCGGGCCAATCCAAGTATCAACTGATCGTCGAGGACGTGGCCCCCGCAGGAGCCGGTGCGCTGATGGCGATGCTGGAAAAACGCCGTGCTGCGCTGGCCGCCGAAGGGCTGTTCGACGTAGCCCGCAAAAAGCCGATCCCCTATCTGCCGCTGGTGATCGGCGTCGTGACCTCGCCTTCCGGCGCGGTGATCCGCGACATCCTGCACCGCCTGCGCGACCGCTTTCCGCGCCATGTGCTGATCTGGCCCGTGGCCGTTCAGGGCCAGAACTGCGCCCCCGAAGTCGCGGCGGCGATCAAAGGCTTCAACGCGATTGCCCCCGGCGGCCCGATCCCGCGCCCTGACGTCATCATCGTGGCGCGCGGCGGCGGGTCGATGGAGGATCTATGGGGCTTCAACGAAGAAATCGTGGTGCGCGCGGCGGCAGGTTCGGTCATTCCGCTGATCTCGGCGGTCGGCCACGAGACCGACACCACCCTGATCGACTTTGCGTCGGACCTGCGCGCCCCGACCCCGACGGCTGCGGCGGAACTGGCGGTGCCGGTGCGGCTCGACCTGCTGGCGGCGGTTGACGCACGCGGCGCGCGGCTGTCGCAGGCGGTGGCACGGATGGTTGCATCGCGGCGGCAAAGGCTGGCCGATCTGGCCCGCGCCCTGCCCCGGCTAGACAGTCTGCTCGGCGGCCCGCGTCAGCGGCTTGACCTGTGGGCAGGGCGGCTTGGCGGCGCGCTTGGCATCGCGACCGCCAGGAAACGGGCAGGCTTCGCCGCGCGCGCCGGGTTGCTTCGCCCCGAACTGCTGGCGGCCCTGATCTTGCGGCGGCGCGACAGACTGGCCGGGCTTGGCCGCGATCTGGACAACCGCACCGAACGCCGCCTTGACCGTGCGCGCAGCCAGTCCGACGCGCTGTCGGGCCGGCTTGCCCCCGCGTTGTCGCGCCTGATCGGCGACGCCGACCGCCGCATCAAGGACGGCACCCTGCGGCTCGCGGCGCTCGACGCGCGGCTGCACGCCGCACCGCCCCGCCGCCTTGCGCTGCTGGCCGACAGGCTGGACCGCCTCGACCGCCTGCGCCAGACCCTCGGCCCGACCGAGACGCTGAAACGCGGCTTCGTCATCGTGCGCGGCGACGGCGCGGTTCTGACCTCCCGCAAGGCCGCCGAACAAGCCATGGCACTGGAGGTGGAGTTTCACGACGGGCGACTGGCTTTGGGGGCCAAACCAGCGCGCAAATCCAAAGCCGATGGCGGCCCGTCGCAGGGCAGCCTGTTCTAGCCCGCCTCAGCCCAGAATCTCGGCCATCCTGACAACCCGCCCTTCGGCCACCGAGAGCAAAGCCGCCTCGGCCAGCGCCAGCGCCGCCAACCCATCCTCGCCCGACGGCGACGCCACCCCCTTGCCGCCCAGCACTGCAATAAACGCCGCAATTTCGGCCGCATAAGCCTCGACATACCGCGTCATGAAGAAATCATGCAGCGGTGGACGGGTATAGCCCGAAGCCGTCGCCACCTCGATCATCACCGGGCGCTGGTTTTCCGCCGAAACCGCCCCCAGCGACCCATGCACCTCGATCCGCTGATCATAGCCATAACTCGCCCGGCGAGAGTTCGAAATTACGCATTGCTTGCCCCCCACCGATTTCAGCATCACCGACGCACTATCAAAATCTCCCGTCGCCTTGATCGCCGGATCGGTCAGAACCCCGGCAAAGGCCGACACCTCGGCAATCTCCTCGCCCAGCAGATAGCGCGCCATGTCGAAATCATGGATCGTCATGTCGCGGAAAATCCCGCCCGACCGCGCCATGTATTCGACCGGCGGCGCGCCGGGATCGCGCGAAGTAATCGTCACCATCTCGACAAGGCCAATCGTGCCCCGGTCGATCTCGGCCCGCACCGCGCGGAAATGCGGATCAAAGCGGCGGTTGAACCCGACCATCAGCGTCGTCTTCGACTGGCGCACCACCGCCAGACAGTCCCTGACTCGGCTCAACGACAGATCAATCGGCTTCTCGCAGAAAATCGCCTTGCCCGCCTTGGCGAACGCCTCGATCAGATCGGCATGGGTGTCGGTCGGGGTACAGATCACTACGGCGTCGATGTCGGCAGACCGTAGGATCTCGTCCACCGACCGCACCGCACAGCCATATTGATCGGCAATCGCCTGCGCTGCCGCCGGAAAGGCATCGGCCACCGCCACCAACCGCGCGTTGGCATCGCCGGTGATCGCCTTTGCATGAACCTTGCCGATGCGCCCCGCGCCCAGCAGACCGAACTTCACCACCATCTGTCGCTCCTCTTCGGGCCATGCCACGGTCATCGCCTCAGACACCCCGCGATGCCATTTGGGCCGTTCATGCCACCCGAAGACCCCCGTCGCAAGCGAAACGGGCGCAGACCTCACGGCTTCGTTGGAACA
Source organism: Rhodobacterales bacterium (assembly GCA_038246975.1). Lineage (GTDB taxonomy): Bacteria > Pseudomonadota > Alphaproteobacteria > Rhodobacterales > Rhodobacteraceae > JAIYDJ01. The sequence goes on along the minus strand of JBBRVJ010000014.1, from coordinate 2,305 downwards.
AACGTTCCATTTCCAGGCCAGTTTGACCGATACGTTCCACCCCAAACCCGCCCTACCGCTGTCAGGACGGATGCCCGACGAATTCCCGACGTTTATCCGACGCCGCTTTTCGCTAATCCTGCGCCCGCAGCACTCCGGCAGGCCGCGCCGCCAGTGGTCGCCACGCAAAGGCCAGCCCCGCGATCAAGGTCGCCAGAATGCCGCCCAGCACGATGGCAATCGCCGAAACGGGCTCGAACGCATAGTCGGCCTCCATCACAAAGACCATGACCGCCCATCCGGCAATCCCGCCCGCCGCAATCGCCACAACCCCCGCCGCCGCCCCCAGCAAGGCCGAGCGCAGCGCAAAACTCAACAGGATGCGTCCCCGCGATGCCCCCAACACCTTCAAGAGTGCCGCCTCGTAAACCCGCGCCCGCTCCCCTGCCGCTGCCGCACCGATCAGCACGACGAAACCCGTCAACAATGTCGCCGCCGCAGCCCAAGCGGTGGCCGTGGCAATCGCCGTCAACGCCTCGGTCACCCGGTCGATCGCATCGCGCACCCGGATCGCGGTGATGTTGGGGTAGGCCCGGCTGATGTCGCGCAACAGCGCGGATTCAGCCTCTGGCGTCGCGTAAACCGTTGATATGTAAGTATGAGGTGCCCCCTGCAACGCCGCAGGGTTCATCGAAAGGACAAACCCCATCCCGGCGGTCGAGAAATCCACCTCGCGGAAACTGGTGACATCCGCCACAATATCGCGGCCCAGAACGTTGACCGTCAACTGGTCCCCCAGCTTCAGCCCGATCTCCTCCGCCTCCTCGGCGGCAAAGCTGATCTGGGGCGTCCCGGCATAGTCCGCAGGCCACCATTTTCCGGCCGTTACGGTCGCATTGTCAGGCGGCAAGGTCGAATACGTGACACCCCGATCCCCGGTCAAAACCCAATGCTCGCCCCCCACCTCGCGCGCGGGCCTGCCGTTGATCTGGGTAATGACACCCCGTAACATCGGCGCATTTTCGGAATTGCTGACCGCAGGATCGCCGTCCACGCGGGCCATGAATCCGTCGATCTGATCAGGCTGGATATCGACGAAAAAGAACGACGGCGCACGGGCGGGCAGGTCGCGGTCAATCGCCGACCGCATGTTGGCATCGATCTGCCCCACAGCCGCCAGCACCGAAAGGCCAAGGCCCAGCGACAGGATCACCGAGGTCGCCTCGGACGCAGGCCCGCCAATCGCACCGAACGCCAGCCGCCACGCCACCCGCCCGCGCAACCGCCCAGCCAGACGCCGCGCCAAGGTCCGCAAACCACTGGCCGCTAGGGCTAAAACGATAAGTGCCGCAACCACCCCCCCTGCCGACCCCAGCGCCAGAACCGCCGTACCGGAGAACCAGACCGCCCCGCCAATCAGCACACCCGCCAGAACCACAATCGCGACCAGCGCCCCAACGCTTGGCCACCCCCCCACAGTCCCGCGATACAAGGCCGCTGCCCGCACTTTCTGACTACGCGCAAGGGGCCACAGCGTGAACAGGAACGCCGTCACCAGCCCGTAAAAAGCGGCCTCGATCAGGGGCTTGGGGTACAGCGCGATGTCTGCGGGGAACGGCAGCGCTGCCTCGATCCACGGCCCCGCCAGGATCGGCACGCCTGCGCCCAGCAGCAGGCCGATGGCCACCCCCAAAGACGCCAACACCCCGATCTGCATCAGATAAACCTGAAACACCAAAGCCCCGGTCGCTCCCAGAACCTTCAGCGTGGCAATCGTCGCCACCTTCCCCTCCAGATACGCCCGCACCGCCGCCGCAACCCCCACACCGCCCACAGCCAAGCCCGCCAGCCCGACCAGAATCAGAAATGCGCCGATCCGGTCGACAAACCGCTCGACCCCCGGTGCCGCGCGGCGACTGTCGGACCAGCGCATCCCGGCATCGCGAAACTTCGCCTCGGTCGCAGTTTCCAACGCGGCTAGATCAGCATTATCAGGCAAGTCAAGCCGATAGGCCGTCTCGAACAACGTGCCCGGCTCCAGCAACCCCGACTTGGCCAACCCGGTGGTCAGCACGATCGTACGCGGCCCCAGCGAAAACCCCCCCGTCGCCGAATCCGGTTCGCGCAGCAAAACCGCCCCCAGCCGGAACGTCTGCACCCCCAGCCGAAAGGTTTCACCCACCGCCAGTTCCAGACGGTCGACCAAGACCTTGTCCATCACGGCCCCCGGCAACCCATCAGCCCCCGCCAACGCCTGCGCCAGATCGCCCGCTTCAAGTCCGACCGTTCCCAACAGCGGATAGGCCCCGTCCACCGCCTTGACCTG